>CAKSIW010000062.1 GCA_934463175.1 uncultured Clostridia bacterium | reverse complement strand
ACTGGGCAGCGGTCTGCAAAAGACGAAACAGAATGGATGGTAACAGAACGCTCGGATTTGCGGATTATTGAGCCGGAAACCTTTGAACAGGCACAGCAGATTATGCAGTCCCGCGGCAAAGCTTTTAAGGTGAACAAGGAACGCCAGAGTAACAAATACCTGTTCTCTACCCTTATCAAGTGCAAAGAGTGCGGGTGGTCATTCCGGCGCACTGTCCGCACCTATAAAAATACCTATATCCGCTGGGTATGTTCCGGCCACAACGGACGAGGGGCGGATAGCTGCCCTAATGCTGTGGCAGTGGATGAGGAAGAATTGATTGCGGTATTGCAAGAATATTTTTCGGAACTTTTGAAAGGGAAGAAAAATGTAATCCGTTCTGTTGTAAATGAATTTCAGCGTGTCTATAAAGCAAAAGACGAAAATTTGAACTATGAAAAAGAATTGACCACCCGGCTTGCGAAGCTGCAAAAGACGCGGCAGAAATATATGGATATGTATGCCGACGATTTGATTTCCCGTGAAGAACTGAACGATAAAATCGGCGGAATGCGGAAAGAAATTGAACGGCTGGAAAATGAATTGAAGATGGTTTCCTATCATCTGACGAAAGACGAGCAGTTGGAACATATTTTAGGTCAGACATTCAGAGAAATTGAGGACATTGCGGACGTTCACCAAATGACCAATGCCCAGCTCAAACGCATTATCCAGAAAATCGAAGTGGATAAGGACGGGAATGTGGATATTTACCTACGCTTGCTTGGCGATTTGGGGTTAGATGAAACCGTTCTAATTCGTAACAACGAAACATAAAGACATAACAGAACGTCTTATCAAAATAAACAAGACGCTGGCGGAAAAAACTCACGAAATACTTATGGAAAACAAACAGGAACGGCATATTCGCGGTGGAATCGCAACACGGGAAAAATATCTCCGTGAGCATATACCGCAAAAGGGAGCTTAAAGCACAAGAGGCGGCAGCAAAACAAAATCGTTTTGCTGCCGCCTCTCCTCGTTCTCTCAGTCAATCGAAAAATCCTCGGCAGTGTAGTTTCCGCCAAGAGTCCGTTTCCGCGGCGGACGCTTCATCAGACGGTTGTAGTCGTAGCTTTTGCAGGTATAGTCACGGCTCACAAGACCGTGCTTTGAGCACATGAAGTCGTCAACACTGTGCAGCGGTGATGCAAATTTGCAGGTTGCACATATTCTTGATACATCTGTCACCTCAGAATATAAGCCTCTTTTTTTCTTCTTCGAAAACACCGTCTCACCAATCCTTATGTCAGTTTTTCTTTGCTGCCTTGAATCCGCTCACCTCCATCAGTTCCTCGCCGAATTCTCCCTCAAGGAGCTTCAGAAACTCATCAACACGCGCATTCTCTTCATCACGCACAACAGCGTAATATGACGTTGTATATGGATATTCACCGTTTGAAATTGTTTCATCGCTCGGCTCAACCCCGTCAATCGGCAGCAGCGCAAGATCCTCCGCGCCAAGAAGCATTTGAGCCGTGTTGAAATAGTAATACAGACTGTAGCCAAGCGCATATTTATCCTTGTTTTCATGGTTGAAGCCATCAACATCAGTCAGAATGCTTGACATGATATATGATGTTCTTTCAAGACTTATGTCACGGTTTATCTCATCGCCGCCCAATATGAACTTCTCCATCTGGGCATGACTTCCGCTGTCATTGTTGCGGCAATATGCAACAAGCGGCACATCATCTCCTCCAAGCTCCTTCCAGCTTGCAATTCCATTGTTCACATATATCTCATGCAGCTTTTCCGTTGTGACATCCTTTGCTTTGTTGTCCTTTGAGGTGAAGAACACAAGAGCCTCATTCGCAACAGGAACAAATTTCAGTTTGACACCCTTCTCATCTGCATATTTTGTGATTTCCTCGCTTGCGTCAGGCACAAAAATCATCTCGACCTCGCCGTCAATCAGTCTTTTATATGAATTTGAGGTCTTGGAATGCTTTGCAACAAAGCCTTCGGCATTTTCGCAGTTCAGATAATATGCATTATAAATATTCCATGTTATATCATAGGTCGAGGTTGACCCGTCAAGTACGGGTATTTCCGCTGCCGGTGCGTCCTCCCGTCTTATTGCAGGTGCATTTGTTCTGATGAAGTCACGCGTCAGGTAATAAAGGAACTCCGCGCATTCCTCCCGTGTGACAGCCTTCTGCGGATTGAGCGTGTATACATCATCCGACATATCCTCAAAATTCTTTTCATCACAATCCTCAATCAGCATATATCCATTCGCCTTCAAATCTTCATAGGCGTTCAGTGCAAACTCCGACACCGCAGACTTGTCGGCGTAGTATCCGAGTTTCTCCTCCTCTGCCGCCTTCATATATCCCATGTCCGACAGCATTCTGTGCGTCATCGTCATGAGCTGTTCGCGCGTCACAGAGTCATTCGGTGAAAACGTTTCATCGCGGACAAAAACGCCTCTTCCGACCAAAGCCATCACATACGGGCAGAACCAGTCATCCCCGCTCACATCGGAAAATTCCGACTTTTCGTCACTTTGCGCAATCTCAAACATGCGCACAAAAATTGCCGCCATTTCCGCACGGGTCAGCTCACGCTGCGGCTGAAACGTTCCGTCGCCGTTCCCGTTTATGACTCCCCTTGCCGACATTTCATTGACAGTAAAGCTATATTCATCAACATCAGAGAATTTCATCGGTTCAATGTTTTTCGCGGCAATCTCTCCGCCGTCTTTAAGATATGCATACGTATAATCATCCGCCAGAGCATATGACAGCGGTATAATTTTGCCCGTATCTGCCCTCACGGCAACATTTGCCGTACTCCAATAGGTATCTCCCGACTTCACATACACGACATTTGCAAATGTCGGAACGCATGACATCAGCAAAAAGCATACCGTAACCGCAAACAAAACAACCTTTTTCATCTTTCTTCCTCCTTTGTTTTTGTTATATTTCAAGTATATTACATATGCAATGTTTTGTCAATCCTTTTTACAAATTCAGCCAAATGACAAAAAAACGATATTTTTTTGGTATAAGAATTATATTTTATGCATGTGTTTTATGATAATATAAAATTGAATAAAAAAATACCGCAGTGCAAAAATACATAAACATATGCGGCATACAACATATAAAACGGAGGTTTATTTATGAAACTCGGTGTAATGAATCCTGTATTAAACTCATACAAGCTTGAGGACGCACTCAGCTATCTCCACGGTCTCGGCGTTCAGTGCCTTGAAGTCGGCGCGGGAGGTTTCCCCGGCGACGTTCATCTGAAGCCATCGGAGCTCATCGGCAATCCCGAGGCTGTTGCGGAGTTCAAGGCTCTGTTTGAAAAATATGAAATTGAAATTGCGGCAATCAGCTGTCACGGAAACCCCCTGCATCCGCAGAAGGAAATTGCAGACAAATTCCACAACGAATTTATCAACGCAATCCTTGCGGCAGAAGCCCTCGGTGTTGATACCATCATCGGCTTTGCGGGCTGCCCCGGCGACTGTGACAATTCGATGTATCCCAACTGGGTCACATGCCCGTGGCCCGAGGACTTCGGAAAAATTCTCGACTGGCAGTGGAACGAAAAGGTGATCCCATACTGGAAAAAGACCGCAGCCTTTGCAAAGGAACATGGCATTAAGAAAATCGCATTTGAGATGCACCCCGGCTTTGTGGTATATAACCCCGAAACACTGCTCAGACTGCGTGAGGCTGTCGGTGACATAATCGGCGCAAATGTTGACCCGAGCCACCTTTTCTGGCAGGGAATCAACCCCGTTTCGGCAATCAAGGCACTCCGCGGCGCAATCTATCACTTCCATGCAAAGGACACAAAAATTGACGAAAGAAACTGCGCTGTCAACGGTGTTCTTGACACAAAGAACTACGGTGAAATTCTTGACCGTTCATGGGTGTTCAGAACAATCGGCTACGGTCACGGCAAAGAGGTTTGGAACGACATCATCAGTATGCTCAAAACAGTCGGCTATGACGGCGTCATCAGCATTGAGCATGAGGACGGCTTGATGTCTCCGAATGAAGGTCTTGAAAAAGCAATCTCTTTCCTCAAAGAGGTTCTGATATATGAAAACGCAGGAGAAATGTGGTGGGCATAATGAAAGAACAGTATTTACTCGGAATTATCGGCTTCGGCGGAATGGCGGGGCATCACTTCACACAGCTGTCAAAGGGCAACACAAAGGTCAGAATCAAGGGTGTCTTTGACATAAAGCCCGAAAGGCTTGAAGCTGCAAAAGAAAAGGGACTTTATGCATATTCATCAAAGGAAGAGCTTCTCCGCGACCCCGATATTGATATTGTTCTTGTTTCGGCATATAACAACGTGCACAAGGATCTTGCAATTGAGGCAATGAGAGCCGGCAAGCATGTTCTCTGCGAAAAGCCCGTTTCAATGTCGAGTGCCGAGCTGGTCGAGATGATGGCTGCCGCCAAGGAGACGGGACGCGTGTTCACAATCGACCATAACAGGCGCGTGAACAAGGACTTTATTGCAATGAAAAACTGCGTTGAAAGCGGTGTCATCGGAAAGCCGTATGTCATTGAATCACGCGTTGAGGGTTCAAGGGGACTTCCTGCCGGCTGGAGAGAGACAAAGGCTCTCGGCGGCGGAATGATGTTTGACTGGGGTGTTCATCTCATTGACCAGCTGATGTATATGTATCACGACGTCAAGGTAACAAACGTGTTCTGCATAATGTATTCGGTGAAATATAAAGAGGTTGACGACAACTTCCGTCTCACCATGCAGTTTGAAAACGGCGTCACAGCGCATATTGAGATTTCAACAAACAGCTTCATCAATCACCCGAGATGGTATGTTCTCGGAACTGACGGAACTCTTCAGATTGATGACTGGAGCGGTGAGGGCAGAGTTGTCAAGTGTCTTGACGCTGATGACAAATGGAAGGACGAGATTCAGCCGATCAAGGCAGGTCCGACCAAGACAATGGCACCGAGAGACCCAAGCACCGTTGCAACCCTGAAGGTTGCACCTCCCGATGACGTTGTTGACAATCTTGACCCGACATACTGGCAGCTTGTTGACGCAATTGAAGGCAAGGCAGAACTGAAAATCAAACCCGAAGAGGCTTTGAGAGTTATGAAGGTCATGGAAGCCGCGTTCAAATCCGCGGAAACACACGAGGCAATCAAAACCGAAATATAGACCGCGGAAAAGCTAAGACTGTTTAAAAAGTCAGTTTGACTTTTTAAACAGTCTTTTTTCTGCATATTTTACTTCTGCCTGCAAATAATATCTTTATAAAAATATTATTTATGCGGAGGAGAAATATATGCAGAAAACACCGAAAAAGAAACCGCAGATTCCGGAGGACAACCTTGACAGCTGCAAAGCAGCATCTCCCACAGACTGCACAGGTCTGATTCAGGTTCCGCCCGAAACCGAGGCAGAATATGAAGCCTATAACAGCGTATACGGCTTTGCCCCCGACCTTCCGGTCAATCTTGATGCAAACAAAGCCAAAAACTGAATTATGCCGTCGGAATATGTGTGTTTTTCTTATTTACATCAGACAGCAAATGTGTTATACTTTTGTTAAAGATTACAAAGGCAGGAACACATAATGAAAAAAAGCATTATATCATTTTTTTGTATTTTCCTAATTATTATACAAAGCGTATCGGCGTCGGCAGCAAGCTCTGCCGACATTGAACGTATCACCGATGAAACCGCGGTGTTTGTTTTGAATGCCGTTCCCGAGCCGCAGTTCGGCTCAATCGGCGGTGAGTGGGCAGTTTTCGGGCTTGCAAGATGCGGCGCGGAAGTCCCCGAAGGATATTTTGACCGATACTGCAACAGTATATCGTCTCTTGTGTCCGAACAGAACGGTGTTCTGCACGAGAAAAAATATACCGAATATTCGCGCCTGATTATTGCGCTCACCTCAATCGGCAGAAATCCGTCAGATGTCGGAGGGTATAATCTTCTCACACCTCTCGGCGACTATGAAAAAACTGTTTGGCAGGGTCTCAACGGTTCAATATGGGCACTTTTGGCTCTCGACTGCGGCGGTTATGAGATACCGCAGAATCCGTCAGCCGAAACACAGGCAACACGTGATATGTACATAAACCGAATTTTGGACAGCCAGCACGCGGACGGCGGTTTTTCGCTTTCGGGCGACGGATTTGACACGGATATATCTGCAATGGCTCTGCTTGCGCTGGCAAAATACAACACACGCGAAAACGTCAGAGAAGCAACCGAGCGCGCACTTATCAGGCTTTCGGAGGAGCAGGGCGCAGACGGCGCATATTCATCGGCTGAAAGCTGTGCACAGGTTCTCACCGCTCTTTGCGCACTGGAAATCCCGATTGATGATTCACGTTTTGTGAAAAACGGAAAATCCGTTTTCGACGGACTCATGAGCTACCGTGCAAAGGACGGCGGCTTTATGCACACAAAGGACATATCCGCATCTAACCTGATGGCAACCGAGCAGTGTCTCTATGCCCTCGCCGCATTAAAGCGTATGACAAACGGCGAGTCGGGTCTGTTCTCAATCAGCACGGAGCCCCCCGAAAAATCCGACATCAACAGCCCCGAAAACAGCAACCTGCGACACAAAGATGTCCGCGCCACACAAATCACAAATCCCGATGCAGGCTTTTCCGACATTTCCGATGTTTCCTGCCGCTCCGCAATCTGCGAGCTGGCAAAGCGCGGAATCATAAACGGAAAATCCTCGGACACATTCGACCCCAACGGAAAAATGACACGTGCGGAGTTTGCGGCAATCACGGTGCGTGCACTCGGTCTGCCGTCTGTGCAGTCGGGAAATGTGTTCACTGACAACTTGGAGACAGACTGGTTTTTCGGATATGTGAACGCAGCATATACCTATAAAATTGCAAACGGCGTTTCAGCAAGCTCTTTTAATCCGAACGCAACCATAACTCTGGAGGAAGCCGCCGTTATGGTGAGCCGTGCCGCCGAACTCTGCGGAATCGGCTGCGCACTGTCCGATGATGCCGCACGTGATTTTCTTGCAGGCTTCACAGACTACACAGACTTGTCGGACTGGACTTTCGTTCCGGCTGCGGCTTGCGTCAAGCATGGTATCCTTTCCGATTCAGAGCTTGAATTGCTCCCGAAGCACGAAGTTACGCGTGCCGAAATCGCACTTATGCTGTTTAATCTTCTCGGAAAGGCGGACTTGCTTTGATATTTCTGAATAAACACAAATACAAATTCGTTTTTGCGGCATTCATTGCGGCTTTGCTTGTTTCTGCCTTTTTTCTGCAAGACAAAGCAGACAAAACCGCGGATTCCGGCACTCCGATTCTGTCCGCCGATGAAAAGCAGTCCGACTCCGGCAAACCCGAAACAAACGGCAGCAAGAGCAAAGATGACGGCGCAGTCACTGACACGTCCGATGACATGTCTCCCGAGAACAGCAACAGCACCGCCTCCTCTGCCGAAATCGTCAAATCCGCAGAGACTCATTCAGAAGTCAAGCCCAATCATCAGAACGGAAAATCACCAGAGACCGCGGACACTCCCCATGCGGATGAGGCGCAGCAACGTCCGACCGAAAATGACAATCAGGTTCTGACATGCACTCTGTCAATCAGCTGCAAAGCCATACTCGGCAACATGGATCGTCTCAAGCCCGAAAAGATCTCGCTTGTTCCGAAGGACGGCTTAATTCTCGCCGAAAGCACCGTCACCTTCAACGACGGCGAGAGCGTTTTCAATCTGCTTCTGCGCGAGACGAAGAAAAATAAAATACATATGGAATTTCACAAAACCCCCGTATATAACAGCGCATATATTGAGGGGATAAATAATCTTTACGAATTTGACTGCGGAGAACTTTCGGGCTGGATGTACCGTGTTAACGGGGAATTTCCGAACTATGGCTGCTCCCGATATAAGCTGAAGCCGGGTGACAAGGTTGAATGGCTGTATACCTGTGATCTCGGTGCAGACATCGGCAGTCGGTATATGGCAGGTGAACAGAATGATGAATGAGTTCAGGCACTTCCACCCCATTGTAAATTTTCTGTATTTTGCAGCCGTCATCACATTTTCCATGCTTCTTATGCACCCGATTTGCCTTGCCGTCTCGCTTGCGTGCGGTTTTGCATATAAGACCGTGCAAAGCGGAAGCCGCGGTCTGCGATTCTGTGCCGCACAGCTTTTGATTGTTGCTGCCGCCGCGCTGTTTAATCCGCTGTTCAGTCACGAGGGAAGCACTGTCCTGGCATATTTCCCGAGCGGAAACCCCCTGACTGCCGAATCGGTCATATACGGCATTGCCGCAGGAACAATGCTTGCAAGTGTCATCTGCTGGTTCTCATGCTTCAACAACGTCATGACAAGCGATAAGCTTCTGTATCTGTTCGGCAGACTGATTCCGTCATTGTCTCTTGTTTTGTCAATGGTTCTGCGTTTTGTGCCGAAATTCAAAGAACACCTGCGCGAAGCTGCCGCCGCAAGAAAGTGCATCGGACGCGGCACAGGCAGCGGAGGTCTGCTCATGCGCGCACGTCATGGCGTGACGATTCTGTCGGGCATGATGACATGGGCTCTCGAAAACTCGATTGAGACTGCTGACAGCATGAAAAGCCGCGGCTACGGTCTTTCGGGGCGCAGCACCTTCTCAATCTTCAAAGCGGACAGGCGCGACCTCGCTGCCGCCCTGTTCACCGTTGCTTTGAGCGTATATATTCTCGCGGAATATGTGACAGGAGGCATTTTTTTTGCATATTTCCCGACGGTCGGCGGCGCACCGCTTTCACTCCATACGGCAGGCACATTCTGCACATATTTTGTGCTTTGTGCAATGCCTGTTATTTTTGAGCTTTGGGAGGATCGGAAATGGAAATCTTTAAAACAGAAAATCTGACATTTAATTATCCCGAATCGGAAAACACCGCACTTAGCAATATTTCAGTCACAATCGGCAGCGGTGAATTTGTGACCGTATGCGGGAAATCAGGGTGCGGCAAAACAACCCTCCTGCGTCTTCTCAAGCCGACAGCTGCACCGCACGGAAAGTCCGAAGGAAGCATTTTCTTTATGGGATGCAATGTGAACACCCTCGATCTGAGAACGCAAAGCGAAAGAATCGGCTTTGTCACACAGGACCCCGACAACATGATCGTCACAGATAAGGTGTGGCACGAGTTGGCGTTCGGTCTTGAAAATCTCGGTGTTCCGAATTCAAAAATCCGCGCACGCGTTGCGGAAATGGCTTCATATTTCGGTATCAGCACATGGTTTCACAAAAAAACTTCAGAGCTTTCGGGCGGACAAAAACAGCTTTTGAATCTTGCATCGGTCATGGTAATGCAGCCGTCGGTTCTGATCCTTGATGAGCCGACAAGCCGTCTTGACCCCATCGCCGCACAGGAATTTCTTGAGGCTGTTGCGAGAATTAACCGCGAGCTCGGCACAACCGTCATAATCGCGGAACACCGGCTGGAGGACGCTCTTCCTCTTTCCTCCCGTGTCATTGTCATGGACGGCGGCAGAATTATCGCAGACGGAACGCCGCGCGATGTCGGAAACACCTTGAAGGACGAGAAACATGATATGCTCTCCGCCATGCCAACCGCCATGCGCATATTCGCCGCAGTTCCGTCTGACGGTGAGTGTCCCGTTTCGGTTTGCGATGGGCGTGCATGGCTTGAAGCCTTTGCGGAAAAACATGATATATCACCGAAAGAGTATTCCCCTCACCGACTGCACAAGCCCGACAGCGAACACACCGCGGTTGAGCTTGACGATGTGTGGTTTGGCTATGAAAAAAATGCTCCAGCAGTCATCAAAGGACTTTCCGCCAAGATTCACCGCGGAGAGCTTTTTGCCGTAATTGGCGGCAACGGCACGGGAAAAACAACTGCACTTTCTCTCATCTGCGGTCTCTGCAAGCCGCAGCGCGGAAAAATTTTGTTTGACGGCATGCCTCTCTCAAAAAGCGGCTCAACAGTTGCCATGCTGCCGCAGAATCCCCAAACGCTGTTCACTCAAAAATCGGTTCGGCTTGAGCTTTTGGAAATGACGGACAGCAAAAGACAAACCGATTCCGAAACATCGCACCGCCTTGAGGAAGTCACCCGGCTTTGCGAGCTTGAAACACTTCTGGACAGACACCCCTACGACTTATCGGGCGGAGAACAGCAGCGTGCGGCTCTTGCAAAAATTCTTCTTCTGAAGCCGCAGATTATTCTCATGGACGAGCCGACTAAGGGCATGGACGCACACTTTAAGAAAAGCTTTGCCGCAATTCTGGACAGTCTGACCGAAACGGGCGTCTCAATCATCATGGTCTCTCATGACATTGAGTTTTGCGCCGAATATGCAGACCGTGCTGCATTGCTGTTTGACGGCAGCTTTGTCTGCACAGACACGCCGAGAAGGCTTTTCTCGGGCAACAGCTTTTATACAACAGCCGCGTGCAGAATGTCGGGAGCGGTTATACGCGGTGCGGTTCTTGCCGAGGATATTATTCTTTCATGCGGCGGCAATGTTAAAAACTCTGTTAATTCTGCTCCAAAAGGCGGCTCAGAACACGGTCAGAAACCGACACCGAAAGCCAAGCCGCTGACCGCGCCGCCGAAATGCAAATCAGCCGGCATTCATTCCGCCTCAAACATGCACTCCGTCTCAGACATGCACTCCGTCTCAGACACGCGCTCAGCCTCAGGCATGAGCAAAACAACGCCGAAAAGTTCGGCAAAACAGCTTATCTGCGCCGCAGCGACGGCGTTTATTGTCATTCCGCTGACAATTTTCATCGGAATGTATTTCTTTGCGGACAGAAAATACTATTTCATCAGTCTGCTGATTATTTTTGAAATATTCATACCATTTTGCACAAGCTTTGAAAGACGGCGTCCGCAAGCGAGGGAGCTGGTTGTTCTGAGTGTTTTGTGTGCCGTTGCTGTTGCAGGGCGCACAGCATTTTTCATGCTTCCGCAATTCAAGCCCTCACTTGCAGTCATAATCATAGCAGGAGTGTGCTTTGGCGGCGAGTCGGGCTTCCTCGTCGGAGCATTGTGTGCCTTTGTTTCAAATTTCTATTTCGGACAAGGTCCGTGGACTCCGTGGCAGATGTTTGCCTCGGGGCTTGTCGGCTATGCGGCGGGTTTGCTTGCCGAAACAGGTTTGCTGCACAAAAGGCGCATTCCGCTGTGCATATACGGTGCGGCTTCCGCGGTTCTTCTTCACGGAGGCATTCTTAATCCTGCCTCTGTTCTGATGTCACAGAGCAAACCGACCCTTTCAATGATTGCCGCGTCATATGCAATGGGACTTCCGTATGATCTCATTCTTGCCGCCGCAACGGTGTTTTTTCTTTGGATTGCCGCCGAACCGATGATCGAAAAGCTCAGCAGAATTAAAACAAAATACGGGTTAATTAAATGATATGCAAATTTCTGTCAGATTTTTTTATTATTTTTAAAAAAAATATTGACAAGCCGCAAAAAAAGTAGTATAATAATCAAGTTGATTGAGACCTCGGGGTGTGGCTCAGCTTGGTAGAGCGCTGCGTTCGGGACGCAGAGGTCGCAGGTTCAAATCCTGTCACCCCGACCACGTCGGAACAAGTTATGCTTGTTCCGATTTTTTATTGCATATAAAAAATCAGTCACCCGCTGCACAGTTCCTCCTCATTCCCAAAGGGTCACGTTCACGTCGGCTACTCATTTGCAAGCACATTCGTAACGCCTTTGGTTCACTGCTAACCCTTTGCGAGAGTGCCTTCGGCGCAGAAGCATTTTTATTCCTGTTTTTCTTCTTGACCGACTTCGCACCAACCGTTTTTTTCATTGAAATGAATCATTCGGATTTGCAAAACGTACTTTTGTGCGTTGTGTCACTCCTCAGATTTGTATGTTCAGCCTTAAAACAGCCTGTGATTTTATCACTCCAAGCACAATACCGCCTGCAATATCACTCGGATAGTGAACATACAGATACATTCGCGAAAACAGAATCATCAGGCACAGTGCAAGTGCAAGCATTCCGAATATAATATTGGTATGGACAAGAATGACAGTGCTTATGGCAGAAGAAAGAGCATGTCCCGACGGAAAGGAATAATCCTGCGGTGCTTTTATCAACAGCGTTTTCGTCTTGTCAGTCTGAAAAGGTCTCGGTCTCGAAAATATGTTTTTCAGCAGCAGATTTCCGAGAATGACTCCCGCTGAAAGACCGCATATGATTTTCACACCTGCGTCCTCATAGCTTTCACTTGTCAGGAACAGCACCGCAGTCAGCAGCCACACCATTCCAAAGTTTCCTGCCATTGAAACTTTGGGCATGATACAATCCAACGCACGGCACCGCATTTTTCTTTGTATTGCATTCAGAACACGAAAATCTATCGCTGTTATCATAACAAATCACCATATTAAAACGCCCGGAACTTCAATACACCGATTTTGCCTTCGGAATCTTAATACACACCGCGAGGACAAGCCCGATGACCGTGACAACAGGTAATATCACTGCGCCTGTCGGCGAAAGCTGCGGCAGCTGCAAAATGCCTGCAAACAAAACCACTGCGCACACAAACCCCAAAACCGCCGACACCGCCAAAAAGCCTCTGAGCAGATTGAACGGCAGGCTTGCTTTTATCACGCCTGCAAGGCTTATGAATCCGACCGAGAGATACATCAGGAGAGAGCTTTGTGTGCTTTCAATTCCCAAACGCTCCGACAAAACAAGGAGAATCACGCAACAAACAAACACCGCAATCCCGTTCGGAAGAGCAGACCTGACCGCGGTCTGCAAAAAGCTTTTTTCGCATTTTCTGTCGTTCCGCTCAAAGGACATGAAGAATGCCGGAAACGCCTCTATGACCGCGTCAATCAGAGTAATCTGAATCGGTATAAACGGAAAGTCAGCATTAAACAGCAGGCAGATAACGCACAGAAGAATCGAATAAATCGTTTTTATGAAGAATACCCCTGCGGATTTTGTCAGGTTGTTTATGACTCTGCGCCCTTCTGAAATTACGTCCTTCAGAACAGTGAAATCCGAGTTCAGAAGCACCAGCTGCGCTGTCTGCTTTGCCGCGTCGCACCCCGCGCCCATCGCTGCTGAGCAGTCCGCCTGACGCATCGCCAAAAGGTCATTCACGCCGTCGCCCGTCATTGCCACCTTATGTCCGTTTTTCTGCATAGCCGCAATCAGCTGTTTTTTCTGCTTCGGAGTCACACGCCCGAATACCGTATATTTTTCGGCAATGCTTTCAATGCTTTCATTTGCAGACGCGCTCATGTCAATATATAAATCCGCATTCCTGATTCCCGCTTTTTCCGCAATTGCCGAGGCTGAACATGCATTGTCTCCCGAAATCACCCTGACATCAATACCCTGCGAATAGAAATATTTCACCGTTTCCCGTGCGTTTCTTCTCACATTGTCGGAAATCACAATCATACCGATAAGCTCAACGTTTTCGGGTTCAATTTCACCGCCGCATAGTCCTGCATATATGACCCTTTTTCCTTCTGCCATTAATCCGGCTGCCTCGTCCGAAACGGCTCTGCACAATTTTTCAGGTGCTCCGATTACGAGTGTCCGTCCGTCATCGAGTGTCACCGCCGAATACTTTCTTTCGGACGAAAACGGCACACTTGCTTTGCAGCCGTATGCGTCGGCACTTTTAAAATGGTTTTTCAGAGCTATATAGGTTGAATTGTTATCGTCTGTATTGCTGATATATGTGTTCATCAGCTTTTCAAATTCGTTCCCGTCAATGTCCGCAAACACCTTTTCAACCGACAGCCTGCCCTCTGTGAGCGTCCCTGTTTTATCAAGACACACCACGTCGCAATGTGCAAGGTTTTCAAGAGAATGAAGTTCACGCACCAAAACCTGTTTTTTTGAAAGATTGATCACGCCAGCCGCAAAGCCAATGCTAATCAGCAGGACAAGACCCTTCGGCAGCATTCCGAGCAGACCTGCGGAGGTTGAAACCACGGTGTCGGCAAGCGCAGCTCCTCTGAAAAAATATCCCTGCAAAAACATCAGTATTCCGAGAGGCACAATGAAAAAGCCCGTAAACTTTGTGACTTTTTTCATTGACATAAGCATTTCCTAACCGCTTTGCTTTGTGCTTTTCACCTCGTCAACAATTTTTGAAGTGAAGCAGTCCTCGTTTTCGCAAATCACCTCTGCGCAGCACCTTCCCGACACAATGCTGCTGCCTGCCAAAAGCACATCTCCGCATTGCTTCAGCACCGGCTCCGCCTCTCCTGTCAGCACGGATTCGTTCACCTCAGCTGCGCCTGATACTATTTTGCAGTCACAGCAGATGACCGAGCCGCTTTCCATGCACAAAATGTCGCCCCTTTTAATTTCATCGGGCAGTATTTCATACTCTTTGCCGTCCTTCAAAACCTTAACCCGCGGAAGCGACAGGAGGGTGAGCTTTTCAATCTGCCGTTTTGCTTTTATCTCCTGAATGATTCCGACCGCAGTGTTTATCAGTATCACCAAGATAAACAATATGTTTTTCCACGCTCCGACTGCGGCAAGGGAAATTGCAATCAAAAGATTCAACAGATTAAACACTGTGCAAATATTGTCTTTCAAAATCTGCGGCACTGTTTTAATTACGCTGTTATTCATGTGTATCACTCCTGCATTTTGTTTTCAATTCATTACACGCAGGAATTTTAAAAAGGTTGGAAAAAGGGGTGCAAAAATTGCACCCCCTTTAATTATTTCTGCTTGTGTCCGCACCTCGGACAGTACCGGTCGGCAGGCTTTATGAAATGTCCGCACGCGTCGCACGTGTTCCCCATTTTCCTGCCGCATTCCGTACAATATATATTTTCTCTCGGCTGAACGGCTCCGCAGAAGCCGCAGGTTCCGTTTACATGCTTATATATCAGGTATACAAGCACTCCCGCAAGGTTTGTGAACAATGTGACAATGCCCCATACGGGTGCTGACAGCCCGGATCTCCGCGCGTTCTGATATACCCACAGCGCAACAATTATTATATAGAGCATAAACAAAAGCATTACAACGCTTGCAGAAATCTTGAGTGACAGCATTCCGAATTGAACGGGCTTCGGGTCACTGATGACATATGCTTTTTCGCTGCTGTCTTTTTTGCCGAGCAGGCTGATCAGATACAGCTTTTTGTTACGGAAATTTTCAAGATAGAAATTGTCCTCGTCATATTCATCGCGGATTTCTTTGAAATCGTCCGCAAAAACGGAGCTGAGCATAAACTCTTCTTTTTTCACAAACCGAAAAACGGCTCCCGTGCTTTTGCTGTTTTCCAGGAATCTGCTGCCGTCCGTTTTTTTCAGTTCAAACACACCGTCTGCCGCAAAATCCGAATTTTTCGCGGAATATATAACATTGTTTTTTTCGTCAAGCAGCAAAACATCGCAAATATCCCCCGACGTCTTCGCAAGACTGTCAAGGCTTTGCTTTTTCTTTTCGTCCGTGCCTTGCTTTTTCAGCATTTCGCTTGTTTTTTCATATTGCAGCGCGAGACTGATTTTATCCCGATATGCATACCCTACAGCACCGGCGCACGCCGCACCGCATATAACCGCCGCAATAATATAGACAATGAAAATCTTTTTAAAATTTCTTTTTTCGATGAATGTATTGAATTTATTCATATCGCACAGCTCCTTTGCTCATTAAAATCGGTGACGCTGTCAGAAACACCAACCCGACAAATACAATCGGAGAAAGCACCGTAATCAGGCTTATTCCGAAAAATATAAGCATTGCCGGAACGGTGAGCATTAGTGCCGCCGTCGCAATAAACACTCCCGTCAGCAGCTTTTCGCTCCTCTTTTGCTTTATTTCGGCACATTTAGCC
>CAKSIW010000061.1 GCA_934463175.1 uncultured Clostridia bacterium | reverse complement strand
CTCCATATTGATATTTTTATTATACATCATCTTGGAGGCTTCGTAAAGACTTTACACAAAATTCGGGGTTGACTCTTATCCTGAAGTGAATTTATAAAGCTGTTAAGTATAAACAAGCCTTTAATATCGCCTTTGTCAATAAGCAAATCAATGTCGCTTTCAGATGTCTGCTTGCCGGTAGAGTAAGATCCAAACAATGCAACCTTTTTAACACCGTATTGTTTTGCGATGTCACTAACAATCATACGAAGCTCTTGGGCAGAATATACAGCCATAAATTCACCGCCTTTCATAAAAAAATCCTGTATCGTATGATACAGGATTGTGGTGCGGATAAGAGGACTTGAACCTCCATGAAATTGCTTTCACATGGACCTGAACCATGCGCGTCTGCCAATTCCGCCATATCCGCATTTTTATATTGCCGTCAATTCAGACAACAGATTTATTTTACCATAATGTTTTCGTTTTGTCAAGCATTTTCTTCAAAACTTATCAAAACATTTTGTTTTCGCCCATACTTCATATATTCTTCCTTTTGCATTAAGCTTTAGCACACCACCTATTTTTAAAATTAATTTGTAAAAGTAATGTCTGCATATTGACTGACATGCCGCAAAATGCTATAATTCATATTAAATCAAATGTGTTATGATGTAATTTTCATATTCACCGGCGGAATTAACCCGTTTCAATCACTATTTAAAATACGATAAATACATACGGAGGAAAACTTATGAAAATTGTTGAAAAATTAAACGGTGACTACAGTCAAGGCGCGGTTACAATCGCTTTTCTGGGCGACAGCGTGACTCACGGCTGCTTCGGCTCGGGCAATGAAATGCACAGTCAGTTCAATTTTGACGCGGTATATCACAACCGCCTGCGGCAAATGCTGAATATCCTTTTTCCGCTGCGTCCCATCAGCATCATTAATGCAGGAATCGGCGGCGACTGCGCAAAGGGCGCACAGCTGCGCCTTGAACGCGATGTTATCTCCAAGACGCCCGACCTGAGCGTTGTTTGCTTTGGTCTGAACGACATCAACGGCTCACTTGAGGATTATGTCAATCCGCTTGAAAAAATATTTGCCGAGCTTTCACAGCGCGGCATTGAGACAATATTCATGACCCCGAACATGCTGAACACGTATGTTGCGGAAGAGCTTTCGGGCAGTCCTTTGGCGGAATATGCCGAAAGCTGTGCGGAATATCAGCGCGGAGGCAGAATGGACAAATATATTAATGCCGCCAAAGAGTGCGCTCACAGCCGCGGTATTCCCGTTGCTGACTGCTATTCCGGCTGGAAAGCAATGTCGGACTGCGGAATTGACACAACAAAGCTTCTTGCAAACCGCATCAATCACCCGATTCCCGAGCTTCACAAGTTCTTTGCCTCAGAGCTTATGCGCACGATTCTGAGCTGAAAAAACGGACTGCAAACCGAACAGATTCTCACGTGAACGGTTTGCAGTCCTGTTTTAAGCCGACATTTCAGGCAATTCATATGCCGCCTGTCACGCCGAATGCTTTAGCTTCAAAAAACAACAACAAGCAGCATTTTGAATTGTTCCTCACCGAACACCGCATGAGGGTGTCCCGCAGGCATAACAATCGACTCGCCCTCGTGCAGAATATATTCCGTGCCGTCAATCGTTATTTTTCCGACGCCGTCCAGACATGTCACAAATGCATCGCCGTCCGACTTATGAGAGCTGATCTCCTCACTCTTGTCAAACGCGAAAAGAGTCACGCTCACCGCTGTGTTCTGAACAAGTGTCTTGCTGACAACCTGCCCGTCCTGATATGCAACCTGTTCGCGGAGGGTCAGCACCTCGGCTTTTGATATGTTTTTCATTATTTCGCTCATATTCTTTTCTCCCTTTGCATTTTATTTTATCCATTCAGTATTTTGCCATAAAAAGCTTATTTAATTCATTGAGTTATGATGACCGTCTGTGTTTCATCGTTCCAGCCGACATCTGCGCCCAGTCCTTCTGCAACCGCACGGGCAGGCACGAGCGTTCTGCCGCCCATAAGCTGTGCAGGCACATCAAGCACTCTTTCGCTGCCGTTCACAAAAAGCTTGTCGCTTCCGATTTGCAGGCTTATTTTCGTATTCCCTCTGACCGCTGTCACAGTTTCCGTCGTATCGTCCCACGAAACAACCGCTCCCATTGCCTCAAAAATCGCACGCAGCGGAACAAGCGTTCTGTCTCTGACAATCACCGGCGGCTGGTCAAAGCCGATCTCTTGTCCGTCCAGCGTCACACGGATCACAGGCGTCGGAATCTCGGGCTGTGCGCCGAATCTGATATACTGCCCCGTCTTATAAAACGTATAGCTTTTCTCCGCTCCGCCCGTCTGAATTTTCAGCGAATGTGCGCCATCGGAAAGCGACTGAATGCCGAGGTTGCAGACATACGGAATCTGTCCCGACGCGTGATACCACACGCCGTCTATGCTGTAGCTCACTGTCGGGTTCGGATTTCCCGGAATATATGTCAGCGAATACAGCCTCACAGTTCCGTTCTTTGCGGCAAGTGTTCCGCTCTCCTCCGCCTTTCTGAACACAAATTCCGCCTTTTCGCCGATTCCGCGGATATATGCACCGCTTGCCGCAGCCTCCCTGAATATTTCTGCCGCATACGGATATTCGGAAATATTGAACCTTTCTGTTTCATCGGCGCGGATAACGTTGAAATAGTTAACCATTTTTATCTGAGGATATTTCATCACAGCATACCACAGCATATTCCGCAGGCGCGGTGCTGCCCACTCTTCAAGGTTTTCGCCGTATGAATTGCCTGTTGCAGCACCGCCCTCGCTGATCATAACAGGCTTGCTTATGCTGTTCTTTTCCATGAAGCTCATAATCGGCTTCAGGCGGTTTGTTGTCCATGCATAATCGCCCGTCATGAAATATACGCTCGACTTATAGTCCGTGTCGGGATTGCCCTGGAAATACTTTATTGAATAGCAGCTCACACCAATCCAGTCAACATATTCATTGCCCGGATAAAAATATTCAAACGGTCTGTCCAGACCTCCCAAGTCATTCGGCGACCACACAACCGCAAAATTCGGGTATTCATGCACCATATCGGCAACCGTTCTGAACACCTCAATATATTTTGACGGGTCGTTCCCGAGTGCCGAAACATTCATTTCATTTGCAAATCTGATGAACATCGGCTTGTTATATGCCGCAAGAGTGTTCAGAACGCTGCGAACCTTCTCATAGTTCACGCTTCCCATATCATTTATCGTCCAGCCGACCATAGTTACCGCATTTCCGTTTCTTATCATCTCGTTTGCGGGATAATACAAATCGTCCTGCCACATATCATTTATATATGTGAGATAGCTCCCGAGAGGCTGAAAGCTCTCCGAGGTCTCCGCAATCATTCCGAGATATGCCCCTGCCCCCGGTTCAAGCCGCGCACCGAAATACGGCGCACCGTCCGCGGCACCCTCCGCATAAAGTTCAAGCTCCGTCTGTCCGACCATGCCTTCCTTTTCGCGGAGCAGAGCACCCCAGTCGGGCGTCGGAAATTCAAATGCATACGCTGAGGAAAAAAGCAGCAGCATTGCCGACAGCACGGAAACAGCTCTTTTTTTCATGATTAACACTCCCCCTTTTAAACCTACTCTGATTATATCATAACCGACCGCGTTTTGCAACATGCGGATTTGACATTTGCGCTTGTTTGTGATATATTTTTATTAGTGAATTTCAAAAAATTTTATTCTGCGGAAGTGATTTGAACAATGAAGCTTTATAACTCTCACATACACACAAAAAACTCCCCTGACGGAAAATACTCCGCAGAGGATATGGCAAACGCTGCCATCGCAAACGGTCTGTCGGGCATAACCGTGACCGACCACTGCAACATCGGCACCTTCATCTCCGAAAACATTTATGACAGGATAAAAAGCTCGGTTACAGACACACTGGAAATCCGCCGTCTCTGTTCGGGCAGGCTTGAGGTTGGTGTCGGGATTGAGGTTGGCGAGGCAATCTGGAACCGCGAATACACCGATCGCATTCTTGCCTCCGCAGACTTTGACGCCGTTCTCGCCTCGGTTCACTGCCTGAAAAACGTCAAGCCCGGAAACGGTCATCTTTCAAGAATTGATTTTTCATCGCTTTCCGACGAAGAAACCGCAGGCATTCTGGACATATACTATGCTGACGTTTTGAAAACCGCCTCCGAATGCAATTTTGACATTCTGTCTCATCTGACGCTGCCTCTCAGATATTTTCTGCGAAGCTGCGGCAGACATTTTGTCTCGGAGCGTCACGATAAAGCAATTGATGACATTCTGAAAACACTGATTGACCGCGGCAAGGCTCTGGAGGTCAACACGTCGGAGCTGGAAGGCTTGGGACTCATGCCCGACAGAAGAATCCTTGAACGTTTCCGCAGTCTCGGCGGTGAGCTTGTGACAATCGGCTCGGACGCCCACAAGCCCGAAAAAATTGCTCTCGGGCTTGTCTATGCCGCTGAAACCCTGCGCGAATGCGGCTTTGAAAGCTATGTATATTACAAAGACCATAAACCGATTTTCGTCCGTCTTTAATTCAGAGTGCAAGGCGCACAAAGCCGCAGCTGCGGCTTTGTGCGCCTTTTTGCCTTATGCATTTCAGTTCTTGTTTGAAATCTTTATGTCTGTTGCGCGAACCCCCGTCTGTTCAATGACAATATCCTTGATTTTTGCAACGCCGTCAGCTTCAAGCCCCTCGCTTTTCACCACGACCCTGACACCTGCGTCATCAACAAAAGCAACACAGTCGGCATAGCCTTTTGCCTTAACCATATTTTCAATTGCGGTTTCGGACTCCGTGTTTTTTGCATATTTGGCAAGCTTTTCGCTTGTGTCCTTGTTCTCCTCGCCGTCCTGCGCCGCGGTTTTGACAAGCTCCGCAGCCTCACTTCTCGCACAGTCGCGTTCATACCGCGCCTTTGAGAAATAATCCGCATTGGAATCACCCTCTGCCGCAGTTTCCGCATTCTCTGCCGGCAAAGCGTCATTTGCCGTTGGCAGCGCGGTGAAATCCTTTCCGACCGACCAGCGGTAATATCCTGCGGCAAGCACAAGCACCGCAAGTCCTGACACCAAAATCTGTTTTCCTCTCACTCCGCCCAAAAGCTTTTTCATATTAACAAATCCTTTCCGCCGCATTAATGTTTTTTCTGTCTGCGGCAAGACAGTGGTATTATTTATTCACAGACGCCGCCGTAACCTTCACACGATGTCCCGAAACACCGTAAAGTGCCTTGACAGCCTCATAAATTTCCAGTCTGACCTTCTCGTCTCCCGCCCCCTCAGCCGTCACGAGAACGCCCGATACACACGGTGTCTTTTCCTTCAGAACATACGGTTTTTCTGCCGCACCCGAGCCGAAAAGCACCACGGTTTCCTCGTGATTTGAGGTGTTTGAGATTTTTTCTCCGCCGCTGTCCTCCGAAAGCTCACCGCGGCTGTTTTTTGCCAGAACATGTTCATAAACGGAATCAAAGGTTATCATCACCTCAACCCCTCCTGCACCGTTTATTTTCTCCAGAGCTTCCGCAAGCCGCTTCTCCGTTTCCGCGGTATACGCCGCAATATCGGTTATATCCGCCTCTGTCTTTTCATCTTTTTTTTCATTTTTGCTTCTGCCTCCCGCACCGCTGAACGCCAGAACACATATTGCTCCGATTATAACAAAAATCAATATTCTGCCCTTGCTCCGGCTGCCGCTGTTCTCTCCCTGAACGTCCGCATATTTCGGTCCGCGCCCGAAAAAATTCAAAAGCACCTCTTCCTCTCTCCTTTGCCGCGCCGCTTTTCTCTCATGATACTATGCGGATATTTTCCGCATTGACTCCGAACTCGCGCTTTATTATCTGTTTTATTAACGCTGCTTCCTCCGCAATCTTTTCGTCTCCCTCAACCGTCACCGAAACAATTTCTCCGAAACTGTCTCCGTTTTCGCCGTCAATTTCGGCACTGACCGACACATCGGATTTGACTCCGCCGCTTTTCAGCTCATTTTCAATGTTTCGGCAAAGCTTTTCGCTGTAAATCGAAACCACCTCGCGCCGCTTAGTTTCATCAAGGTTTTTCTGAAGCTCCGCCGCCTGTCTCTGCGTTTCCCCTGCCCGCGGAAAATCCGGTCTTTCCGCCGAAAATCCGAGAACAGGCTTTATCACCGCAAACACAAGCACAAGTCCGATGACGGGTCTGACATATTTTTTCATCTCGCCGTTCGGCATTATGACCTCGCATATTGCACTCAGAACAATCACTCCGGCAATCTGCATAATCCAGTCTCTTATCCATTCCATGTATCTCCCACCGCCTATCTTCCGAGCATAACTGCCGAATTTCCGACATTTATCATAATGGTCAGAATTATTATGAACATGACGGTGATTGCGACCGTCATGGAGAAAACGCACGAGACCGAATCCGCAAGCTCGGATATGCACTTCACAATTTTTTTGTCTGCAATCGGCTGAATGACCGCCGCACACATTCTGAACATAATCAGGCACGCGGCAACCTTTGCAAGAGGTATCACCGCAATCAGTGCAACAACGACAACGCCGAGAATCCCGACCGAATTTTTAATCACAATGCTGCAATTCATAACCGTTTCAACCGATTCCGAAAGTATTCCCCCGACCACGGGAATCAGATTTGACGCGGCAAATTTTGTGACCTTCACGGTGAGTCCGTCCGCGCCGCAGCTTGCAATGCTCTGAAGTCCCGTGACTCCGACAAAAAGCGTCAGCATAATCCCAAGTCCCCATTTGACTGCCTTATTGAGCAGCTGAACCAGCTTTCCCGCATTTATTTTATCTGAAAGATTGTTCACGATATTAACCGCCGCCGACATCATCAGCATTGGAACGAATGCCTTTTCAATCACCCATTCGGTAATTTCAATCACGCCCACCAGAACCGCCTCAAATGCTGTTGCCGAAATCACGGCACCGCCCGACGCAAGGCTGACAAGAACCACCGGCACAATCATACGCATGAAAACTGAAATGTTTTCCACCGCGTTCTGTCCGCACTTCACAACTTCAAAAAACGCAGCGGCGGCGATTCCCGCAATGACCGAATAGCAGGCAAAAAATGCAGCCTGTGACGCCCCCTCCGCAAAACCGCTCTGCATATTCACAAGATATGTGCTGAGAACCGAGAGTGCAAGTATGAACGCCATAATTTTCAGCGTGCTTCTGACCTCTCCGGTCAGAAGTCCGATTCCTCTTCCGCATATTTCACGGATTGAGAAAATGTTTTCTCCGCGCGCCAAGCCCGAGAGTATTTCCTCAACGTTAAAGCTCGGCACAAGCTCACTGAGATATTCCTCTCCGCACGCCGCGTCAATTCCCTCGGAAATTTTTTCGCCGTAAAGACGGGCATATTCACGCATAATGCCGTCTGTGCCGTTCTTGTCCTCAGCATAGGCACAGGCAGTGCAGAAAATCAAAAGAAGCAATAAAGCCGCAAGTTTTTTCATATGCATCTTCCTTTTTTATCCGAATCTCACAATTGCATTAACAACCTCAAGCAGCTTATACATGACAGGCATGGAAAGCGTCATTATTATCACCTTGCCCGCAAACTCAATTTTGGACGCAACCGCACCCTCCCCCGCGTCGCGGCAAAGCTCCGCTCCGAATTGGGTTATGTATGCAATGCCAATCACCTTTAATATGACAGTGATATATTTTATGTCCAGTCCAATCTGGTTTGAAATATCCCGAAACATCTCAAGCACAGTTTTCAGATACGGCGCAGCAGCAAGAAAAATCACCGCTGCCGCCGCAAGCGAAACCTGCACGGCAATTTCGGGACGGCGCTGCCGCAGCAATGCCGCAAGCACCGCGGCGGATATTCCGATTCCAACAATTCTGAATATATCCATTTTCAGCCTCCGTGCATTCTAAAGGTCAAACACCGACTTTATTGTGTCGAAAAGCACGCTGATTCTGTCAATCACCATCATCAGCACAACCACCAGCCCTGCCAGCGTTGTCAGCATTGCCTGATCCTCTCTGCCGCTCCTCACAAGAAGCTGATTCAGCACAGCAACCAAAATTCCGATTGCCGCAACCTTGAAAATCAAATCCACCCCGTCCATATTCCATACCTCCTCATTTGTTCACCTTTTCAAACAAAACCGAATCGCTGCGCCTCTTCCGCTGTCCTAAATCAGCAGTATAACAACGAACACGCCGAAAAGGAAGCCCAGACCGCGGTACATTTTCATGTTTTTTGCGGCGCCCTCTCTTGCCTCGTCCTCGGCTATCCTGAGTCTCATCGCCGCCGCTTTTATGTTGTTTTTTTCGCTTTCACGGTTACCCGAACCGAGGTTTTTTGAAAAATCCAGAAGAATTTCCGTGTCCTCATCTGTCAGAAAAAGCTCACCGCAAAACCGTTCAAATGCGCGCCGCCACAGTCTTTGCATATCACAGCAGCGGCTGTTTTTCATTTCCCTTGAAATATATCCGAAAACCTCTCTCACACCGTCTCCGCTGCTCTTTGCAATCTTTTCAAACGACTCCCGAACGGTTATATTCAAAAAATCTATGTCAAACTCAAGCTGTCTGAGTGCTTCGCTGAAGTCCTCAAGCTGCTCGCACCTTTTTTTGAAACGCGCGGCAAGCTGCATTCCCGAATATCCGCACCCTGTCAGAATGAGTATGCACGCGGCAAGCCTGATCATGCTCCGACCGCCGTTATCTGTCCGAAAATTCTTGTGTTAAGTCCTGCGCCCTCCTTGCGGAGCAGGATAATCTGCTTGAATCCGATTCCGCCTATGAGAGGACGCAGAACCTCTCTCTTCATGACCTCCTCTGCGCTCGCACCGTGAGTGCTGCCGATTACTGCCGTACCTGTTCCGAAGCACTGCAAAACGGCGTCCGCGTCCTCACGCGTTGCAATCTCGTCCGTTATTATGACCTGCGGTGACATTGCGCGGAGCATCATAATTACCGCCTCCGCTTTGGGTGCATTTTCGACAACATCGGTCTGAACGCCAATGTCATTCTGCGGTGTTCCCTTGAACATCGCCGCAAGCTCTCCGCGGTCGTCCGCAATGGCAACCTTCACTCCAAAATCTGAAATCTGCCTTGCCAAATCTCTCAGAATGGTTGTTTTTCCGCCCATTGGCGGCGATACCAGAAGAGTGTTTACAATTCCGCCCTGAGTTTTCACATTCCCGATGAAATCGTTCGCCGACCCGATGACCTCCCGTGCAACCCTGATATTCAGAGAGCTTATCTCGCGAAAGCCCTCAATCCGTCCCTCCGACGCTGAAGCACGGCCCGCAATTCCAATGCGGTGTCCGCCCTTTATAGTTATGAAGCCCTGTCTTATATCGTCCAGATATGCATAAACGGAGTTTTCGCAAACCGCCTGAAAAATCTGTCTCAAATCATATTCGCTGACTATGTATGCACCGCCCACCGCAGGCGACACACTGCCGTCGGGCAAGACCGCAAAGCTGCCGCTTGTCGTGCCGATTATCAATGGCAGACCGTTTCTTATTCTGATTTCCTGTATTCCCTCACCTGTCATTTCAAAGGTTCTTTCAAGCATTCCGCGCAGATTCTTCGGAACATATCCGAGGATTTCCGCAAGTCTTGTATTCATTCGTCATCACCCTTTTAATAAATATTTATTCTATTTATATGATACTTTGTCCACGAATAGAACAAAATTGAAAAAGCAGAGCACATCAAATTTGCTCCGCTTTTCAGATATATAATGATGAAGAAAAAAAGATTAAAAAATGCTTGACAAAATTTTATAAAAAATGTATAATATACAAGTCACCACATCGAGGTTTAGCGCAGTTTGGTAGCGCACCTGGTTTGGGACCAGGGGGCCACAGGTTCAAATCCTGTAACCTCGACCACGTCAGAGCAAGCGATATAAAGCTTGCTCTGATTTTTTTGCATTAATAAAAATCAAAGTTTGCTCATGCCGCCGCTCATCCTTATTCGCAAAAAGGCGCGCTCGGCTCGCCTGCTCAAATGCATTCGCACTCACAAAAGCTCACTGTCGCTGCCGCTTTTTCACAAGTTGTGCCTTCAGCACCCTGATTTTACAATGTTTCTAAACACCCGCCCCAAAGCACTAAAGCCGCCCTATATGAGCGGCTTTAGCTGTTAAGAAAAACCGCTCACCCCAAAAACGGTGAGCGGTTTTTCTTTTACTTATTTATGAGTATTTCCTTAAACTTAGCATATGCCTTGTCCCATTCATCTGCTCCGTCAGGAGTGTAGCTCTTTATGTCAAACGAGTTTTTAATCACAGCTCTCGCCTCGGATATGTCCGAAAGCTCACCAAGTGCCATCATCTGAACCGCAATATTGCCGAGTGCGGTTGCCTCAATCGGACCTGCCATAACCTCAATGTTGCAGGCTGCGGCAGTCATTCTGCACAAAAGCGGATCCTTTGTTCCTCCGCCGACAATGTGAATCCCTTCAAAATCCTTGCCGGTCAGCTTTTTGAGATTGAGAAATGCATGTTTATATTTGAGTGCAAGACTCTCATAAATACATCTCATAACCTCACCCGTTGTCTGCGGCACATACTGACCCGTTCTCTCGCAAAAACGGCGTACGCGCTCCGGAATGTCGCCCGGCTTGCCAAACTCCGGACTGTCGGGGTCAATGAAGCATTTAAACGGCTCGCATTTGAGTGCCGCCTGCTCCAAATCACCGAAACTCAGCTCGTTTCCCTGCTTAATCCATGTCCGCCTTGACTCCTGAATCAGCCAGAGTCCCATAATGTTCGTCAAAAATCTGATTGAGCCGCCATATCCGCCCTCATTGGTATAGGACGACTTGCAGCCTTCCTCGGAAATATTCGGTGCGTCAAGTTCAGTTCCGAAAAGCGACCATGTTCCGCAGCTGATATACACAAAATCCTTTTTGTCAGTCGGCACGGAAACAACCGCAGATGCAGTATCATGCGAGCCGACCGCAATTACAGGCACAGGTGCTGTCCCAAGCTCCGTGCATATGTCCCCGGAAACCTCGCCGACAACCGTTCCTGCCGGAATAATGTCACACAAAATATTCTGCGGAATTTCAACCTCGCCGAGAAGCTCCCGATTCCAGTCACGTGCATACGGGTCAAGCATTTGTGAGGTTGACGCAATCGTATATTCGCTCCGTTTCTCACCCGTGAGAAAATAATTCAGAAGATCGGGAATAAACAGCATTTTATCCGCTCTTTTCAGAATATCCGGTCTGTGCTTTGCAAGATAATACAGCTGGTAAAGCGTGTTGAAGTTCATAATCTGTATTCCCGTTTTTTCATACACACTCTCGCGGTTCACCACACGAAACAACTCATCGGGAATATTATCGGTTCTTGCGTCACGGTAGTGCACGGGATTTCCGATTAAATCGCCGTTCTCGTCAAGCAGACCGAAATCAACGCCCCACGTGTCAATACCAATCGAATCAAAACCTCCCGCAAGCTTTGCTTTCACAATTCCCTGCTTAATCTGGTCAAACAGATATAAAATATCCCAATAGAACGTTCCGCGGACATTGACACCGTTGTTTGCAAAACGGTGAATTTCATTGAGCGTTATCTTTCCGCCGTCTGCCGACGCAATGATTCCTCTTCCGCTTGACGCTCCCAAATCAAAAGCTAAAACTTTTTTCATTTCCGCATTCTCCTATCTCTTAAACAGAACCTCGTCCTCATATTTCTTTGCGTCCTCAATCCACTTTGTACCCGTCAGGACACCGTTCTTCTCGCAGTAATAATCCCAAACAGCCTCAAAAGGCATGGTCTTCATTTCCTCCGAAAGTGCCAGTCTCTCACCAAGTCTGCCCTCTGCTTCATATTTTTTGAGAGTGTCAACAGGCTGAAGAAGAGCTTCAAGCAATGCTTTTTTGGTGTTTCTCGCTCCAACCGCAAGCGCAATAACACGGTTTATTGACGCGTCAAAGAAATCGGTTGCAATGTAGATTCTGTCAAGCGCACCAAGCCTGATTATCTCACGCATTATTGCTCTTGTCTCATCGTCAAACGAAACAACATGGTCGCTGTCCCATCTCACAGGGCGGCTGACATGAAGAAGAAGCTTATCAACATATGTGAGGAGAGCTGAAATTTTGTTTGAAACCAGCTCTGTCGGGTGGAAGTGTCCTGTGTCAAGGGTGAGAACAACTCCGTCCTTTTTCATTGTATATCCCATATAAAACTCATGCGAGCCGACAACATATGATTCACTTCCGATTCCGAAAACCTTGCTCTCAACCGCATTAACGTGGTGTGCGTTTTCGGTGTCCGCATCAATAATTCTGTCAAGCGACTCCTTGAGGTTCTTTCTGTATATCATTGAGTCAACAGGAAATTCCTTCTCGCCGTCATGCACCCATATATTATTCACACAGGTCTGACCTGTTCTTTTCCCGAAATATTCGGCAACCTTTGTCGAACGCTTTCCGTGCTCAACCCAAAAATCTCTGATGTCCTTGTCACGGCTTGACAGAGAAAAATTGCCGCTCTTCGGGTGAGAGAAAAATGTCGGATTGAAATCAAGACCATAGCCATGCTCGCAAGCCCAGTCTGCCCATGCTGAAAAATGCTCCGGCTCAATCTCATTTCTGTCAACCTGTCTGCCTGCTTCAATATAGCACGCGTGGATATTTGCTTTTTTCGGTCCCGGTATGTAGGAAAAAGCCTTATCCATGTCTGCACGAACCTCATCGGGTGTCGTTGCACGTCCCGGATGATTACCCGTTGTCTGAATCCCGCCCGTCAGCGAATCCGACACATGCTCAAAGCCCAGAACGTCATCGCATTGCCAGCAATGAAACGACACAGGCGTTTTGTCCATAATTTCAATTGCCTTTTCCGTGTCCACTCCCAGCTCCGCATACTTTTCTTTTGCCAGTTCATAAAATTTGTTTACCATAGCCATTTGTCCTCTCATATCTTAATTATTTTTATTTCAAACTCATCAAGCTTTTCCTTCAGCTCGCCTTCAGGCTCAATATCGGTTATCAGACAGTCGATTTTGTCAAATGACGTTAGCTTGACAAAGCCCACACTGCCCATCTTGCTTTTATCACAAAGATAATATCTCGTGTTTGAATTTTGTATCATTTTCTGTTTTATGCCGCATTCCTGCTCATTGC
Source organism: uncultured Clostridia bacterium (assembly GCA_934463175.1). GTDB lineage: Bacteria > Bacillota > Clostridia > Monoglobales > Monoglobaceae > CAKSIW01. The sequence continues at coordinate 3,370 of CAKSIW010000061.1, read as the reverse complement.
TCTCCAAAATGCCTGCGTCCGCAGTCAGCCCCTTGCTTGAAAAAAACATTTTGCTTGCAAAATAGTTTTCCGCAATGCTGTTTTCGGCAAGACTTCCGACAAACGACTGATTGCCGCTCACAACTCCTCCCACCGAAATGACCTTTATGTGTTCAACACCCGCAAGCTCTGCAACAACACGCAGCGAATTGGTTATCACCGTTATGTTTTTCATTGCTTTCAGCTCATTTGCCATAAAAAATGTTGTCGTTGACGAATCAAGAAATATTGTGTCGCCCGGCATGACATATTTTGACGCCTCACGCGCCATCTTCTGTTTTGCCTCAACATTGATAAGCTTTCTCTTTTCAAGGGAAATTTCATATGTTCCCTCCTCCATCGGCACAGCTCCGCCGTGCGTCCTTCTCAGGCACTCCTGTTTTTCAAGCTTTTCCAAATCGCGCCTGACAGTCTCCTCGGTCACATCAAGCACCTCACTCAGACTGCTGACCGACACAGAGCCTTCAGCACCCAAAATCTCCAAAATCTTTTTTTGCCGTTCAAGAGCAAACATTTCGCTCGCCTCCCTCCGCAACAATTATACCAAATATATCCTGAATTTTCAAGCCTGAAACCGCAAAAGGCACGCAAAATCTGCGTGCTTCTGCAAGCTTATTTCTTTCTTATTATTTTCACCTTTGCGCCGTTCTTAAGACCCGCCGAATTGGCGTCATCGGTGTCAATGTGCATTTCAACGTTGAAATCATCGCGAACTCTCACCTGAACGTCATAGAACCTGGTCGGCTTAACTCCCTCAATCTCAACATCAACATAATCATTATCCTTAATGCCGTTTGCAATCGCATATTCGGGCGTCAGATGTATATGACGGTTCGCAATAATCACGCCTTTCTTGAGATATACACTTCCCTTCGGACCGACAAGCACAATTTTCTCTGAGCCTTCAATTTTTCCCGACGGTCTGACAGGCGGTGAAACCTTCAGAACAAATGTATCTGTTCTTGAAATTTCAACCTGCGTGTGCTTTCTGACAGGACCGAGAACACGAACATTTTCAATTGCCTTCAGGGAAGGTCCGACAAGTGTCACAACCTCATTCGACGCAAATTCGCGCCCCATGAGATATTTCTTCACCGTCAGCTCATAGCCCTTTCCGAAAAGAGTCTCCAAATCCTCCTGTGACAAATGAACATGCCTCTGCGAAACACCGACCTTGATTTCATTGTTTGTGTCTATGCTTCCCACAACATTCTTCACAGCCTCGGTTATTGCATCTATATTATACATAAAATCACCATTCCTTATTTGTCAGTGTCGGCTACACATCAAAAAACTTCAATATCTCAGCGTGCGGATTCGCAATGACCTCACAGCCGTAAACCCGTCCAAGCTCGGACGCCTTTTCGCGTCCTGCCTCAACCGCAGCGGTCACGTCTGAGACGCCGCCTGCAACGATAATTGTGACAAGCCTTCCTCCAAGCCGCTTTTCGGTGTGCACAACCCTGACGCTTGCCGCCTTCACCATTGAGTCAAGACCTTCAATCGCAGCAACAAGTCCCTGCACCTCAAGCAATCCCAAAGACTCCATATCTGCTTATCAGTCCTTTCCCATAAAGTTTTTCGGCAGTTTTTTATTGAACTTATCCTTGTTAATATCCAAAAGGTATGCCATATTTTCAACACCCTCCGCAGGGTTTGCGATGATATGCGAAACAATATACTTTCCTTTTGATTTTGCGTAATTTACACCTGCCTCAACCGCAGCACGAACCGCACCGACGTCACCCTCCATCTTGACCTCCATAACCAGAGGCGCGGGAACATCTGCGCTTTTCGGTCTGTTTCTGTCAAAAGCAATTATTTTCACATCAGCGGTTTTTGCACAAATATCCGCCATGCAAACCGCGGTCGTGAAGCTGTATACCTCAATCATTCCAAGTGCCTTCATAACTCAAACAATTCCTTTCAATCAACGCTGAAAACAGGCTTTGCACTCTCAGACAATGTGCAGAGCGTCTGACATAACACATCTTCTCTGACGCGTGAACGAGCGTGCCGAAGTCAATCCCTCGCCTGTCGGACCTGCAATGGTGAATGTTGTGTGACCCTCACCGCCTGCACCGATTCCTGCATATGACGGCGCATTCTTAACAAATATTGTTGTTTCAACCGCTCTTGCAAACGCAGTCAGCCTGTCAACATTCTTTGAATGAATGTGCGCAGAATGTCTGTTTCCGTGTTCAGCCGCAACCGCCATTGTTATTGCCTCGGTTATGTTCTTCACTCTGACAATCGGAAGAATCGGCATCATCATCTCAACCTGAACAAACGGGTGCATTTCCTCAGTCTCACAGATAATCAGCCGCGGATCGGCGTCAATTCCGATTTCCTTCAGGAACTTTTTCGCGTCCCTTCCGACCCATTTTTTGTTTATGACATACTTTCCGTCCTTCTCAATGAGAGCAACCTTCAAAAGCTTGTCAATCTGATCGCCTTTAATCAAATATGCTCCGTTTTTCTGCATATTCTCAATCAGCTCGTCTGCAACCGAATCAAACACAAAGCATTCCTTTTCGGCAATACAGGGCAGATTGTTGTCAAAGCTTGCACCGTTTACAATGTCTGCCGCAGCTTTCGGAATGTCTGCTGTGTCATCAACAATAACAGGAGGATTTCCTGCACCTGCGCCAATTGCTTTCTTGCCCGATGAAAGCAGCATTTTCACAACACCGGGGCCGCCTGTTGCAACAAGCATTCTGACAATCGGGGATTTCACCATTTCGCCTGATGTGTCCATTGTCGGATTTTCAACCGAAACAACAAGATTTTCAGGACCTCCTGCCTCAAGAATTGCACGGTTCACAAGGTCAACGGCATAATTTGCAATCTTCTTTGCGTGAGGGTGCGGATTGAAAACAACCGCATTGCCTCCGGCAATCATTCCGATTGAATTGCAGATGACTGTCTCGCTCGGATTTGTTGAAGGGGTTATGCTTCCGATGACGCCGAACGGTGCCATTTCGATGAGTGTGAGTCCGCCGTCGCCTGTCTTGACCATCGGTGACAAATCTTCAGTTCCGGGGGTTTTGTTTGCAACAAGCTGGTGCTTGATGATCTTGTCGGAAACACGACCCATGCCTGTTTCCTCAACACCCATTTTTGCCATGACCTCAGCTTCCTCCAGCGTGAGACGGCGAATGTTTGCAATCATTCTTTCCCTCTGCTCGATTGTATAGCTCTTATACTCCACATATGCCTTTGAAACCGCAGAAAGAGCCTCTGTCATTGTCGGAAAAACTCCCTTTTGTCTTTTTCCGGGAACTTTTCCTTCCATATTTCTAATCACGCTTTCGACAACCTGACTTATTAC
>CAKSIW010000060.1 GCA_934463175.1 uncultured Clostridia bacterium | reverse complement strand
AGCGAAACAGGTACATGGGCATGCTGTAATCCGACTTCTCCTGAGGAAAAGGCGTAGGAGCTTCGCGCGGCATTGGCAAGGTTTCTTGAAAACGGAGGTATGAATTAATGGAAATCAACAAAATGAAGGAAATGTTTTTTGATTTTTACGGAAACGACAAGGAGGAAGTGCGTGTTTTTGCTTCTCCCGGCAGAGTCAATCTGATTGGCGAACACATAGATTACTGCGGCGGTCCCGTTCTTCCGGCTGCACTGACAATGAAAACCACTATTGTTGCAAGGAAGAGGAAGGACGATATCATCAGACTCCGTGCAACCGATTTGGATATTTGCGTTGAAACAAACATAAACGACATTAAAAAGCTGAAGGGAACGCTCAAATGGGGTGACTATCAGCTCGGAGTTGTTGACGAGCTGATGAAGGCAGGATATAACGTTTGCGGCTGCGATCTTCTTTATGATGATACGACACCCCACGGAGGCGGACTTTCTTCATCGGCAGGAATCGAGGTTTCAACCGCACTGTGCTTTGCAACGTTTGCGAACGAGAACAGCGGCAAGAAAAAGGATATTGATATGATTGAACTGGCACTCATATCACAAAAAGCTGAGCATAATTACGTTGGTGTGAACTGCGGAATTATGGATCAGTTTGCCTCGGCAATGGGAAAAGAAAACCATGCAATATATTTAAAATGCGACACACTGGAATATGAGCTTGTGCCTCTGAAACTCGGGGATTACAGACTTGTTCTTTCAAACACAAATGTCAAGCACAGCCTCGGCAGCTCAAAATATAACGAAAGACGCGGTGAATGTGAAGAAGGTCTGACGGCATTAAAAACCGTTCTTCCGGATATAGAACAGCTTGCAGATGTTTCGGTTTCGGACTTTGAAATGCATAAGGACGTCATAAAAAATCCGACAGTTAAAAAACGAATCAGGCATGTTGTTGCCGAATGCGACCGTGTTCACAAAAGTGTGCGTGCGCTCAAGGAAGGCGATCTTGCGAGATTCGGACAGTTTATGAATGCATCTCACGATTCTCTGCGCGACGATTATGAGGTGACATGCCCCGAGCTTGATTTGCTTGTTGCGGAAGCACGCAAGCTTGACGGAGTTCTCGGCTCGCGTATGACAGGGGCAGGATTTGGAGGCTGTACGGTCAGTGTTGTCAGAAAAGACATAATTGATGAATTTGTGGAAAAAATAGGAAATATATATAACGATACTTTCGGTCACCCTGCGGCATTTTATATCTCGGAAATCGGTGATGGAGGAAGAGAGATCAAAAGCTTTTAAGGCATGAATAATTTAATATCCTTTGAACAAAATAATATAAAATATAAAATTTTGTTCGGAGGATATTTTTATATGTTTAAAGGAAAAATTTCAATAATAGGCGCGGGGGCTGTCGGCTCAACCACAGCATATACGCTTATGCTGAGCGGACTCGTTTCGGAAATTGTCTTAATTGACCTGAATCGCGACAAGGCGGAGGGCGATGCACTTGACATGAATCACGGCATAAGCTTTGTCAGTCCCGTTAAGATAACCGCAGGCGACTATCCGGACATAAAAGGCTCTGACATGGTCATAATAACCGCAGGTGCGCCGCAGAATCCGGGAGAAAAACGAACCGACCTTTTGCGGCGCAATGCAAAAATATTTGAAAGCATTGTTGAAAGTGTTCTGAAATATTGCCACGACGACACAATCCTGATGATTGTCACAAATCCCGTTGATATTCTGACCTATATAACCTGTAAAATATCAGGTTTCTCAAAAAACCACGTTCTCGGCTCGGGAACGGTTCTTGACACGTCAAGACTGAAATATCTGCTTGGCGAATATACAAATGTTGATGTCAGAAATGTTCACACATATATTATTGGTGAGCATGGCGACTCTGAGGTCGCAGCATGGAGCACAACGTCGGTTGCCGGAATGGATATAAACGATTTTTGCAGCTTCAGCGGTGTTTGTGATGCAGATAATATGGGAAAACAGCAGTTTTATGAAACAGCAAAAAATTCGGCATATGAAATCATTGCAAAAAAAGGCGCAACATTTTATGCAATTGCTCTTGCTGTGAAAAGAATTGCCGAGTCAATAATCGGAAATGAAAAATCAATTCTGACGGTTTCAAGTCTGCTTGAAGGTGAATACGGAATTGACGGAATGTGTCTTTCTGTGCCGACAATCGTTTCAAGCGAAGGTGCTGACAAAATTCTTGAAATCAATTTCAGTGACAGTGAAATTAATGATTTAAGGGCTTCAGCCGATAAATTGAAATCACTTGCGGCAGAAATAGGCTATTAACGGATAAAACCAAAAAGAATAATTCTTTTTGGTTTACATAATATTATTATGGTTAATTTTTGGATTTTTTTACATTTGCGAGAGGGTTGGAGGAGACAGCGTCTTTCAGCTGTTTGTTGCTGACATGAGTATATATTTCTGTTGTTGAAAGCTGTTCGTGACCGAGAATTTCCTGAAGTGCCCTGATGTCCACACCTGCCTGATACATGAGGGTTGCGGCAGTGTGCCGCAGCTTGTGTGTTGTGAATTTGCGGGGGTCAAGACCAAGCTTTTTGACATTCATTTCAACCAAATGCTGCACAGACCTGCGGCTTATGCGCTGATTCCGCGAGGATAAAAACAACGCATTTTTGTCTGAGGCGGTCGGAGTCATTGCGTTTCTCACCGGCATATATGCGGAAATCGCCTCCAGGCATGCGGCATTAAGGTAAATTGTGCGTTCCTTGTTGCCTTTGCCGACAACGGTCAGCCTGTCACCGCGTATATCGGTTGTATTGATTCCTACAAGCTCCGAAAGACGCATTCCGCAATTCAGAAACAATGTTATTATGCAATAGTCACGCTCTGCATTTTTTCCTTCAATTCCGCCAAGAAGTGCAAGGCTGTCCTCAAGAGTAAAATATACAGGAAGCGTTTTACCGATTTTAATTGTTTCAAGCTCTGCCGTGGGATTGACTTCAAGGAGCTTTGCCTTGGAGTGAAGATATTTGAAGTATGAGCGCAGCGAGGCAATTTTTCGCGCACGCGAACGCGGAGTGTTTTGTCTGACACGATTCAGGAAGTTCATATATTCATAAATTAGGTTCAAATCAACTTTTTTTATGTATGACATGTCAACGTCAGCAATATCAATTTCATCAAAATCATCATCAGCATTATCAAATTTAATCTTTAAAAACTTGTAGAACGTTCTGAGGTCATAGAAATATTCATCAGCGGTTTTCGGAGATTTTCCCTGAATGCTCTCAATATATATAAGAAACGCCGCCAAAGGCTCAGGAGCTTCAATATGTCTGCTCATAAAAAACTTCCCCCTCTCAATTGCACAAAATTTTTATTTTGTGCAATTATCTATATTTAAATTATATCATACTTCTCACGTAAATGCAATACTTTTTTAAAAAAAGAAAACGGATTTCGCACCGTTTTCTCAATTATTTCCGCTATTTCCGCCGCAAAGCTCACAACCGCGGCATATACTGAAACGCTTTCCGAAAATCTGTCTGAGGGTCATTAAAAGATTGCGGCACTCCGAAAGCTCAACACCGTGCCAGATAATTCTTCGCGGCGTCAGCGTAAGCAAAATTCCAACCAATCTGTCTTCTTCGGACATCGCATCATCTGTAAATCCATGAAGAGTTCCTTCATACTCAATCTTAATTCTCAGCTTGCGAAAATCATATAACTTGAAGCTGCCATCGCCTTGAGGTATTATGTGTATCAGCTCAATTAGCGGCATCTGCGTTTCAACATACTCTGCCATCAATCCGACAAACTCATCATATTCTTTCACGCAAAAAAACTCATCTGCGGCGTCAATCAGCAAAAATTCAAGCTCCCGTCTGTATTCGTTCAGCCTGAAACGCACAAATCCGTCTATAGACAGAACGCCTTCGCTGTATAAGTATGCCGAAAGCTTTCGCCCGATAAGCGAACGGTTATACGCTCTGTCACTGTCACTGATTTTTTCTTTTGCCGAGAGAATTATTCCGGTGCGCTCTGCGCTCTCAAGTTCATTGAAAAACTCATCAAACAGCTCCTCCATTATTCTAAGCTCATAGTTATTTATAATCCAGCCGCTTATATAATCCACGATTCCGCTGTGCGGAATCGGTTCATTTGATGTTATATCAAGAAAATATCTTTTGCCGTCCCTTTTATCCGAATACAGCATTTCCACATTTTCCGGGCTTATTATGGATACAATATTTCTGCACATTTCTTCCGTGTCAACGCTTGAAACAATGCTCAGACTGTTTTTCAATCACTTCACCCCTCAGCACGAAATATGTAACAGTCCTCAAAAATACAGCAAGCTTCCGTAATCCGCAGGTTTTGTTGACGATAAAAATATTATGTCAACCTTTTTCGACAAAACAAATTTTTTCAGTTTTTCATAATAAGAGTTTTTTGAGAAGTCGCCAAAAAAAGCAAGTGTATTTTCGGATAAAAAACCCGATGCGCCGCCGATAAACCCATGGTCAAAGCCGCATAGCTCAATTTCTCCGGCAGGCAGCTTCAAAACGTCAACCCCTGCCGCAGTCAGTTTTCTGAAAATCCCCTCGTCCTCCGTTATTGCGGAGCTGTCATCAACCGTGCAGAGATTACACTTAGTATACCCCTGTTTCACATCAATAAACGTATAATTTAAATTTGAGTAATAATTCAGCAGTTCGGAATCGGTATACTTAAAATTTCCGATAATTCTATTTCCGACCCTTGCAATATTATATGCACAGTCATACGGATATGTGCTGCCGGGGTCAGCGGCACCGCATATCAGCCTGACACTGTCGGGCAAAAGCGTTCTGTAATGCTCAAATGCTGACGGTGCCGCAAAGGCAAGAGTGCGGCTTGCAAAATGAATTTGCATATCAGGGTGCGTGTTCACGGGCTGCGGCAGGCTTTTCATTTCAAACGAACGGCATATGAAAGCTCCGCGTCCTTCAAGCTCGTTTAAAATTGCCTCATCGGCATTTTTGTCAATAATTACGCCCACACATATCACTCCTGTTCTTTTCCGTGAAAATATTCATATATATTTTCCGCAGTTCTCTTGTTTGTCACAAGTGTAAGCTCTTCAAGACCTGCATTTTTTATTCCCTTGACACTTAAAAAACGTTTCAGAAGCTTTTTCGCGGTTTCTTCGCCGACACCGTTTATGTTTTCAAGCTCCGATCTGATGCTTTTTGAAATATGCTTTTTTCTGTGTGCGGATATTGCAAAGCGGTGAACCTCGTCCTGCATACATGAAAGAAATTTGAACAAATCAGATTTGTGTGAAATCGGAAACTCGCCGTTTTCATCACATATTCCGCGTGTTCTGTGAGAATCATCTTTAACCAGTCCGTATACCGGTATTTCCTCCCCCATCGTGTCGAAAAGCTGTCTGACAGCCGACACATGTCCTTTTCCGCCGTCAAGCAGAATTAAATCGGGAAAGGGCAGAAATTTTGCGTCCTTTTCCTCAAGCTTGCCTTCCTTTATTAAATCCTCTTCTCTGTACCCCTCGTTTATGCGTCTGAATATGACCTCAGTTGTGCTTTCGTAATCATTTGCACCTTCAACATTTTTTATGTTATATTTACGATACAGACTTTTTTGCGGAATTGCGTTAACGTATACAATCTGAACCCCGACGGAATTTGCACCCGATATGTTTGATATATCATAGCTTTCAATTCTGAACGGCGCAGCAGGCAGATTCAACAGCTTTGTCAGCTGCGAAATAATCTCATTCTGCCGTTTTTCGGATTTGTTCTGAAGAAAACGTTTTTTATACAGCAGCTCCTTTGCATTCTTCACCACCATGTCGGTGACCTGTTTTTTCTCACCGCGTTTCGGAACAGCGATTGAAACCTTATGTCCGCTTTTTTGAGAAAGCCATTCTGCAATACCTTCCGAATCTTCAATTTCCTCTGAAAGCAGTATTTCACGCGGTATTTCAATTGCTGTAAAGTAAAATTGCTTTACGGTTTCTTCAAGAACAAACGAACTGTCATTTTCACTGCTTTCAAGTGTAAAGTGTTCTGCCCCTACAGCTTTTCCGCCGCGATAATAAAAAACTTGTATGCAATACTCGGCACCTTCGTTATATATTCCGATTATATCTCTGCTTCCGCCTTCCGCAGACGAAATCTTTTGTTTTTCCGCAAGGTTTTTAATTCCTTCAAGCTTGTCACGGTACAGAGCAGCTTTTTCAAACTCAAGTGCTTCCGACGCAGCAAGCATTTTCTTTGTCAGTTCATCGGCAATCGGCTTATAGTTTCCTCCGAGAACGTTTTCAATATGCTTCACTGCCTCGCCATAGTCCTCTTTGCTGATTTTTCCGCCGCACGGAGCACTGCAACGTCCTATATGATAATAAAGACACGGACGGCTGTACGGACCGTTTTCGGATATTTTTTTTGTGCAGCTGCGTATTTTAAAAATTCTTCTTATATCTTCCAGTGCCTCTCTGACGGTGAACGCGGACATATAAGGTCCGAAATAGCGGTTTCCGTCCTTTTTCAGCTGACGGGTCATAAAAATACGCGGAAAATCTTCTGTGGTTGTTATCTTTATATATGGATACTGCTTGTCATCTTTAAGCAAAATGTTATATTTCGGTCTGTGCTTTTTAATCAGATTACATTCAAGAGCAAGAGCCTCCGCCTCCGTATCGGTGATTATATAGTCAAAATCCGCTATATGTTCAACCATTGAGCGTGTTTTTGCCGAATGATTCTTCGAGCTTTGAAAATATTGGCTCACACGGTTTTTAAGAAGCTTGCTTTTCCCGACATAAATAACCTTTCCTTCCTTGTCCTTCATGATATACACACCGGGACACAGCGGCAAGCCTGATATTTTTTTCTTTATATCGGACACAGAATAACACCTCCGTTTATTGAAAAAAGCCTTACATTTTCATGTAAGGCTTTCGGAACTGCAAAAAAATCATGAAAAATTAGAGGAAATAAGTCCCACCAGGTCATTAACCGCCTTTTCCTCGTCCGAACCTTCTGCCATAATCGTAATACTGATTCCTTTTGTTATACCGAGAGACAGTACCCCCAAAAGACTTTTGGCATTAACTCTTCTTTCGTCCTTTTCAATCCACACGCTTGATTTATATTCGTTAGCCTTCTGGATGAAAAAAGTAGCAGGCCTCGCATGAAGCCCCACCTGATTTTGGACTACAATTTCCTTTAAAAACATAATACCGCTCCTTTAGTCATATCAAATCCTCAATCAATTCATCATACTAATAGAATACTAAAAATTTCTCTATAAGTCAACACTTTTTTTCTATTTTGTTGAAAAAATTTAATTTTTTTTGTATACTTGCACCAATAAACTACATTTTCAGCACCAATAAACTACATTTTCAAAAGGTCAATCAGCCTTTTCATATCTTCCGGCATATCCGCAGAAAAGCTCATTCTTTCGCATGTTACAGGGTGAGTGAACTCCATATAGCCCGCATGGAGAGCCTGTCTGCCGATCAGCTCTCTTTCATTATCACCGTTTCCGTAAAGCCAGTCTCCTACCAAAGAATGATTTATGTGCGAAAAATGAACTCGAATCTGATGTGTTCTGCCGGTCATAAGTTCAATATCCGCGATTGAGCAGCCGCTTGTCCCGATTTCGTGCGCACAATATGCCGTTTTTGCATATTTTCCGCACACCGGATCAACCCTTCTTTTTATTATACTCTCACAGTCTCTTGCAATCGGAAGCTCAATCGTCCCCTCCGAATGACAAAATGTACCGTGTACAATTGCCGTATATTTCCGCTTGAAGCTTTTTTCCGCAAGCTGAGCCGCAAGCCGTGAATGTGCATAACGGTTCTTTGCGACAACACACAGTCCCGATGTATCCTTGTCAAGGCGGTTTGCAATGTGATAATTATGATATTCCCCTTTTTCTTCCCAATAATACATAACCGCATTTGCAAGAGTCGAGAAATTATTGCCGAGGCTCGGGTGACTTTCCATTCCGCCGGGCTTGTTTATAACCAAAATACAGTCGTCCTCAAAAAGCACTTCAAAATCAGCTTTTTTCGGTACAATTACAGCCGTCGCATCATATTCCTCAGAAATATCCGCACAAAGCCTGTCCTCCTCTGAAACAATATCAACGCTTCGGCACACCGTGCCGTTCAGAAAAATTTTACCGCTGAGCTTAAGCTCTTTCATAAGCTTTGAGGATACGCCGAACTCTCTTTTCAGTATTTTCTCAACGCTTTTTCCCGAATCGGAGCATTTTGCCGTATATTCAAGCATTGCAGACATATCTCACACCCTCTTTAGTATGCCGCACAGATCCAAAATCGAATCAATGCGATAATCGGGCGAGAATTCGTCAAGCCGTGCCATTGGGGTTACAGAATAATTAACGGCACATATTTTCGTTCCCGCTGCTTTTCCTGCTGCAAGATCAAATTCACTGTCACCGACATATACGGCATCAAACGGCTCAACACCAAGCTTTGCGCACGCAAGCAGCACAGGCTCGGGATCGGGCTTTGCTTTTTCCGTGTCGGCAGGCGTGATCAGCACGTCAAATTCATCTTCAAGCTTCATGAGACGCAAGCCGCGCATGAGAAGCTCCAATCTTTTCGAGGTCACGACACCGACCGCGAATCCGTCACGGTGCAGCTTTCTGACACCTTCGGCTGCACCGTCAAACGGCTTTGCAAGAAAATCGTGGCGGGATTCGTTAAATTCTCTGTAGGTTCTGTAAAGAGCCTCTCCGCTCTCTCCGTATGCCATCAGAGAAGCGCGGAGAGGTCGCCCGTAAAGCTTCAGTATCTCGGATTTGCCTATATCGCGTCCTAAAACCGTTTTAAACGCATATTTGTATGAGTCAAATATCAAATCGTTAGTATTAATCAAAGTGCCGTCAAAATCGAATAAAACCGCTTTTATCATCTTTTGTATTTCCTTTCGCTTTTCAGCCGTTAAATCTCAATTTTAATATTATATTTTTTCAGCCAGTGATTAAGCTGAATTATATAGGAATAAAGCTGCGGCGTTGCCATAAGCTGACCGAACCACGGCTTTCCGTAATCAGAGGGTCTGCGCATGAGGTCAAAAATATAGTCCTCGTTGATGAGTCCGCATACCGGAGAGTTTTTGTCCGACAGAATTTCCAGAACACGCTGACCTGCCATATCCTCAAATTCGGGGTTATGCGTCTTGGGAAACGGACTTTTTTTGCGCCACAGGACATCTTCGGGCAAAATGCCGTCAAACACCATTCGCAAAAGCCCTTTTTCGCGTCCCTCGTATGCCTTGTAGTTCCATGGAATGTTCCACACATATTCAACAAGCCGATGGTCACAATACGGCATTCTGATTTCAAGACCGCAGTTCATGCCGATACGCTCGCTTCTTGCGCCGAGAGTATACATAAACCAATTCAGGTTGAGATATGCAATTTCACGGCGTCTTGCCTCCTCTGCGCTGTCTTCGGCATTTCTCGGCGTGCCTGCCGTACTTGCGTTATATTTGGCATAAATATAGTCGGAGATTTCATTCGGGTTAATCAGCCCGGGTGAAATCAGGCTTCGTCTCAGCTCAACATTTTTTGCCCACGGGAAAACATTTGCCTCAAAATCCTCTTTTCTGTGAAACCACGGATAGCCGCCGAACACCTCGTCTGCGCATTCGCCCGAAAGTGCGCCGTTGAATTCACCGCCCATTTTACTGCACAAAAAATACAGAGATGAATCAACATCACCCATTCCCGGAAGATCTCTTGCTTCAACGGCATCGGTGAGATAGTTCAGCAGGTCGTCGCTGCCAATTTCGATGATCTCATGCTTTGTATTATACATTTCGGCAATTTGGCTTATATAGTCATCATCTGCGGCAGGCTGATAGGCTGTCGGTTTGAAAAACTCATCATTTCCCTTATATCTGAGAGAAAACGTACTGACGCCGTCTCCGAATTTTTTTGCCGCAAGCGCGGTTATTGAGCTTGAATCCAGTCCGCCCGACAAAAACATGCACAAATTCCGTCCTTTGGGCGAGAGCTGTCGGTCAATGGCGTCAAAAACAAGCTTTTTTGTGTGTTCGAGACACTCTTCAAACGTTTCCGTGTTTTTCTCGGACACAAGCTGCCAGTATCGGTAGGTGTTGAAGCCGTTTTTGTTATATGTTGCGCAATGTGCGGGCAATATTTCGTATATTCCTTTGAAGATTCCGCAGCCCTGCGTCTGTGCGGGTCCCAAGCCCATGACTTCGCAAAGACCTGTTTTGTCAAGCACTGCGTCAATCCGCGGGTGTGCAAGCAAGCCCTTGATTTCAGAGGCGAAATACAGACAGTCATCTTTTATGCAATAGTACAGCGGCTTAATGCCGAATCGGTCTCTTGCAAGAAAAAGCTCCCGATTCTCACTGTCCCAGATTGCAAATGCAAAGATTCCGCTGAGCCTTCTCACACAGCCTGAACCCCATTTTAAGTACGCCAGAAGAACAAGATATGCATCGGTCGGATTCTCCTCTGACGCACCATTCCTTTTCAGCTCATTTTTGATTTCGTCGCTGTTATAGAGCAGTCCGTCAAAGCAGATTGTATATTCCGTGCCGTCCGTTTTGATTGAAACAGGACACAGCTCTTCCTTTTTGTGCCACGCCTCAAAATCCGATTCACCAAACACACCGCAGCCGCTGTTTTTGATTTTCACTGCTCCGTTTCCGCGCCGGCACAGCGCACGCGTCATGATTCCGACATTTTCGATTTCATGCGAAAGCTCTCTGCCGAAGCTTGCAATACCGGTCAAACCTGACATTATATCCCCTCCTATAATATTTCTGTAAATATTATATGCCGTTTGGGGAAATATGTGACGTATTATTAATAAAAAGTTGCAACAGGCTCAGCCGGAGCAGACGTCAGAGCATAATCCTTTAAATAGAGAACGGGACCTTCTCCTCTGTACATTTTGTTCTTTTCGACACGAAGCTCGGCAGTCAGACGAATCCAGTCTCCGTTTTTCATGCTTTGTGTTCTGCCCTTGCACATGATACCCTTGAAGGCTATATCCTCGGCACAGCACGTCATGACAGGTCTTCCGATTATAAAGCTGTCGGACGGTATTCGCTTGTCAATTGCAATCACGCCAGTGAATTTGACGGTTTTATTTTTGTATTTTGGCATATCCTCCAGCAAATCGCGATACCAGATTGCAAAATCATTAATTCCTATCTCAACCGTCGGTGCGTCAATGTCAAACGGAAGCGGATCTTCAATGTCGTCATACTCAACATCTCCGTTTTCATGCTCGTAAACTATGTCGCACCGTCTGCTGACGCCGCGTACAATCTTATGAAACTCCTCCTTGTCACAGCCGCTGCCGAATCGGTTAAAGACCGCAAGATCTGTGTTTTGCAGCTTGTCAACAACAAGACTTCTCATGTTTGCGTTATATGTTAAAAACGTGTTCGCGTCATTAAAACATATTTCCTGATATATTATCCACTCTGACGGGACATTGGAATACAGGACGGAAAGCTGCCACATCCCGTTATATTCAACAATAACCCGTGAAGCACTGTGTTTTTTGAGCAGTGCCGAAAGATTTTTTGAAGTAATCTCCGAAACGTCATCAAGTGTCTCGGAAAAAATATTCTTTTTTTCAAGCCAAGCCGAATCAAGCTCCTCCTCACCCTCCTCGCAGAGAAGGAGAAGCGTTCTTTCACCGTTCGCAAATTGCTTGTCATCAAGTGTTTCCTTTATGAATAAGGTTTTTCCCGAATCGAGAAAGCCCGTAAACAAATAAACAGGTATATCCATTTTTAATCATTGCCTTTCTTTTTTGTATGCAGCGGAATTATTTGCTTTCGGAAACCGAAAACAGCTTTTCGATTTCTCCCTTGTCAAGCTTTGAGCCGATGACACAAAGTCTGCCGATTATATCAGCAGCACCGAAACGAATGTCCGCTTCTCCGGGAACATAATCAAAGTGTATCCATTTGCCGTCTGCCGACGCAACAATTCCTTTTGCACGAAGTATAACTCCGTATTTTCCGGAATCGTCAAATTCGGCAAGTGCCGTGCGGATTTCATCTGCGGTATATTTACGCGTTGTTTCCGCACCCCAGCTTGTGAACACTTCATCGGCATGATGATGGTGATGTTCGTGGTCGTGTCCGCAGCAGCAGTGTTCGTCATGTTCATGATGATGCTCATGCTCGTGATCGTGTCCGCAATGCTCGTCATGCTCATGATGGTGTTCATGCTCGTGATCGTGTCCGCAGTGTTCGTCATGCTCATGATGGTGTTCATGCTCGTGATCGTGTCCGCAATGCTCGTCATGCTCATGATGGTGTTCATGCTCATGGTCATGTCCGCAATGTTCATCATGCTCATGCTTTTCGCCGCATTCCGGACAAATATCATTTTCCTCTGCAAGCGCCGAGAGTGTATCTGCAAGAGTTTTTGTGCCTTCCATTGCGGAAAGAATACGCTTTCCGTCAAGCTCTTCCCACGGAGTTGAAACAATTTCCGCACTGCCGTTCTTTCCGCGTATAAGTCTTATGCATTCCTCAAGCTTTTCCTCCGAAAGTCCCGAAGTGTGGCTCAGAACAATACACGCCGCATTTTCAAGCTGATCATTATAAAATTCACCGAAGTTTTTCATATATACCCTGCACTTTTTTGCGTCCGCAACAGTTGTGAAGCTGTTGAGACTGATGTCGGGATTATCAGTATTCTTCACTGCTTTTATGACATCGCTCAGCTTGCCGACACCCGAAGGCTCAATCAGGATTCTTTCGGGCTTCAGCTCACTGATAACCTTTTTGAGAGCCTCGCTGAAATCGCCGACAAGACTACAGCAGATACAGCCTGAATTCATCTCTGTAATCTCAATTCCCGCGTCCTTCAGAAATCCGCCGTCAATACCGATTTCTCCGAATTCATTTTCAATGAGAACGATTTTTTCGCCCTTGTATGCCTCGGAAATGAGTTTTTTTATGAGTGTGGTCTTTCCCGCACCGAGAAAGCCTGAAAAAATATCAATTTTTGTCATATAAACCGCCCTTTCTTTTGTTTAGACATCGTATATTATATTAGCAGAAATTTAAGCTTTTGTCAATGCGCCAAAAGAGAAAACGCCCATTTGAGCGTTTTCTCCCGCATATTATATTTTACTGAATTATGACAATTCTGACAAGCCCTCCGTCCGCAACACTTGTATCTGCGTAGACATTGACTGTTTTTCCTTTCAGAGCTGCCGCATCGTCAAGCGAAATGCTTGTATATCCAGATGAGGTCTTTCGGTAAATCTGAGCGTCACTGCCCATCTTAAAAACTTCCGAGCCGACCTTGACTCTCGAGAAATCAATTGCTTCCAGCGTTGAGGTTGAACCAAGCCGCACAAGCGATTTCAAAGAAACAAGCTTGCCGCCGTCAACAACCGCAGCAACTCCCGCACCCGTGTCAATGTTTGTGTAGAAGCTTGCCGAATAGGTCTTTGTCTCACCGCCCGTGACAATTTCATATGTGCCGTTTGCACTCATTCCGCTTGCTTTGCCGCTCATGCTTTTCAGTATTCCGTAGGTATACTGATTTTTTGTTACATTCTCAACAATCAACAGTGAAATGTCGCCGAAATTGCCTGAAGTGACTGAATACAGAATCTGCTTAGACGTCAGCTCCGATACGTTTATGTCTTCAATATCTATAACCTGTGCGGTTGCGGTTCCCGTCCTTGTTTCGGGAGCATATACCCTTTCGAGTATCACACAGTCGCTTGTCAGCCAGCGGTCGCCAATTTTTTTGTTATTCTTGTCAACAGCACCCGAAACAGATGAACCTGATGTCACGCCGGAGAAAACCGCATATCCTTCATCATCAAAGCTGATTTTTCCGATATCACCGATTTTTTCGCTGTAGTCTTTGAGGGTTTTATACTTTGACGTTCTGCCTTCGCCGTTTATGAACGTGATGTAATCATACTGTTTTCCGTTTTCAAGCATATCATCGGACATTTCCGAACCGTATGACAGGATTATTCCGTAATTTGCCGCGTCAGATGTGTTTGTGTCAATGAC
Organism: uncultured Clostridia bacterium; assembly: GCA_934463175.1. Classification (GTDB taxonomy): domain Bacteria; phylum Bacillota; class Clostridia; order Monoglobales; family Monoglobaceae; genus CAKSIW01. The sequence continues at coordinate 2,530 of CAKSIW010000060.1, read as the reverse complement.
ATCAACAATTTTTCCGTCCTTGCCGAGCAGAGCCGTCACAACCGAATTAAGCTTATAGCTGCCCGATTTTTCTCCAAGCTTATATACAGCCGTCTGGGTTTCAAGCTCAACCACATTGCCGGAAATGTCAACACTCGACACATTCGCTTTGTTCGGATATGCCTTGTTATATACACCCGACAGCTTGTCGCTGTAGAGATATATGGTCGAATTGTCCGCAAGGTAATATACAACATCATAAAGCTCTGCATCGCCTATCGACGCGGAATATCCGTTTCTGATGACCTTTGCGGAATCTGCGGTCTCACGCGAAACCCCGACAGAAGCCAGTGCGTCATAAATGTTCGTCCTGATTGCAACAGCGGTTGTATATTCCGCCGTGTTGAACAGGAGATACCCGACCGAACCGTTTTTGTCATATACAACAGACACTGCCGTACCGTCGGTTATGTTTTCCTTGAATGCACCATAGCTGGTGATTGCCCCGTCGCTGTAGACAGGAGTGCTGTTCGTCACGCCGATTGACTTGCTGCTTGTTCCGTCGGCAAAATAAACAACTCCGTCAACATAGCTTTCAACCGTTGAAACCGTTCTCTTCGGAACATAGGTCGTGCTGTAGTTTATAATCTCGTTGTCATCATTTAGAACAAGCTTGACCTTTGTCAGCGGAGTGAAGCTCAGACTTGTGTTCGCAACTCTGTAGTTCCCCGAGTCGGTCTTAATCTGGTTCGCGTCAAGGCTCTTGTCCTCGTTCTTTGTTGCAATAATCAGAACCTCATCGGTCATCTGCGCGTCCATCTTTGAAATGAGCTTATCCTTTGAGCCGTTCAGCTCCGCCTGAAGTGCGCGGTTAATCACAACGCACAAATCCGCGCGGGTGATGAAGCTGTCGGCACCGATTGCCATTCCGTCGGTCAGACCGAGGCTTGCTGCCTTGACCATATATGAATACGGCCAGTTGTCGCCGAGATCGGCGGTGGTGTAGTTCATCGCACGCAGCAGAACGGTCACCGCTTCGGCAAGTGTAATGTTTTTCTCGGGCAAAAAGTGTCCGTTCGGATAACCCACAATGAGCTTGTTGTTTGCAACGGTGTTAATATATCCGTTGCCCCAGTATTCAACCGAAACATCGTCAAATTTTTTCTGTCCGGCACTGCTGTTCACCTCATCATCAAGTCCCGATATAAGCGCAGTCATCTTTGAGAACTCCGCACGGGTCACATATGCCGCAGGGTCAAAATATCCCGCATATCCCGAAACAACACCGTAAAGAGTCAGCGATTCAATCGCTTCGGTGTAGTATTGTCCGTCCTCAACGTCCTTATAGCTTGACGCAAAAGCCGGCACGGAAGCCATGACCAGAGCCGCCGAAAGAACCGATGCTGAAAGCTTTTTTAAAATTCTCATGTTTTTCATTCCTCTCCGAAAAAGTTTTTTAATCATCAATCGGCATGAAGTGCGTCGATCGGATTGAGCTTCGATGCCTTGTTTGCAGGCGCCCAGCCGAAAAACACACCGATGGCTGCCGAAAAAATAAATGCTCCGAGTATTACAAATATATTGGGGAAGGCGTTTATACTCATGGCATTACCCAAGGCGACGGAGCCTATTATCGCAAGGATAATGCCTACCACCCCTCCCATGCAGCTCACAATCGCGGCTTCAATCAGGAACTGCGCCATGATGCTTGAACGCTTTGCGCCGATTGCCTTCCTGATACCGATTTCACGCGTTCTTTCCGTCACCGAAACGAGCATGATGTTCATGATTCCAATACCGCCGACAACAAGCGAAATTCCCGCAATTCCAGCAGAAAGCAGGGTCATCATGCCTGTGATTTCACCTATGGCGTCCATCATGCTGGCAATGCTGATAACAGTATACTCATCTTCATCTTTAAATTTTGAGTATAAAAAGTTTTTCGTTCTGTTCGTTGCCTCTTCAACATTGTCGGAGGTTGACGCCCAGACAATGTATGAACGGATTTTGCTTGTCTGAAAAATCGTTCTGCCTGAGGTGTACGGAATGATTATCATATCATCGTCCGAGCTTTCCTCCGAGTCGGATATTGCTTCCAGAACTCCGACAACGGTATAAAGCTCGTTGTTGACCTTTATCTGCTTGTTTATCGGGCTTTCAAACCCGAAAAGCTCCTGCGCGTTGTAACTGCCGATTACCGCAACCTTTCTGCGGTTTTCTATATCCATATCGTTCAAAAATCTGCCGCTTTCGATGTCGCGGTTTTTAACGGTGATATAATCGGGGGTTGTACCCGTAACCGTTGCAGTCTGGTTTTCCGCAAGGTACTTGACCGTAATGTTTCCTGCGCTCATATTCGGAACAACATACGAGATGTAGTCCGAGTTTTCGTCCATAAATTCGTTCATCTCATCGTAGCTTACAAACTTTGCACTGTTTCTTCCGGTAAACATAACCGAAATCGTGTTTGCACCCAGCGATTCTATGGAGTCCGTAATATTTCCCGTTGAACCCTGAACAACGCTTACCAGAACGATAACCGCACAAACAC
>CAKSIW010000059.1 GCA_934463175.1 uncultured Clostridia bacterium | reverse complement strand
TGGGCGCATAGCTCAGCTGGGAGAGCGTCTGCCTTACAAGCAGAGGGTCATAGGTTCGAGCCCTATTGTGCCCACCATTCTTTTTAAACCGACATGCAAAGCCGAAAATGTGGGCGCATAGCTCAGCTGGGAGAGCGTCTGCCTTACAAGCAGAGGGTCATAGGTTCGAGCCCTATTGTGCCCACCACATTTTTTATTTTGCGGTACGCATACGGCAGAGGGACTTTGTATGAAGCTGGATTTACAACCGATTATGAATGCTGACGGGAAAAGGCTTGCACTTGATGTGCAGCTTGATTTTTCCGAAAAAGACGCAGACGGAGCGGAATTTCTGTCTCCCGTTTCGGTCAGGGACAGCTTGGTGAACATCGGAGGCAGCATTGAGCTTGAAGCCGAGGTTTCGGCAAACGTTCGCTATGTATGCGACAGATGCTGCGAAAAATTTGACAGCACGCTCACCTTCCGCATGAAGGAGCTTCTGCGCAAGGAAGAAACCGATTCCGAGGCGGAGCTGAATCCCGACGTGATATATTTCAAAGGAAGCTTTGCAGAGCTTGACGAAATTGTTCTTGAAAACATATTTCTGAATTTGCCTGTGAAACGCGTATGCAAGCCCGATTGCCGAGGCTTGTGTCCGATGTGCGGACGGAATCTGAACCGCGGTGAATGCGAATGTGACACCCGCACGGCTGACCCGAGATTTGACGTGCTTGATAAGTTTTTTGAGTAGACTATGCAGAAGAGATTCTGTTTAAATTATTTTGTTTGGAAAGAGGTGTGTTGAGTATGGCAGTTCCAAAGAGGAAGACCTCCAAGGCGAGAAGAGACAAAAGAAGAGCCAACTGGAAGCTGGTTATTCCGGGAATGGTAGTATGCCCGCAGTGCGGTGAATACAAAATGCCTCACAGAGTTTGCAAGGCTTGCGGAAATTATAACGGTAAAGAAGTTATAAAGGTTGAGGCATAATCAATCATAAACCAATGGAATCGTATTGTCGGTTTTCCGACGGATACGATTCTTTTTTTTTGAAAAAATATTGTATTGCACCCCGAAATGTGATATAATCTTTTATATATAGGCTGAGTGAGGTGTTTTGCGTTTATGTCCGAGGAAAACTATTCAAGATTTATGTTCGTTCCGATTCTGCTGATTGCGGTTTCGCTTTTCATAATCGGCTTCAGAATAATCGGAACGGCAGGCGCGGACACGGCGAGCGCAGGCGTTGAAACTCTCGCGGAGGACTCGGGAACGGCAGAATCCGGCGCAGACACCGCTGCGGAGAACTCGGAAACGGCAGATTCGGGCGCAGACACCGCTGCGGAGGATTCGGCAAAAACATCTGCGGACGGTGGCACATCTGGAGCTGAAACGCAAAGCGGCAGTTCCGCCGAGGGTGCGCCCGTTGACATAAACCGTGCAACAGCACAGGAGCTGACGGCACTTGACGGTATCGGCGAAAAAGCAGCTGAAGCAATTGTTGAAACAAGAGTGAAAATGGGCGGCTTCCGCTCGGTCAGCGACATTCTCTGCGCAGACGGCGTCGGAGAGGCAACTCTGGAAAAGCTGAGACCGCGGCTGACGGTTTCAAAATACAGCGGTGAGATGAGCGCGGAAGAAAGAGCCGCAAAGAACGGCGGAGTTGTCAACATAAACACCGCGTCACGCGAGGAGCTGATGACACTCGACGGAATCGGAGCGAAAAAGGCAGACGCAATCATAACGCTGCGCGAAGAAACCGGCGGATTTTCAACAGCTCACGATATTGTCAGGGTGAGCGGAATCGGCGAGGCGACATATGAAAAGCTGAAGGATAAAATTTGCGTTGAATAATCGCTGTAAAAGGAAAGGAAAGGTTTGATTATGGCAGGATTTTTCGGGTTTGGAGATTTCACAAAGGAAGGAAAGGGCGTTGACAAGAATGCCCCGAAGAAAAGGGGAATTTTTGCATTTTTTGAGCTGTATTTCAGAAAAATCGGCAGGCTTTGCAAGCTGAATCTGCTGTATATTCTTGCGTGCATTCCGACAACGGCTGTTGTGTTTTTTCTGTCGGGGCTGATTTCATCATCGCTCCTGAACATGTTTTCACAGCCGATTGCCGCGGCTCTCGGACTTGCGGCACCCGATCTGTCCAATGCGGAATATTTGAAATATACGGTAATACTCGACATGGCGGTGAGAATCATCTCATGCCTGCTGTTCACGGTGCTTTGGGGAATGGGACCCGTCACGGCGGGATACACCTACATTCTGCGGAACTATTCGCGTGAGGAACACGCATGGCTCTGGAGTGATTTCTGGCAGTATACTAAGGAAAATTTCAAACAGGCAATTGCGGTGTGGATGATTGACCTTGCGGCGTTTGTGATTATGTTCTATGCCTTCCTGTTCTACAGCACGTCACACGGCGCGATAAGCTCGCTTAAATATGTCATCGGGGTCATGCTTGTTGTTTTCACAATGATGCATTTCTACCTCTATCCGATGATGGTGACATTCCGTCTGCCGCTCAAGGCACTCTACAGAAACTCGTTTTTGTTTGCACTCATGAAGCTGCCGCTGAATTTATTTGTGCTGATTGTTCTGCTGGCAATTCACATCGGCATTCCGTATGCAGGAATAAGCGGTCTGCTTTCCACAATCGGCGCAATGCCGATTTATTGGATTGTGTTTGTCCTTTTGGAACTTCTGATTCTGATTTCAACATCGGGCTTTATTGTGAATTTCAGCGTTTATCCAAGCCTGAAAAAATATATGATTCTGAATGCAGAACAGGAAATAAAGTCCGAACAGGAGTGATTTGAGTGAAGGAACAGATATACACAATCCCCGTGAATGACGGCTTTGACGCGGACAGCGAGTGTCCGTTCTGCACGATGAGGGAAACACTGGAAAAAAACGCTCTTTCCTACACTCTCGGTCCGTCATATATGGAGCAGGACGTGCGCGATATGACAAATGCCTCGGGATTCTGCCGCGAGCATTATCGGAAAATGTATGAAAGCCGCAACCGTCTGGGGCTTGCACTCATGGTCAGCACGCACATGGCAGCTGTTCGGAAAGAGGTTTGCGAGGCGGCTGCCGCACCGAAGAAAAAGCGTGGACTGCGGCGCGGAAACGACGGCGAAAACCGTCTTTCGGAGCTTGTTTCACGGCTTGAAAAATCCTGCTTTGTCTGCGACAAGATAAACACAAGCATGGACAGATATTTTGACACGTTCTTCTATTTATGGAAGCGTGAGGCGGAGTTCCGCGAAAAGGTTCTGCGTTCAAAGGGCTTTTGTCTTGCACATTTTGAAAGACTGCTGACGCTATCCGAGAAAAAGCTCAGCGGCGCGGCAAGAGAAGAGTTTGCAAATGCCGTGACAGAGCTTTGGAGCAGCCAGTCGGAAAGAGTCGAAAAGGAGCTTTTGTGGTTCATAAGCAAGTTTGACCAGCGGTTTCACAATGAGCCATGGGGAAATTCGCGCGATTCGCTGCGGCGCGCGATAATCAAGACCGCAGCATATGACCCCGAGGAAGGCACGGAAGGAAATACGCTATAAATCGGAAAGGAAAAGGTTTGTTATATGAAAAAGAATACACATTATGAGTATTATAAGGTTCACGAAATCAAAGATTTGAAGGAAATGCTGGAATATTCGGGCGAGAAGTTCTCGGACGAGACAGCGTTTATGTTTGCACGCGGAAAGAAGGAAATGTCGGTAACATATTTCCAATTCAAAAGCGACGTTGACGCTCTCGGGACATATTTCCGCAGCATTGCGGAGCGCGGCACGGCAATTGCGGTATACGGCGAAAACAGCTATGAATGGATTCTGACATATTTTGCCGCGGTGTGCGGCTCGGACATTATTGTACCGATTGACAAGGAGCTTGGCGGCGCAGAGCTTGCGAACCTCGTTAACGACAGCGGCGCAAAACTTGTGGTATATTCCGGCGCAAAGAGCGCGGCGGTTGACGAATATAGGGAAAGTATGGGCGCAGTTGAGCATTTCATCTGCACCTCCGGGATTGCGGACTGCATCGAACAGGGACGCGCTCTGCTGAAAGCAGGAAACCGCAGCTTTGCCGACAATGAAATTGACCGCGAAAAAATGTGCGCGCTGATTTACACCTCCGGTACAACAGGAAAGCCAAAGGGCGTTATGCTCAGTCACAAAAATCTTGCGTCCGATGTCATGAACAGCTGCTCAAACCTGAAAGAGCCGCGTGACACCGTCGCAGTTCTGCCGCTCAATCATACATTCGGAATGATGGCTTGCGTTTTGTGTCAAGTGTTTGAGGGTCACAAGGTATATATCAACAACAGCCTCAGAAACATTCTGAAGGATATGAACACGCTGAAGCCGTGTCACATCTCTGTTGTTCCGCTGTTTGTTGAGACGTTTTATAAAAAGATATGGAAAACCGCCGAGAAATCGGGCAAAGCAGGAATGCTGAGGAATATGGTTAAGGTCAGCAACGCGCTGATGAAGGTCGGGATTGACCTGCGCCGCGTATTTTTCCGTTCGGTCATCAACAGCTTTGGCGGAAATCTCGAGATGATAATTTCGGGCGGTGCGCCGATTGACAATAAATATATGAAGGGCTTTGAGGAGCTTGGAATCACAGTCATAAACGGCTACGGAATCACCGAATGTTCGCCGATTGTTGCGACAAACCGCAACAATGACTACCGTTTCGGAAGTGTCGGGCTTGCAATTCCGGGCACAGAGGTTCGCGTTGACTGTCCGAACGAGGCAGGTGAGGGCGAGCTTTTGGTTCGCGGCGACATTGTCATGATGGGATATTTCAAGAATGAAGAGGCAACCGCAGCGGCATTTGACGGCGACTGGTTCAGAACGGGCGACATCGGACGGATTGATGAGGACGGGTTCATTTATATCACGGGCAGAAAGAAAAACATTATCATTCTGAGCAACGGCAAGAATGTATATCCCGAGGAGATTGAAGCGGTTGTGCTTGGAGTTGAGGGCGTCAGCGAGGTTCTGGTCTATGGAAAGGACGATGTTATATGCGCCGAGATATACACCGAGACCCCCGATGAAAAGGACAGAATCAAGAAGGACGTACAGGCACTCAACGCGTCACTTCCGCCGCAGAAGCAGATTAAAAATGTGGTGTTCCGTGACACTGAGTTTGAAAAGACTTCAACGAAAAAAATAAAAAGATTTTTATATTGAGGGGGATTTTCCCCCTCAACCCATTTTTTAAGATAGTTTCTTCAGAAAGTTTATTCTTGTGAGAGGGTCGCCTTCAAAACCCTTTTGTGGTGTGGGAGAACCACACCTTTTTTATGAGGCAGTGCCTCCAAAACCTCCTTTTTATGGGGGCATCGCCCCCAAACCCCCGTTTTTCAAGGCTTTGCCTTGGGGGACTCACGACACTCCGTGCAAGGGTTTTTTTATGGAAACTTTGTTTCCAAACCTTTTTCCCAAATCCTCCTTTTAAGAAAAATTTTTCCTGTGAGCCGCCACACACACCTTTTTTATATGGTTCATTGTCCCCAAAACCCTTTTTATGGGAAACAGTGTTCCCGAAATCTTTTTTTGCAGGAAATCCCCTATCTCTTTTTTTAAAAACTTCTTTTTTCTGTGGAGGATTCCCCCACACCTTTTTTATGAGGCGGTGCCTCCAAGCCTCTTTTTTATGGGGGCATCGCCCCCAAACCCCCTGCGCGCCGCCGTCAGGCTTGTGTCGGATTAATTGCTCGAACAAAGAATTTTTAACGCCGCACAGATTAAAGCCGAAATCATCGGCTTTGCTGTGCTGAAACGCACGCACATTTCAATGAAATTGATTGATTTGTGCGTGCGTTTCACGTTAAAAATCCATGTCCCGCGCAAAATCCGACATCAAGCCTTTTGCAAGGCGCGATTTAAAGATATACTCTGCGGACAAAAAGTAAGTGAGCGGAGCGAACAGGGTTCCCGAAAAGCGAGTAGGGTTCCCGAAAAGCGAGTAGGGTTCCCGAAAAGTGGAGGCATTGCCGACACTTTTGGGGAAAGAGGAGCGACCAAGCGCAGAGCGATTGTCCGACCGAACAGGGAGGACGGAGCATAACCGCTTGCGTTGCGACGATGGCACGGACTGAAAGCGACTGCGTGACCGAACAAGGTCATGCGGAGCAAAAATGTCCGTAGCGCGACGACAAGGCGCGGTATTTATGATTTTCTGTGAGGACAAAACGCACGGTTTGAATTAAAATCAATAATTATAGGTGCGATTCATGAATCGCACCTATGTTGTTATTCCGTTTCATCTTCACTTTCATTTTCGTTTGTTTCGTCATCTTCTCCTGCTGATATGTAAATTTCTTCACAATCCTGCTGTGCACGGATTAACATTTCTTTTGCTTTTTCAACCTTTCCCTCTTCAATCTCCATAATTGCGTCTGTTGCCGCATTAAGCATTTTGTAATACATTGTTTCATAATATCCCTCGACAAGCTTCACTACTTTTCCCATTTTACATTTCTCCTTTTGGTAAAATTATTTATCTTGCCGCACACAAGGTATGAATGAAGTCGTGTTTTGCGATTATCTGCGCAGAAAAAATTCTGACCTGTCGTTTTTGCAGGACTTGCAAGGCTTTGTGCCTTGCAAGTCCCGAAAAGGCGTCAGGGCGGGATTTTGACAAGCAGAGAACGCAAGGACATGACTTCGTTTATACCTACAATAAAAAAGTGCGCAGCATTGAGCTACGCACCGAAAAACGAAGGCAGCTCCTGTTGTCACGCAGCTTTCCTGATTATTATTGCATAAGGGAAAGAAAAGCAAGCCTACGTTTTTACCAAACGTAAACCTCTTATGCAATAATAAAATATTAAGCTACGTGACAATATTTATAGTAACACATAATGAGAAAAAAATCAAGAGATAAATTGGAAAAATTTGAGAAAAAAGTTTTTTTATGTTCTTTAAAAGGTTTTTCAAACCATGCGGATAGTTTGCAAAGAAAATCAAAAATACGCGCCTTGTTATTGGTCATGATGTCGGATTTTGCGAAGAACATCGTCGCAGCACAAGCATTTTTTGCTCCGTCCGCCCTTGTCGGTCGGACAGTCGCTCTATGCTTGGCTGCTCCTCTTCCCAAAAAGTGTCGGCAATGCCTCCGCTTTTCGGGAGCCCTAGCCCCCTTTGGAAAAGGGGGGCTTTTCTGACGATTCACGAATCGTCAGAATGTCGTTTGCGGCACAGTTAGCGGTTAATCTGCAAGGCGCATCTTCAAAACGCGCCTTGCGTCGGTCTTGATGACGGAGTTTGCGCAGAACATGGATTTTTAATATGAAACGCACGCACAAATCAATCAGTTTCGTTGAAATGTGCGTGCGTTTCAGCACAGCAAAGCCGCTGACTGCGGCTTTAATCTGTGCGGCATTAAAAATTCCCTGTTCAAGCAGCTACTCCGGCACAAGCCTGATAGCGGCGCGCTGGGGGTTGCGGGGGCAACGCCCCCGAAAATATTTTTTATAGTTCGCTGAAAATCATATCATCTGCCGAATCCGTCGGAACAACATCAATATCACTGTACTGCGGCATTCCCGTTCCAGCCGGAACAAGCTTACCGATGATAACATTCTCCTTCAGACCGAGAAGCGGATCAACCTTACCCTTGATTGCAGCTTCAGTCAGAACCCTTGTTGTCTCCTGGAACGACGCCGCCGACAGGAACGAATCCGTTGCCAGCGCAGCCTTCGTGATACCCATGAGAACCTCGGAGGAAACAGCCTCAGCCTTGCCCTCCTCGCGCATTCTGTCATTCACGCGCTCCAGCTCATATCTCTCAACAAGCGAGCCTGTGAGAAGTCCTGTGTCGCCTGCGTCCTCAATCTTAACCTTGTGCATCATCTGACGGACAATAACCTCAATGTGCTTGTCGTTGATGTCAACACCCTGGAGACGGTATACGCGCTGAACCTCCTGAATGAGATAGTTCTGAACCGCCGTATATCCCTTGATTGCAAGAATATCATGCGGATTCACCGAACCCTCTGTCAGCTCATCGCCTGCTTCAACAACCTGATCCTCTCTGACCTTGATTCTTGAACCGTACGGAATCAGATAGTTCACAGCATTGCCGTTTTCATCATCGAGTATTGTAATCTCGCGTTTTTTCTTATTCTCACTGATTTTAACACGTCCGCCGATTTCCGCAATAATCGCAAGACCCTTCGGCTTTCTTGCCTCAAACAGCTCCTCAACACGGGGAAGACCCTGTGTGATGTCATCACCCGCGACACCGCCGGCATGGAAGGTGCGCATTGTCAGCTGCGTGCCCGGCTCACCGATTGACTGCGCCGCAATGATTCCGACCGCCTCACCGATGTTAACCTCCTCGCCGTTTGCAAGGTTGTGACCGTAGCACTTCGCACATACGCCAACCTTTGAGTGACACTTGAGAACCGAACGAATCTTCACCTTCTCAATTCCTGCCTTTTCAATTTTGTCAGCCGCAGCAGGCGTAATCATATGATTCTTCTCGCACAGAACCTCTCCCGTTTCGGGATCGGCAATGTTGTCACATGCCGTTCTGCCGATGAGTCTGTCTTTCATCTTCTCAATAATCTCATTGCCGTCCTTGATGTCGCTGACAATGATACCGTCGTCCGTGCCGCAGTCCTCTTCACGTATAATAACGTCCTGCGAAACGTCAACAAGACGGCGTGTGAGGTAACCCGAGTCAGCCGTTCTCAGCGCGGTATCGGTCAGACCTTTACGCGCACCGTGAGTTGAAATGAAGTATTCCAGAACGGTCAGACCTTCACGGAAGTTAGCCTTAATCGGAATTTCGATTGTACGTCCCGATGTATCCGCCATAAGTCCGCGCATTGCGGCAAGCTGACGAATCTGGTTGACGCTTCCGCGCGCTCCCGAGTTTGCCATCATGAATATCGGGTTAAGCTCATCAAGATTATTCATCAGAGCCTTTGTAACCTTATCCGATGTCTCGCTCCAGATTGAAATTACCTTCTGATATCTCTCCTCATTTGTCAGGAGACCTCTGAGATATTTCTTTGTAACCTTATCGATTTCCTCTTCAGCCTCTGCAAGATATGTCTTTTTCTCCTCAGGAATCTCCATATCCGAAACACCAACGGTGATTGCGCCGCGTGTTGAATATTTGAATCCCATTGCCTTGACATTGTCAAGCAGTGCCGCGGTATCTGTGATACCGTGAGTCTTTATGCTCTTGTCAATGATAATTCCGAGCTTTTTCTTGTCAACTCTGAAATCAATTTCAAGAGCAAGTGCATTCTCGGGCTTGCTTCTGTCCACAAAACCGAGATTCTGCGGTATTTTCTCGTTGAAAATCAGTCTGCCGACCGTTGCGTCAATTATGCCCGTAACCTTTTCGCCGTTCACCTCACGGGTCACGCGCACCTTAATCGGCGCATGAAGTCCGACAGCACCGTTCGCATATGCCAGTGTTGCTTCGTCCTCGGAGCTGAACACCTTGCCTGCTCCAAGCTCATTCTCAATCTTAATTGTCAGATAATAGCTGCCGAGAACCATATCCTGTGTCGGAACAGTGACAGGGTTACCGTCCTGCGGCTTCAAAAGGTTGTTTGCAGAGAGCATGAGGAATCTTGCCTCAGCCTGCGCCTCTGCCGAAAGCGGAAGGTGAACCGCCATCTGGTCGCCGTCAAAGTCCGCATTGAACGCGGTACAAACCAGAGGGTGCAGCTTCAGTGCCTTGCCCTCAACCAGCACAGGCTCAAAAGCCTGAATACCCAGTCTGTGAAGTGTGGGGGCGCGATTCAGAAGCACGGGGTGCTCAGAAATGACGCTCTCCAGAACGTCCCAGACCTCGGGGCGCACACGCTCAACCATGCGCTTTGCGGATTTTATGTTATGTGCAAGACCGTCGTTCACAAGCTTTTTCATCACGAAAGGCTTGAACAGCTCCAAAGCCATCTTCTTCGGAAGTCCGCACTGATAAATCTTCAGTTCAGGACCGACAACGATAACAGAACGACCCGAATAGTCAACACGCTTTCCGAGAAGGTTCTGACGGAAACGACCCTGCTTACCCTTAAGCATGTCCGAAAGCGACTTCAAAGGTCTGTTTCCGGGACCCGTCACGGGTCTGCCGCGTCTGCCGTTGTCAATCAATGCGTCAACCGCCTCCTGGAGCATTCTCTTCTCGTTTCTCACGATGATTTCGGGCGCGCCCAGCTCAAGCAGTCTTTTCAGACGGTTGTTTCTGTTGATAACTCTTCTGTATAAATCGTTCAGGTCGGAGGTCGCAAAACGTCCGCCGTCCAACTGAACCATCGGTCTGATTTCGGGAGGTATAACCGGTATAACAGGCATAATCATCCATTCCGGCTTGTTTCCCGACTGGCGGAATGAATCAACGACCTCCAGTCTTCTGACCGTTCTTATTTTTTTCTGTCCCTTTGCGCCTTCAAGATCCGCCTTCAGCTCGGCATACAGCGCGTCAAGGTCAATTGCACGGAGCATTTCAAGAACAGCCTCCGCACCCATGCCTGCCTTAAAGGCATCTGCGCCGTATTTCTCACATTCCTCGCGGTATTCGCGCTCGCTCAGAATCTGATTCTTCATAAGCCCCGTTCTGCCCGGGTCAATGACAACATATGAAGCAAAGTATAAAACCTTCTCCAAAAGACGCGGCGACATATCGAGAATCAAGCCCATGCGGCTCGGGATTCCCTTGAAATACCATATGTGAGAAACGGGAACGGCAAGCTCAATGTGTCCCATTCTCTCGCGGCGAACCTTTGAACGCGTAACCTCAACGCCGCAGCGGTCGCAGACAACGCCCTTATAGCGCACACGCTTATATTTGCCGCAGTGACACTCCCAGTCCTTCTGAGGACCAAAGATTCTTTCACAGAACAAGCCGTCCTTCTCGGGCTTTAAGGTTCTGTAATTTATTGTTTCGGGCTTCTTGACCTCTCCCCGTGACCATTCCCTGATTTTCTCGGGGGACGCAAGACCTATCTGAATGGCCTCAAAATTTTGATATTCACTCATATGCTCACTCGACTTTCTGCTCACAAAAGTAATCATATATCCGTTCCGGCTGTGAGCGGCGGAAACGGCTCGGAATGAAACCGCAAAATGCAGTTATTTTCTTAATTGATGTCAATCAAACGCTTTCCCTGAACTTGCAGTTATTTCTTGATTGATGTCAGTCAAAAGTTTTTCCTGAACTTGCGGACAGACTGTGCCGGGCGCGTTTTCCGCGCCCCGCAGCCGCTTTTAAAACTCTTCGTCATCAATGTCTCCGCCTTCTGCGTCAAAAAGATCATCTGCGGAATCATCAAAAGAGTCGTCAATATCAAAGTCATCGGTGTCGCCAAAGCCCTCTTCGGCAGCAGTGTCCTCAAAATCATAGAACAGCTCGCTGTCAATCAGATCGCCCTCGCTCTCGGCATTTCCGTATGCCTCCGAGGTCGGACCGTCCTCTGTACCGTCAATGTTTACGGGCAATTCTTCAACATCGTCATCATCAATGCATTCTCTCAGAATGACTTCATTTCCGTCATGGTCGAGAACCTTCACGTCAAGTGCAAGACTCTGAAGCTCCTTGATGAGAACCTTGAAGGATTCGGGAACGCCCGGCTTCGGAATGTTCTCGCCCTTCACAATCGCCTCATAGGTCTTGACACGTCCCACAACGTCATCGGACTTCACGGTGAGGATTTCCTGAAGGGTGTATGCCGCACCGTAGGCTTCCAGTGCCCAAACCTCCATCTCACCGAATCTCTGACCGCCGAACTGTGCTTTACCTCCGAGAGGCTGCTGAGTTACCAGTGAATACGGTCCCGTCGAACGCGCGTGAATCTTGTCGTCAACCAAGTGCGCAAGCTTCAGCATGTGCATATATCCGACCGTAACACGGTTGTCAAACGGCTCACCCGTACGTCCGTCATAGAGTATGGTTTTTCCGTCGCGTGCATATCCTGCCTGCTCCAGAGCATCCATAATATCTTCCTCGTTCGCGCCGTCAAATACAGGGGTTGCAACCTTCCAGCCGAGAGCCTTTGCGGCATAGCCGAGATGAACCTCCAGCACCTGTCCGATGTTCATACGCGAAGGTACGCCCAGAGGGTTAAGCACAATCTGAAGCGGTGTTCCATCGGGAAGGAACGGCATATCCTCCTCGGGGAGTATTCTCGAAATAACACCCTTGTTTCCGTGGCGGCCTGCCATCTTATCGCCGACCGATATTTTTCTCTTCTGCGCAATATAGCAGCGCACAATCTGGTTCACGCCCGGTGACAGCTCATCGCTGTTCTCGCGCGTGAACACCTTAACATCAACAATAATTCCGTATTCGCCGTGCGGCACACGCAAAGAGGTGTCGCGAACCTCACGCGCCTTCTCGCCGAATATCGCACGGAGCAGACGTTCTTCAGCACTCAGCTCGGTCTCGCCCTTCGGCGTCACCTTGCCGACAAGAATATCTCCGCTTGAAACCTCCGCGCCGACACGGATAATTCCGCGCTCGTCCAGATCGCGGAGCGCGTCCTCGCCCACGTTCGGAATGTCGCGTGTTATCTCCTCCGGCCCGAGCTTGGTGTCGCGTGCCTCAACCTCATATTCCTCAATGTGAATTGAAGTCAGTATATCTTCCTTAACAAGACGCTCATTGATGAGCATAGCATCCTCGTAGTTATAGCCTTCCCACGTCATGAAACCGATAAGAATGTTTCTTCCGAGACCGATTTCACCGTTCTTGGTTGAAGGACCGTCCGCGATTATATCGCCTTCCTCAACTCTCTCGCCGGCAGCAACAATCGGACGCTGATTTATGCACATTCCCTGGTTGGAACGTGTGAATTTTATGAGCTTATATGTGTCAACTCCGCCCTCGTCCGTCTTAATCTCGATCTGACGCGCCGAAACCTTTGAAACGGTTCCGCTGTGCTTTGCAAGGATACAAACGCCCGAATCGCGCGCCGCCTTATATTCCATACCCGTACCGATTATCGGGGATTCGGGCAGGAGCAGCGGAACAGCCTGACGCTGCATGTTTGAACCCATGAGTGCGCGGTTCGCATCATCGTTCTCAAGGAACGGAATCATCGCCGTCGCGATTGACGTCACCTGTCTCGGCGAAACGTCCATATAGTCAACCCTGCACTTGCCGGGTTCTGCATTCACTTCAAGGAACTCGTCCTTATATCTTGTGACAACCTTCTTGGAAACAAACTTTCCGTTCTCGTCAATTTCCTCATTCGCCTGTGCAATGTAATATCCGTCCTCGGTGTCGGCTGTCATATATTCAACCTCATCGGTGACACAGCCCGTTTCCTTGTTAACCTTGCGGTACGGAGCTTCAATGAAGCCATATTCATTCACCTTTGCAAAGCCGCTCAGAGAGTTAATCAGACCGATGTTCGGACCTTCAGGCGTTTCAATCGGGCACATGCGTCCGTAGTGAGAATGGTGAACGTCACGAACCTCAAAGCCCGCTCTTTCACGCGAAAGACCGCCGGGACCCAGCGCACTGAGCCTTCTCTTGTGAGTCAGCTCGCCGAGGGGGTTGATCTGATCCATGAACTGCGAAAGCTGTGATGAACCGAAGAACTCCTTCACCGCCGATGTCACGGGACGTATGTTAATGAGCGTCTGCGGTGTCACAACCTCAAGATCCTGAGTGGACATTCTCTCGCGGACAACTCTTTCCATTCTTGCAAGACCGATTCTGAACTGGTTCTGGAGCAGCTCGCCGACACTGCGCAGACGGCGGTTTCCAAGGTGGTCAATGTCGTCAACCGTGCCGATTCCCGCCGCAAGGTTGCCCACATATGAAACCGACGCAATGATGTCATCAATCAGAATATGTCTCGGAATCAGCTCGTCGCGTCTTTCCCTTAGCGCATTTTTAAACTCGTCCGAGTTCACATCGGGGAATTCCGACATGATTTCTTTCAGAACGCTGTAGCGAACGCGTTCGTTGATTTCATAGTCGCGCGGATTATAATCAACAAAATCCGCAAGGTCAACCATTCCGTTTGAGATGACGCGCGTAACAGTGCCGTCGTCCGTGCGTATGTCAACCGAATTTATGTTTGCAATTTCCAGTGCATGTGCGGTCTCTGCCGTGATTGTGTCGCCTGCCGCAGCAATCAGCTCGCCCGTTTCGGGGTCAACCAGGTTGTTTGCCGAGACATGACCGACAATTCTTGCCGCCATGCGGAGCTTTTTATTGAATTTATACCGACCCACACGCGCAAGGTCATAGCGTTTGGGGTCAAAGAAGAGGTTTGTGATGAGCGACTTCGCACTCTCAACCGTGGGCGGCTCGCCCGGGCGGAGCTTGCGGTATATCTCAAGGAGTCCCTCCTCAACCGTCTTTGCGGTGTCTTTTTCAATTGTTTTGAGGATTCTTTCGTCCTCGCCGAACAGCTCAATCAGCTCGGCGTCCGTTCCGAACCCGAGTGCGCGGACAAGCACCGTGATCGGCGTCTTGCGCATTTTATCAATTTTAACATGGAATATGTCATTGCTGTCGGTTTCATATTCAAGCCATGCACCCCTGTTCGGGATAACCTGTGATGAAAACAGCTTCTTTCCGATTTTGTCGAATTTTTCCGCAAAATATACGCTGGGCGCACGGACAAGCTGGCTGACGATGACACGCTCCGCGCCGTTTATGATGAACGTTCCGGAGGGCGTCATAATCGGGAAGTCGCCCATGAACAGCTCCTGCTCCTTAACCTCGCCCGTCTCCTTGTTGATGAGGCGAACCTTGACTCTGAGGGGTGCGGCATATGTCGCGTCGCGCTCCTTGCATTCCTCAATGTCATATTTCGGGTTCATATCTATACGGTAGTCTATAAACTCTAAAATAAGATTGCCCGCATAATCGGCAATAGGTGACACATCATGGAAGACCTCCTTCAAGCCCTCTTCCAAAAACCAGTTGTATGAGTTTTTCTGGATTTCGATAAGATTCGGCATGTCGATGACTTCCCTGATCTTACCGTAGCTCATTCGGGTGTTTCTCCCAAGCTTCACCGCATGTACCATAAAACAATCACCTCTTCGTAATATTTGCGGCAGCAGCAAAAATCGCCGCCGATTTGTATGTAAATCTGCCTTCATGACACAACATATAGTATGGTTTTTTCGCAGTTGGTAAATATTTAACAAAAATATTTTAAACACCTATTGCATTTTTCATACATTTGTGGTATACTATGAAAAAATGGCGGAAAACTATATGTAATTCTAAAAATATGCAAAAATACGCACTATAAACAGATAGTCAGTATATCATACATTGTCAAGTTTGTCAATGGGTTTTGTGAAATTTCCTGAAATAAATATAACAAGCGCAGACATCAGGCAAATGCCCGATGTCTGAATTGATGTCAGAGCGAAATTTAATGCGGAGGTGGTTTAGATGAAGCTGACAAACCCGTCGGAGCTGAAAGCGGTCATTGAGAGATTCGGTTTTTCGTTTTCAAAGGGTCTCGGACAGAATTTTCTGATTGACGATGACGTTTTAAGCGCGATTGCGGACGGCTCGGGCGCAAACAAAAACGAGGGCGCGCTCGAAATCGGGCCCGGAGCGGGAACACTGACTGCGGCGCTTGCCGAACGTGCGGCGCGTGTTGCCGCAGTTGAAATCGACAAACGGCTTCTTCCTCTGCTCGGCTGCACCCTCGGGGGCTTTGACAACGTGACGGTCATTGAGGGCGACATTCTAAAGCTTGATTTGAAGTCGCTGATTTCGGAGCAGTTCGGTACAATGCCCGTCAGAGTTGTCGCAAATCTTCCTTATTATATAACAACTCCGATAATTATGGCATTTCTTGAAAATGAGGTTCCCGTGAAATCGCTGACGGTTATGGTGCAAAAGGAGGTTGCCGACCGAATGACGGCAAGCCCGGGCGGCAAGGACTACGGCGCACTGACCGCGGCGGTGCAGTTCTACACCGAGCCGCACATCATATGCCGCGCCGAACCGCATTGCTTCATGCCGCAGCCGAAGGTTGCGTCAACGGTCATCAGGCTTGACGTTGCAGAGCGTCCGACAGTTGAAGTCGGAAACAAGGAGCTGATGTTTAAAATTATAAAATCTGCATTCGGACAAAGGCGGAAAACGCTGCTCAACGCGCTGTCGCACAGTCCGTATGTGAATCTCGGCAAAGAGACGGTCACGGAATGTATTGCCGCTGTCGGGCTCAGGTCTGATATACGCGGAGAAAAACTGAGCCTTGCGGAGTTCGCTGCGCTCACGGATAAAATTGAGGAGGTTGCAAAATTATGACAAGCAAAGAAAGAGCAAAGCTCAACGGACTTGCAAACAGCGTGCCTGCGCTGTATCAGATTGGAAAGGACGGAATCGGCGAAAACACCGTGAAGCTCATTTCGGACGCGCTGGAGGCGCGCGAACTGATCAAGATTCATGTTCTGGAAAACGCAGCCGATGACGCACGCAGCACCGCGGCAGAGCTTGCGGAGAAAACAGGCTCGCAGATTGTGCGCGTGATCGGGTCTAAGATTATATTATATAGAAGAAGTAAAAAAAATATATGTGAAATGTAATTTGCGGGGGGCAATGCCCCCCGCAGCCCCCCTATGCGCCGTCATTGGTCATGTGTCGGAATTGCTTTGCTCGGACAAGGGATTTTTGGCGCACGTCCGAATTTAAAACCGCAATTAGCGGTTTTGTCGGACTGAACCGTGCGCACATTATGGGAATTGATCAATTTGTGCGCACGGTTCACGCCAAAAATCCATGCCCTTCGCAAAATCCGACATCATAACCAACAACAAGGCGCGGTGTAAAGAT
>CAKSIW010000058.1 GCA_934463175.1 uncultured Clostridia bacterium | reverse complement strand
ATCCGCGGTCATCACAATTTTTGCGGCGTTGCTGCTGGGGAGTGCGGTTGCTTTCACATACCGCAAAACCAGAAGCGGAGATACATATCTCCAAAGTCTTGCCGTCACGCTTTTTATGCTGCCGACCATACTCTCAGTTATAATTCTGTTCGTCGGCAGCAATGTCGCAAGAGCATTTTCGCTGGCAGGCACGCTGTCAATTATCCGGTTCAGAAGCAATCCCGGAGACGCAAAGGACATTGGCTTTATCTTTTTTGATATTGCGGCAGGGCTTGCCTGCGGAGTCGGGCTGTTCGGCTATGGCGCACTGTTTGTTGCAATTCTTTGCGCTGCACTGTTCATTGTTGAAAAAAAGAGGATTTTCAGTCCCAAATATGCTGAAAAGATTCTGAAAATAACCGTTCCCGAAAACCTTAACTACACCGAAGCCTTTGAGGATATATTATGCGGCTTCACAAAGACCCGGACAATTACAAAGGTCAGAACAACCGACCTCGGCTCACTGTTTGAAGTGACATATAACATTTCCATGGAGGACGGTGCTGACGAACGCGAAATGATAAACGAGCTGAGAGCAAGAAACGGTAATCTCACCATTGTTCTCTCGGACGCACCTGCAAGGTGATGTTAAGCAACAAAGCCCGTTTAAAAAGTCAATTTGACTTTTTAAACGGACTTTGTTTTTAATGTGAAAGGGGAATCGGCGAGCTTCCCCTTTCGCCTATTTTTTTATCATCTCTGCCGTATACATTTCAACAGCCGCCCACCTGTCCAGTTTTCCTTCACGCACGGCGGCGGTATATTCAAGTCCCTTCAGGGTCATTCTCCTCAAATATCCCTCACTGAACGCACGGCACTGCCCGATGTATTTATTAATCACAAATGACGGACGCTTAGGCTCAAAGTAGTCATACATTTTTTTCGCATCCACCCTCTCAGCCGAAAGCTGCTTGACCATGAGAAGCTCCGACATTCTGCCCGAAAGCAGGCTCATTATCACCGACGGATTCTCACCCGAATCGGCAAGTGCCTTCAGCTCCTCAAAAGCCTTTTCACCCTTGCCGAGCGCAATGCTGTCAATCACATCAAAGATTCTCGCGTCAACCGACTTGGGAACAACCGCCCGAACGTCCTCAGCCGTGATTTTTTCGCGGTCACCCACGAATGAAAGCAGCTTCAGATATTCGCTGTGAATGCTTGCCATTGAACATGCACATCTGTCAACAATTTCGGAAAGTTCTCCCGACAAAATGCGCTTTTCTTCTTTCTCAAAAAGCTTTTCAAGCCACAGCTCAAGCTGTTTTGAAGTGAGATAATCAAACCTGACCGCGCCGCCTCCGCCCGACTTAAAAATTTCAAGATTTTTTTCCTTTTTTTTGTTAAAATCGCGCTCCGTGAACACAACACACATATAATCAGGAATTTCAGCAAGCTCCTCCTTCAGCTTTGAAAAGCCTTTCGCGTTCGCATTTTCAAGCATTCCGCTGTTTCGGATTACAATTAAAACCTTTTCCGACATAACGGGAACCGTCTGCATTGCCGCAATGATTTCATCAGCAGTGACCTTTTTTCCCTCAAGCTTGATATAGTCAAATTCCTCCGCGCCGTCCGCCACAAGCTTTTTCTTCATTGAGGCAAGCTTATTCTCCATGAGAAACTGCTCCTCGCCGCAGAAAAAATAAAGTCTCCCGATATTTCCCGACGAAAGCTGTCTGTCAAGCTCCTTAATTTCCATTTTGCCGCACCTCCGCATTGTCTCCGTTCGCACAGCGTATATCGCGTATTCCGTGCTCATCAGTCAAAAATTCAACCGTTCCGTCACGGTCGGTTCTGAAGGTTTTCACACCCTTTGCATCAAGCCTGTCCGTGGTTTCCTTATGCGGGTGACCGTAACGGTTGTCCCTGCCGGCACTGATGACCGCATATTTCGGTGAAACACTTTCCAGAAATTCCTCTGAGGTTGAAGTGCTTGAGCCATGATGTCCGACCTTGAGCACGTCAGACTTCAGCTGTCCCGAATTAACCAGAACCGCCTCCGCATCGGCTTCAAGGTCGCCCGTGAACAGGAATGACGTGTCAAACCAGCTCACACGCAGAACAATTGAATCGTTGTTTTTGTTGCCGCCCGTATTTCGGTATATTTCATAGTCCGGAAAAAGCACTTCGCATTTCAGTTCTCTGCTGTCGGTTGAAAATCCGTTTTCGGCGGATACCGCAGTCACCCGCGCACCGCATTTCTCCGCTTTTTCGAGGAGCTTGTCCTTTGCCCAGCCGTCATCCTCCGCAAGCGGAATGATGAGTCTTTGCACCGGAACTCTTCCGAGAAGTTCAAGAAATCCGCCCATGTGGTCGCTGTGCATATGCGATGCAACAGCGGTTTTCACGCCCAAAATCCGCTGCGCTGCCAGATATGGCTCAATTACGCTTTCCGCCGCCGACTGCTCCCCTGCATCAATCAGAACGGTTTCGCCGTCAGGTGTGCGGATTAATGCAGAATCGCCCTGACCGACATCAATGAACGAAACCGTCAGACAGTCACTTTCGTTTTTTTCAAATGACAGATATGCCGCAATGCTCATCAGGACAAGAGCAATTCCCATCAGCAAATGAAACTGTCTCTTTTTACTCATACCGCGCCTCCTTCCGAAAACAAAAGGGCTGCCCAGCGACAGCCCTTAACAATCAATTTGTTTAGAAAATTCTTCTTCCGCACGTCAAACGCCTTGCATAGTTTCCTGTGACAATGCTTTCAAACTTAACAACGTCACCAGTCTGCGGCGAATGAATCATCATACCGTTTCCGGCATATATGCCGACATGGTTTATGTATCCGCTGCTGTTTGTGAAACCGACTATGTCTCCCGGCTGAAGATTGCCCTTGTCAACCCATGTTCCGTTTGTCATCTGATCCGCCGCAACACGGTTGAGCGTCACACCCATCTGACTGTATATGTAATATACAAAACCGCTGCAGTCAAATCCTCCGGGAGCTGCTCCGCCATATCTGTACGGTGTTCCGAGATACTGCTTGGCAAGCTCAACAACAGCTTGTCCGCGTGATGAAACCGCGTCGCTTCTGGACGGCATTTCACCGCTCATAACCCTCAGATAGTCAAGTGAAACATATCCTTCAACTCCGCCGTAGCTGATTCTCGCCCAGCCCGGCTCCAGCCAATGCACCGTGAGACAGGTTCCGTTTGCTGCTTGTCCGACAATCGCCGACGCGGTTGTCGCTCCCTGACGAATGTTCAAAACAGACGCCGTTACAATTCCGTATGAGCCTTCAGCCGCATAAGACGGCATGACAGACGTTGACAACACTATACACAAAGCAGCCGCAGCTGCAAAAATTCTTTTTAAATACTGCAAATTAAATTACCTCCGAATCCTATTTTTCCTTTGGTTCTCCTTTCAACAAATTTTAAATACAAGAACAATTATACCTTTTTTTGCGTCATTTGTCAATGCCTTTCGGCAAAAATGTTACAAATTGTTTACAAAATGATTACCGCTTTGTGAAAAATATAGAATTTCTCACAAAATTCTCTATTTCGTCCGCAATTTCGGAAACATCACGGTTTCCGTCAAACACCGCAATCTTTTCCGTCTCCTTCATTCGTTCAAACGCGTCAAAATATGCCCTGCGCACAGCAGTCAGCCGTTCAAGATTTTCATATATCTCGGTTTTTCCTCGGTTTTTGTTTATCCTCTCCATTGCCGTCTCGGGTGAAACATCAATAAAAATTGTTATGTCGGGACGCAGTGTGTCCGCACAAAGGCTGTTTGCCGCAACAACCCACTCCTGCGGCACCTCAACGCTTTGATATGCATAGGACGAAAAATAATATCTGTCGCATAGAACCCACTTCCCCTCCGAAAGGCTTCTGAGAACGCCGCATTCGGGGTTCAGCACATGGTCAAGCCTGTCCGCGGCAAACATTGCGGCACAAACTCTGGGATCCGCTTTAAGCTTTCCCGAAAGTATGTCATGAAGAGGACCTCCGACCATGCCGAAAGTCGGCTCCAGCGTCTCAACACACTCAATTCCGCTTGCCGAAAGCCGCTCCGACAGCAGCTTCAGCTGTGTGCTTTTTCCGCTCCCGTCAATGCCCTCAAAAACAATAAACCTTCCCTTTTCGCCCATTTTCAACTCTCCTTTGCTTTTTCCGTATATAATTGTACTCTATCCGTTTTCAAAAGTCAAGAATACATTTTTAAAATATTACACGGACAAAACACCCATTGCGTCAAAATACATATAATACATTAAACAGCTTCAAAAACGGCAGCAAGCCGGCAGAAAAACAAAGGAAGCTTTCAGTAACACAATCAGACAAAATTCATATTATAGGATTGAGTAAAAAATTTTTTCATTCGGAGGTGTTCTTTATGGGTTGCTTTGGAGGATGCGGAGGTAACGATTCATGCCTGTGGATCATACTTCTTCTGATCATTGTTTGCTGCTGCTGCGGAAATAATAACAACAACCGCTTATCGGGCAACGGCTGCTGCTGTGACTGATAATACTTAAACCAGCCTTTTTATGAAAGGAGGTGTAATGTATGTGCTTCGGAGGTTTTGGCAACGATAACTGCCTTTGGATAATCGTTTTGATTCTCATCATTTGCTGCTGCTGTGACAACGGCAACAACAACAGCTGCGGCTGCGGCTGCTGACAAATGGTGCAGGCGGTATTCCCTCTTTCGGGAATACCGTTTGCATTTTTTTGAGTTTTGTGATAGAATATATATCAGCCGAAAAAAAGGGAGCATACCGATTATGATAAAAAAATTTTTTGGACACCTCGGAACAATAACACGGCATCGCCATGCCGTCATTGCGAACTGCATCAGGGCAGGGATTCCGCACCGCGGATTTCTGCACGATCTGTCAAAATACAGCCCGACAGAGTTTTGGGCAGGTGTTCGTTTCTATACGGGCGACCGCAGCCCGAATGAGGGTGAACGTGCGGAATTCGGATATTCCGCGGCATGGCTTCATCACAAGGGCAGAAACCGTCATCATTTTGAATACTGGACAGACTATAACCCCTCCACCAAGAAGGTGGAGCCTGTCAGAATGCCGCTTGTGTTTGTTAAGGAAATGTTCTGTGACAGAGTTGCCGCAAGCAAAATCTATCAGGGAAAAAACTACACCGACAAGCACCCTCTGGAATATTTTCTGAGAGGAAAGCCGCGGCGTTCAATTCACCCCGAGACCTCGGAGCTGATTGAGTCATGGCTGAGAATGCTCGCGGAACGCGGAGAGGCCGAAACCTTCCGGTATGTGAAAAGCTACAGATGACACAAAATGCAGTTTCTTGATTAAATATATTATTTTTGTTAAAACGGCATAGTATTTTTCTATGCCGTTTTGCTGTTTTCATAATGCATACAGCCGCATTCGGCAAATTTCGGGCTTGAAGCGTAACCCTTTTATATGTTCCAAAAGGCTTTAAAAATATATTTTATAAATTCTGAAAATGGGCTTGACAAATTATGTCTAACATGGTAGACTTTATATGTCGACAAAAGTAGAATATATTGGAGGTATACCATATGACAAATATAAACATAGGCGAAGCGGAGCTTGAAATCATGAAGGTTGTGTGGGAAGCAGATGAGCCGATCGGCTCGGCGGCAATCGGGAAAGCCGTTGAGGAAAAGGGCTGGAAACGCACAACAATTGCCACCTTCCTTGCAAGGCTTGTTGAAAAAGGGGCACTGTCTGCCGAAAGACGGGGCAAGGCGTGGTACTACACCCCGCGTCTGACAGCAAAGGAATATAAAAAATCGCAGGTGAAAAGTCTTATTAAAAATCTGTTTGACGGCTCTGCCGAAAACTTGGTTGCCGCACTTTTCAGAGAGGAACAGTTTTCGGACAAAGACATTAAAGAGCTGAAAGCGATTTTTGAGGATAAGGAGGGTCGGAATTGATTGCCGAAGCATTCAAAGCCTTTTTAATCACATCACTTGCCGGCACTGTCGCTGCGGTTATAATCAGTCTGTTCCGTCCTATCACAAAAAAGCTTTTCGGATATTCATGGCATTATTATATATGGCTGTGCGTGCTTTTTGTAATGCTTATACCTGTGAGGTTCAATGTAAATCCGATGCCTGCGCCGAGCATTGCAGCACAAACGGTACAAACAGAACAGACAGCCGCCGATGAACAGCCCGAAACAGCCGAAAACACCATGCAGTCGGATAAGGCTCAAAAGCCGCAGCTTTTGCAGAAAGCAGCCGCTGTGCGAAACAGGATAATTAACAGCCGAATGAATATTCCGGCATATTTATGGCTTATCGGCGCAATGGCTTTAATATTATTGAACATTGCACGGTATATAAGGCTGACGGTTAAAATATGCAAAAACGGCGAACTTATATCCTGTCCCGAAATCAGCCGATATACCGGCAGGAAAATCAATGTTCGGGTGTGGGAGAATATTGCGTCACCGTTTATGGCGGGTATTTTCAGACCAACGCTGATTTTGCCGAAAAGGGAACTGTCCGATGAACAGTTACATAACATACTGCGCCACGAAATGACGCATTTTAAGCGGCACGATATTTTATACAAATGGTTTGCCGAGCTTGTCAAGTGCGTGCATTGGTTTAATCCCACCTCGTGGTATGTTTCAAAGCAAATTGCGGCAGAGTGCGAAATATCCTGCGACATTGCGGTTACAAAAGACATGTCGGACAGTGAGGAAATGAGCTATATCAGCACAATTCTTTCCCTGCTTCCGACCGATAAATCAAAACAGCTTCCGCTTACCACCCAAATGACAGGCAGTAAAAAAATTCTGAAAAGGAGATTCATTATGATTAAGAATAAGAAAACAACAAGCAGATTTATGTCGGTTTTGTCCGCTGTCATTGCCGTTGTTATGCTTTCAGCAACGATTTTTGCAAGCGGCATGTTATCGGATCTGACGGCTGATGACTACACTGTTGAAATCACACGCAACGGTGAAAAAATTGAACTCACAAATAAACCCTTCATCGAAAACGGCGAGGTATATGTTCCGCTGAGAGAAACGCTTGAAAAAGTCGGCATTATGGAACACCCCGACAGCAAAATAGAATGGAATAACGGAAAAATTGATTTGGATATAGCTTATTTTGTTGATGACGCAGAAGCTTATGAAGCACACAAATCACTTAACAACGGTCAGGGCATTGTTAGTATTGCCGTTATAAGCAATTATGAGATAGAAATTGAAAAGCCGGCAATTCTGATAAATACGCATTCACTTTCAAATATATCAGAACCGGACAAAAAAATTATGGATAATGCACCGTTATTGAAAGACTCAAATACATATATTCCATATTCATACATCAGCACAATATTAGAGATGAAGCCATGGAAGATAGATTACAGCATATATGACAAAAACGGGAAAGATATAACCGTCCCGTCAGATGAAGAATTATCCGAAATGACAAATCCTTTCAGAACGGCAGAGCTGTTTTTTGCGGCTTTTTCCAAACAGGATTTTGAAAAAATGAAAAGATACTGCACTCAAAGCTGCATAGACGGCTTTTTCGGTGATGGTTATGTTTTCGGTATGAAAAGGGCAACGCCCCTAAGCATAGGCACAGTTGATAATTTGGCTGAAAAAGGCTTCACTGACGGTGAATGGGTTGCTCTTGCAAATGTGACAATGACACCCGGCGAAAATTCCGTCTTTGACCCGAATCAGACCGAAACATCATTTTATATGATACTGAAGCAGCAAAACGGCATATATTTGATTGACGAGTTTGCAACAGGTCTTTAAAATTCCCCGATATGCAGTCCGCCACTGAAACGAAAACACGCATAACACCTTGAAGTGTTATGCGTGTTTTTTTCAGCAGCTCCGTTTATCCGTCTGCTTTAAATACTGGTTTATCAATATCTGCCCAAGCACAGTGACTGACCGCGAGCGGCAAAACGCACGTTCCGTTCATTTTTTCAGTCCGTCAGTCTTTTTCTGTTCAGCACCTTCATTCCTGCAAACAAAATAATCGGAAATACCGATGCCGCAAACAAGCCCATGCGAATGCTGCCGCCGAAGGCTGACGACACAGCACCGACCAGCGCAGGACCTGCCGTGCAGCCTATGTCCCCTGCAAGTGCCATGAGTGCAAAAATTGCCGTTCCGCATTCAGGGTGACGCGCAGCCGCAAGGCTCAGCGTTCCCGGCCACATAATTCCGACCGAAAATCCGCACAGTCCGCAGCCTGCCAAAGCCAGAATCCAAATCGGCGAAAACGCAGCCAGCATATATGCCGCAATGCACACAGCACTGCAAAGCATTATATATCCCATCAGATTCACCCTGTCCGCAATTTTCGGGTATGTGAGCCTTGACGCCGCCATCATTGCCGCAAACATGCACGGTCCAAGAATATCCCCGACAGTCTTTGAAACTCCGAGCGAGGCTTCCGCAAAAGCAGACGCCCACTGACTCATTGCAATTTCCGCCGCGCCTCCGCAAATCATAATCACCGCAAACAAAAGGAACTCCCTTTGAAGCAGCAGAGAAAAAATCGGCTGCCGCTCACCCTCCGCCTGCGCCTCTCCAATCGGAACAAGCATGAAAAACACCGCATTCATCAGTGCCAGCGCAGACCACACAAACGGCAGCCAACGCCACCTTTCCTGTCCTAACACTGCAAAATATGCAGTGCTGATGAGAACAATGCATATCGAGCCGATTGAAAACATTGCATGCATTCGGCTCATCTCTGCCGCCTTGTTTTCCGACGGACACGCGTCAAAAATCGGGCTTACAATAACCTCAAGCAGCCCTCCGCCGATTGAAAACATCAAAACCGATATAAAAATTCCCGAGTATACGTCTGTCATGATTTCGGGAAGAATCCCAAGAGCCGCAAATCCGGCAGCAGTTACGATATGCGCCGCAACAACGGTGGTTCTCCGACCGATTTTGTCAATGACAAAAATTGCCGCCAAATCTGTTGCGAACTGGGCAACAAAATTAACCGTCAGCAAAACTGTGATTTTTGCCAGCGGTATTCCGTACCTGCGGCTGAATATCATAACAAGAAGCGACAGAAAAACACTCACTGTCGATTGAACGACCGCGCCAAGATAACACGCCGTCTTTGTGTATTTAAAGCTTTTTAACCTATCCATTTTTAACCCTTTATTTTATTTTTTTCGCTTCGAGATAGAACCTCTTTTCGTTTGCCTCACCCATTGAAAAGGTCTTTCTCGGCAGTGCACCGTCCGAAATGACAGTTTCAAAAAGGTCGGCTTTGTTCGGCGCAGGAAGCAGAAATCCCGTCACGCAATCGTCCTTTGCAAGCTTTCTCACGATGTCTTCGCCGTGTATGTAGTCCGTGTTATAGCCCATGTCATCAATAAATTTCTGCAACGTTCCCACAGTCAGCTCGGAGGAAGAATTTTTGATGAATATATGCTCCTCACTGCTGCCGAAAACACAAACTATTTCCTGACAGCCGTCTGCCGGCACAGCTTGTGTGTCATAATACTTTTTCAGTGCCGCGGAAACCTCCTCGGGCTTCTCACCGAAAACAACCCTGTGAATCGGCTCAAATTCCAGTGCCTCATCATAGATATTCTCAATTTCAACAAGACAAAAACGTGCAGGGTGTGTCAGCTTTTCGCTGTCGCGCAAGCCCTTCTTCACGTTCTCCCAGCAAACCTTTGCCGCAGCAAGCGAATGGTTGCCGTCACCGACAGCAAAAATCAGATTGTCCTTTGCACGGCTTGCATATTCATCAAGCCTTTCCAGCACCATGTCCGCCTCTTCGCCCTTCAGACGCCAGCCCGAAATGTGACCTCCGCCCTCACACAAATCAAAATCATACAGCGGACGGCTCTTGTCAATCCCCGAAAGGACAAGGTTTTCACTGTCGTTTATGAGAAGAATCGCGTGCGGCAGCTCAAGTGGCGCATTCTCACGTATCTTGACGCGCGGCGGTATTCTCTCGGGAACAGTTCCCTCCGTTGCGCGGATTTCACTTTTTGAGCCTTTTGCAAAATCATAGCCCTCAAGGTCAACCGCACCGACAAGCCCGCGGCGCACCTTGCCGCAGTTCACCTGTCTTTCAACATATATAAGGCTGTCGCGCAGCTCTGCAAACAAGCCGCGGTCAATGTAATCCTTCATTGTTTTGTTTATCTCGGAAATTCTCGCGTCCCCCTCCGACAGGAACGCCTCGGGATACACAATGTTCAGCGTTGACGGTGACGTGCCGACCGCCGCACGGACACGCTCCCAATATTCCGGCTGAGACGTATATTGGTCACATGCCACCACGCTCCATTTGTGCATATCAACCCCTTCGGGCAAAAGTATGTTTGTCTTGTCAAAAATTCTCATATGTCAAATCTCCCCTATTTTATCTCCTGAATATTTCAGACAATCTGCGCGCCGCTCTGAATGTCGCCGTCAACCGTGGTGACTTTCAGCTCACCCTTATATTCCGCGCTGAGAATCATTCCGTGCGATTCAAGCCCCATCATTTTTCTGACAGGAAGATTTGCAATGAACAGAACATTTTTTCCGATTAGTTCCTCAGGCTTATAGAATTTTGAAATTCCCGAAAGAATCTGCCTTGTTTCACTGCCCGTTTCAATTTGGAATCTCAAAAGCTTGTTTGATTTTGGAACAGGCTCACACTCCAGAACCTTGCCGACTCTGATGTCAAGCTCCAGAAATTTCTCAAACTCAATGTTTTCCTTGAACGGCTCAAGCTCAATCTTCGGTGCAGCATTTGCCGCCGCCTCCGCCTCAAGCTGCACCAGCTTTTCTTCCGCGTCGATTCTCGCAAACAGCAAAGCCTCCGCTCCGACCGTCTGCCCCGATTTTCCCGTGCCGAATTTTGTCATTCCGTCAAGCGGCAGAATTTCCGCACCAATTGCCGACGCAAGCTTTTCCGCAGTCCCGGGCATGAACGGTGAAATCAGTGACGCAATCCAATGCAGAGCCTCAGTGAGATTGTGCATAACCGTTTTCAGCTCTCCGCGCCTTGACTCGTCCTTTGCAAGCACCCACGGCATTGTCTCGTCAATATACTTATTCGCACGTCCTGCAATCTGCCATATTGCCTCCAGCGCGTCTGCGGTTCGGAACTCCTCCATGAGTGCCTCCGCGTCATGCCGTGCCTTCTCGGCAACCGCCGCCAGCTCACCGTCAAATGCGGTTGCAGTCTCACTTTCGGGGACAATTCCGCCGAAATATTTGTTCACCATGGCAACCGTTCTGTTTGCAAGGTTTCCGAGCGTGTTTGCAAGATCCGTGTTATATGAATTGATTATCTTCTCATATGTGATTGTTCCGTCCTGAGCATACGGCATCTCACGGAGCAGATAGTATCTGATTGCGTCAACGCCGAAATGCCGCACAAGGTCATCGGCATAGATGACATTTCCCAGCGACTTGCTCATCTTGTCCTCGCCGCTCAGCAGCCACGGGTGTCCGAAAACCTGTTTCGGAAGCGGTTCTCCGAGAGCCATGAGAATAATCGGCCAGTATATCGTGTGGAATCTCAGAATATCCTTTCCTATTATATGCACATCGGCAGGCCAGTATTTTTCGTAAAGCTCACCCTTTGAGTCAGGGGTGTAGCCGAGAGCGTTTATATAGTTTGTCAGCGCGTCAAGCCACACATAAATCACGTGCTTCTCGTCAAAGCTGACAGGAATGCCCCAGTTGAAGCTTGTGCGCGACACACACAAATCCTGAATGCCCGGCTTGATGAAATTGTTTATCATTTCCTTCTTGCGCGACTCAGGTCTGATGAAATCGGGGTTTTCTTCAATGTGCTTCATCAGCCTGTCCTGATATTTGCTCATCCTGAAGAAATATGCTTCTTCGTTTTCCTTGTGAACCTCACGTCCGCAGTCGGGACATTTTCCGTCCGCAAGCTGCGAATCCGTCCAGAACGACTCACACGGGGTACAGTACCAGCCCTCATATGAGCCTTTGTATATGTCGCCCCGGTCATAGAGCTTTTTGAATATCTTCCGGACGCTCTCCGTGTGATAGTCATCGGTGGTTCTGATGAATTTGTCATAGCTTGTGTTCATCAAATCCCAGATTTCCCTGATCTGACCTGCAACACCGTCAACATATGCCTGAGGCGATATGCCGCTCTCCTCGGCAAGCTGCTGAATTTTCTGACCGTGTTCGTCCGTGCCTGTCAGGAAGAATACGTCATAGCCCTGATACCTTTTGAACCGCGCAATCGCGTCTGTCAGAATCACCTCATATGTGTTGCCGATATGCGGCTTGCGTGAGGTGTATGCAATTGCCGTTGTGATATAAAATTTTTTCTTTTCCATATATAATCAATCTCCATTCCGCCTCATCAGGCGCAGTTTTAATCCAAAATCGAAAGCTGAGAATCGCCGCCGTGTTCGCCGAACGGAATCCCGAAATGCTCATATGCAAGCCGTGTGACAACGCGTCCGCGCGGTGTTCGGTTGATGAATCCGATTTGCATGAGATACGGCTCATAAACGTCCTCAACGGTTTCGCTTTCCTCGCCTATTGTGGCAGCCAGAGTGTCCAGCCCCACAGGCCCACCGTCATAATGATTTATGACGGTGAGAAGCATTCGTTTGTCTGTCGCGTCAAGACCGAGACGGTCAACCTCCAGCATACCGAGGGCAAGATCCGCAACCTCGTCCGTGATGACCCCGTCTGCTCTGACCTGAGCGAAATCGCGCACGCGCTTCAAAAGGCGGTTTGCAATTCTCGGTGTTCCGCGCGAGCGTGAAGCAATCTCCGCCGCTCCGCTCTCTGTTATATCAATTCCCAAAATCCCCGCAGAACGCGAAACAATCATTCCAAGCTCCTTCGGAGTGTACATTTCAAGCCGGCTTATCACCCCGAAACGGTCGCGCAGAGGTGCTGTGAGAGCGCCTGCCTTTGTTGTTGCACCAATCAGTGTGAATCTCGGCAAGTCAAGCCGTATTGACCGCGCCGACGGTCCTTTTCCGATTATGATGTCAAGCGCATAATCCTCCATTGCAGGATACAGAATCTCCTCAACGCTTCGGCTCAGACGGTGAATCTCGTCAACAAACAAAATGTCATTCTCCGAAAGATTTGTCAGAAGTGCTGCGAGGTCTCCCTGTTTTTCAATGGCAGGACCCGAGGTTATGCGTATGCTGACGCCCATCTCGTTTGCAATTATACCTGCAAGCGTTGTCTTTCCCAGTCCCGGAGGACCGTAAAGCAAAACATGGTCAAGCGCCTCGCCGCGCGCCTTTGCCGCGTCAATGAAAACCTTCAGATTTTCCTTTGCCTTTGTCTGACCGATATATTCGTCAAGCACCTTCGGACGCAGGCTGTATTCAATTTCGCTGTCTCCGTTTATTTCACCGGAGGTTATAATCCTGTTTTCGCTGTCCATCGCGCCTTAGCCTTTCATCAGTTTTTTGAGTCCGTTCTTTATTATCTCCTCAACCGTGCCCGTCTCGCCCGAAACGGCACTCTTCGCCTCCTGCGGCGAATATCCGAGAACAACAAGCGCAGACACCGCCTCATCCCGGCTTCCGCCGTCTCCGCGGTATACGTCAATTGCATCGTCCTGCGGAATGTCATCAAGGTCAACGCCGCGGAATTTGTCCTTCAGCTCCAGCACAATGCGCTCTGCGCCCTTCGCCCCGAGTCCCGGCGTGTTTTTTGCAATATATTTATAATCGTTTGTCACCACGCAAAGCGCAAACTTTGACGGTGATATATTTGAAAGAAGAGAAACCGCGGTTTTTGCTCCGACCCGTGAAACGCCGATTATCATTTCAAACAGATTCAGCTCCTCCTGAGTCGCAAAGCCGTATAAATCAAGAATATCGGAGGACGCCTTGAAGTTTGTATACGTGAAAAGCTTTGCCTCCGAGCCGCACTCGCCGACCGATTCAATGGTCTTTCGGCTTGCATAGAGCCTGTAGCCGACGCCGCCTGCATCAAGCACCACAAAGCTGTCCGTCTTTGCGGCAACCTTTCCCGATATATAGTAGAACATCGACCATCACTCCTTAAATATTAAGTATACCACTTTTTCTCAAAAAATACAACCCCGAATTTTACAGCCCCGCCCTTGAAGGATTATAGGAATGCGCATGGCAGACCGCAAGTGCGAGAGCGTCCGCGGTGTCGTCGGGCTTTGGAATTTTTTCAAGGCAGAGAATTGCCTTTATCATCTGCTGAACCTGCCCCTTTTCCGCCCGTCCGTAGCCGACAACAGCCTGCTTGACCTGAAGGGGAGTATATTCAAATATGGGAATATTCTTGCTGCGTGCCGCAAGCAGAAGAACCCCTCTCGCCTGCGCAACTCCGATTGCCGTTTTCTGATTGCTGTTGAAAAACAGCTCCTCAATCGCCATCACATCGGGCTGTGTGCGGTCAATTATTCCACAAAGCTCATCATAGAGCTTTTTCAGTCTGTCAGGCATTTCCTCGCCCGCATTGGTCGTGATTGCACCGTAGTCCACCGTGCGGAATCTGTTGCCCTCATAATCCACAACCCCGACGCCCACAATCGCAAACCCCGGGTCAACACCTAATATCCTCATAAATATTCTGTTTTCCTTTCACATTTTATACACATTCCGTATTAAAATTGCATAAAAATTCATTTTTGTTGCATAAAAATTCAAAAAGTTTAAAAAAACTATTGCAATTTTTTTCGATATATATTATACTATAAAAAACAAAATATTACAAGTATTGAATTTTCAGTATACGGGAGGTCATTATAATGGCAAAGGAAAAAGTTGTTCTGGCATATTCGGGCGGTCTTGACACATCAATCATCATCAACTGGCTGATTGAGAATTACGGCTATGAAGTGATTGCAGTGTGCGGAGACGTCGGACAGGGAAAAGAAACCGATGGTCTGGAGGAGCGCGCAAAGAGAAGCGGCGCATCAAAATGCTACATTGCGGATCTTCGCGATGATTATGTTAAGGATTATATTTTCCCGACCTTGAAATCGGGTGCGAAATATGAGGGCAAATATCTTCTCGGCACATCTCACGCAAGACCGATTATCGCAAAGAAGCTTGTTGAGATCGCGCACAAGGAAGGTGCTGTTGCAATTTGCCACGGCGCAACAGGCAAGGGCAATGACCAGGTTCGTTTTGAGCTGACAATCAAGGCTCTTGACCCGTCTCTGAAAATCATTGCGCCCTGGAGAATCTGGGATATTAAATCGCGTGAGGATGCGGTTGACTATGCGGAGGCTCACGGAATTGAAGTTCCCGTGACAAAGAAGGATTTATATTCACGTGACAGAAACATATGGCACATCAGCCATGAGGGCATGGACTTGGAAGACCCATGGAACGAGCCGCAGCTTGACAGTCTGCTGAAGCTTGGTGTGTCGCCCGAGAAAGCACCTGACACACCCACATATGTTGAAATCGGCTTTGAAGCAGGCGTTCCCGTGTCGGTTGACGGCAAAAAGCTTTCGCCGCGCGAAATCGTTGAAAAGCTCAACGAGATGGGCGGTGCAAACGGAATCGGCATTGCGGATATTGTTGAGGATCGTCTTGTCGGCATGAAATCAAGGGGCGTTTATGAGACCCCGGGCGGCACAATTCTCTACACCGCACTGGAAGAGCTGGAATATCTCTGCCTTGACCGTGACACACAGGCATTCAAGAGAATGAGTCAGACACAGTTCTCGCAGCTTGTTTATGACGGAAAGTGGTTCACACCGCTCCGCGAGTCAATGTCTGCTATGTATGACGAGATGGACAAGAACGTTACAGGCACTGTCAAGCTCAAGCTTTATAAGGGCAGCTGCACACCTGCCGGTGCAAAATCCGACTTCTCGCTCTATAACGAAACAATCGCCTCTTTCGGTGACAGCCATGAGCTGTACAGCCACAAGGACGCGGAGGGCTTCATCAATCTGTTCGGTCTGCCGCTCAAGGTTCGCGCACTCATGAACAAGAAAAACGGTATTGACGAAATATAACACACAACCGCCTTTCTCCCATTCACGGAGGAAGGCGGCTTTGACACCTCATACAGCCGAACACAATATGGCTTAAACAGACAATTTGTGAATTAAAAACACAGGGAGAAACGAATATGAAACTTTGGGGCGGACGCTTTTCAAAACAAACAGACAAAAAGGTTGACGATTTTAACTCATCAATACGCTTTGACAGCCGTATGTATGCACAGGATATACGCGGCAGCCGGGCTCACGCCGAAATGCTCGGCAGGCAGGGAATCATTCCGAAGGATGACGCAGAGCTGATTGTCAGAACTCTCGGCGAAATCAAGCAGGACATTGATGACGGCAAGGTTGAGTTTACAATTGACGCGGAAGACATTCACATGAACATTGAAACCATTCTCATTTCGAGAATAGGCGACATCGGCAAACGACTTCACACAGGCAGAAGCCGCAACGATCAGGTCGCGCTCGATAATCGGCTCTACCTCCGCGACGAGGCGGAGGAGCTGCACGAAATGCTGATTGAGCTGCAAAAGGTTCTCCTTGCAATTGCAGAGGAAAACCTTGACACGATCATGCCGGGCTACACACATCTGCAAAAGGCACAGCCGATTACGCTTGCACATCACATCATGGCATATTTTGAAATGTTTTCGCGTGACATCACGCGCCTTTGCGACTGGCGCAGCCGAATGAACATCATGCCTCTCGGCAGCGGTGCTCTCGCAGGCACGACCTATCCCCTCGACCGCGAATTTGTCGCGGAAAAGCTTGGCTTTGACGGCATTACAAAGAACAGTCTTGACGGCGTTTCGGACCGTGATTTCATCTGCGAGCTGGCGTTTGTGCTGTCAATGATTATGGTTCATCTCAGCCGTTTTTCCGAGGAAATCATTCTGTGGAGTTCAAACGAATTTTCGTTCATTGACCTTGACGATGCATACAGCACGGGGTCAAGCATAATGCCTCAGAAGAAAAATCCTGATGTTGCAGAGCTTGTGCGCGGTAAATCAGGTCGGGTTTTCGGCTCTCTCATGGGACTTCTGACAATGCTGAAGGGACTTCCGCTTGCATATAACAAGGATATGCAGGAGGACAAAGAACAGATTTTTGACGCGCTTGACA
>CAKSIW010000057.1 GCA_934463175.1 uncultured Clostridia bacterium | reverse complement strand
GGAACCGTCACATCAGTCCCGACCTCCTCGGCAAAACGCGCCGCGTCCGCCATGTTCATGTTATTTCCGACACCGTTAACCGGCAGGAACAGTGCGTGAATATCCTCGGGTAGCTCATCAAAAATGTATTTGTTATACAGCGTGTCACCCGTTATGTAGTATTTTTCTTCGCCGTCATCAATTATAATTCCGATTGCGGACAATTCCGAGTGCTCTGCTGAAACCGCGCTGAACACAAAACCGCCCTCTGTCCATTCCGTACCCGGTCTCATCATCACATAGTTGTTGCTGCCGCCGAATTTTCTCGCCTCATGAAACCCGTTTTCACTGCACAGAACCGTTATTCCGCTGTCCTCTGTCAGATAGTGCTTCAGCGTGTCGGGGTCGAGGTGGTCAAGATGATTATGGGTGCAGATTATCATGTCGGGTCTGAATTCAAGAAACCTTTTGTCAATCGGCATTCTTCTGCGGTTTTTGTCGCTCAGTCTCTCGCAGCTGTCCGACAGATACGGATCAACCAGAATTTTAAACCCTTTCCTCTCAAGCAGCAGACCTGCCTGACCTAACCATGTTACCTTCATTTTTCCGTCTCCTTATTCAATATTTTTTCAATCTCGCGAACAGCTTTCACCATTTCATCGCAAATTAATTTTTCCTTTTCATCTGTCGCGCGGAATGTGGGCATATAGACGCCGATGCTCCCCAGCAGAGTGCCGTTTGCCATGACAGCCGCGGCAAAGCTTGTGACCGTGCCGCCCTCCGTCTCCTGTCTGATATACGGCGCGCACCTCACCTTTTCAAGCTCAGCCGAAAACTCTGCGGCATTTGCCGCTCCGTTCCAATGCTCCTGCGGATAGCCGTGCTTGCTCAGAATCTGCATACGCTCCTCATCGCTGCAAAATGCGGCAAGAATCTTGCCCGACGGATAATCATATACCGAGTTCTCCTGAAGCATTGTATAATCAACCTTAATCAGCTCACTGCTCTGGTAGTTTATGTAGTTTATTCTCTCGCCGTTGTCCAGCACATAAAAGGAAACTCCCTCACCCGTTGCCTTGCACAGCCTCATTGCCGCGCCGCTCAGAGTGTTTGCAACCTTGGGTTCAAACTGAAAGCGGTTCATAATTCCAATCTGGCGGCAGCGTCTTCCCGTTTTATATCGGGCATGTATGTTTTTCTCGGCATAGCCGCAGAAAATCATTGTTTTAAGAATCCCGTGCAGCGTATTCGGCTTGATGTCAAGCCGCGCCGAAAGCTCCTTCAGGCTTTTTCCGTGACCCTTATAGTCCTCAAATGCAAGAATATCCAGCACATCAAACGCTTTTTTCACCGAATTTATCAGCTTCTCTTCCATTTGCGCCTCCATTTTCGATATTATCGAATTATATTTCGTTATCCTCGAATGTATTATACATAAAAAGCAAAAAAAGTCAAGGGTGAGATAAAAAATAAAAAATATTTTGAAAAATTTCAAAATATGTCTTGACAAAACGCGAAAAGCGTATTATAATTAGGAGGTTCACTTGGAAATGCGAGCATGCTGGAATAGGCAGACAGGCACGTTTGAGGGGCGTGTGTCAACCGACGTGTGGGTTCAAGTCCCACTGCTCGCACCAAGCATATTGCCGGATTGTGTAAAGGTAGCACGACAGACTCTGACTCTGTTTGTCTGGGTTCGAATCCTAGTCCGGCAGCCAAAAATCGACAAGCTTTTTGCGAAGCTTGTCGATTTTTTTTATTACCTCTTCACTATTCACTATTCACTCTTCACTATTCACTAAAGTTTGTCAATTTTTCGCAAAAAGGCACGCACGGCTCAACCGTTCATTTATAAACGCGTCCGCGGCATTCCGCTGCCGCTTTTCAAGACTTTAAAGCTTTGCATAACGGCTTTTGGATTCAACATTTATCTCAACCATAATTTTAAATTAAATAAAAAAACTGACAGCCTTATGCCCTCATTGGGACATAAATATACTGTCAGCTTTAAATACGATCACAACATACGTGCGCTTAATTCCGAAAAGAGACTGAAAAAGCTCCGCACACAAATTCGTTCAGCAATTTGCGGTTATCCCGAAAGCTCTACTGCAACATTTTCTGTATTTTCACTCTTTGAAATGTTTTTTAATCATTTCTCTTTCAAAATTCAAAAGAAACCGCGCTTCGTTATCTATACTGTCTTCAGAGGTATCGGATACCAAATTCCTCCACACACAAA
The DNA here is from genome assembly GCA_934463175.1 of uncultured Clostridia bacterium. Taxonomy (GTDB): domain Bacteria; phylum Bacillota; class Clostridia; order Monoglobales; family Monoglobaceae; genus CAKSIW01. Next base: position 14,963 of record CAKSIW010000057.1, on the reverse strand, counting down.
TGTCCCTTCCGACCTCGCCGCCCGAAGCAACAAACGGCTCAGAAACAATCCGTCCGCCGTAATTCACAGAAGCAAGCGCACTGAAAATCTCATTCCAATCCATGTGTCCCCTCCCCGGAGCTGTTCTGTTATTTTCACCCGTATGAAACCCCACAAGCAAATCTCCTGCACATTTTATGGCAGCACCTATATTTTTTTCTTCAATATTCATGTGGTATGTGTCAAGCAGCACTCCCATGTTGGGGCTGTCTACACATTTAACATAATCAACTGCCTGTTCGGCAGTATTTAGAACAACGCCCTCAAACCTGTTGACCGCCTCCACAGCATAAGTAATGCCGTAATCCTCAGCAGTCTTCACAAGCTCTTTCATGGAATTTATGCTGTTTTCAAGAAGCTCCTCACGTTCAAACTCTCCGTCAGGCACACCCCAGCCGGCATAGCTCACGCCCGAAATTATTTTTCCGTCCATATAATGAACACATTCCATAATATTCTTTAAATATTTTATACCGCGGCTCCTTGTGCTCATATCGCACGAGGATATGTCATATTTTTTATCCAAGCCCAGGCTGTATGTAAGCTCAACATTATAATAATCCGCTGCTGCCTTTATTTCGTCCATTCTTGCATTACTCATTTCAAGCAGCGGCTGTGCCTGGAATTCAAGAATATCAAACCCGATTTCCGACGCTTTTTTAATATATTTTATATGATCCGCCTTCCATGTATTTTCCCAGAAATTCATAAATATTCCCAGTTTATTCATTATAACACCTCCTCAACCTCATACCCGAGATATGTTTTGAACGCTTCCTTTATGACATCAGCATAATTTTCAAATACAACACACAAATGATGCTTATATCCGTTAGTTGCCATAAAATTGGCAACACTGTTAATGCTTTTCCTTTTCATCACCTTTCCGCAGCCGAAAAATGCAGGTTCAATTTCATCGTTCGTAAATTCCGCTTCGGTTACAAATCCGTATATTTTTCCGTTCTCCGTCTTTATGCTTCCCACTGTTATCGGGCCTTCTTTTATTTCACCCTTATTAATCCCCACTCCGGTACCATTGCCCAGAGAATTTTCGAGAATACTGTGGTTTGAAATCCGCCCCTTCTTTTTAAGCATTGACGGCGGAATGGGACCGCAATGAAACATTATTGCCTTCTCCGCGTCATCGCCGTAATTATTGTTAAAGTCAAGCAGCGCCGATGGGGCACCTGCCGCAAGATACAGCGCACGCATCATAACAGCGTTTGTTATATCCACCTCACACGCCGCTGCAACACCCATTTCATTTAAAATTGACAGGCTTGCACATGGTGCAATCCCAAGATTGATTTCTATTTCGTTCCAGCATCTGAGCGCAACCGCCTGTAAATCATATTCCTCAATAATATCCTCCAATACGCATTGCAGCTGTGCCAGCCTGATAAGCTTTTCCTCAGGATAACCGGAAAACTCCATATAACTGAGAATTTTATCGCAAGCCTTGTCAGCATCGCCTTCGGAGACACTATCCATACGTCGGAAAACCTCGCTCAAATCAACGGTTTCCACATTAATTCCCTTCCTTTGCAAAGCAGTTTCATCAGCACGAACTGTTTTGAAGGGCGTGGTTCTTGCACCTATTGCGCCGACATTAAACGTCCTCATTCCCTTTACTACTCTGCAAATTGCCGCAAAACGGTGCAAATCCTCTCTGAAGCTTTCAGACTCCGGAGACACGGTGAATTTCTTTGTCAGAGTATACGGAATTCCTGCCTGGCGCAATATATTGCACACGGCAAATTTACCGCACATTGCGTCACGGCGGTGAGTTATGTCCATCATACCTATATCATCAGGATATGCCTGTATAAGAATCGGAACCGCAGCGTCCTTTAACGCAGCCGACACACCGTTTTCATCACCAAAATTAGGCAGACACACAATCACTCCGTCATATTTGCCTCTGTTTTCGTTTAAAAAATTATTATACAGCTTTCCTTCTGCTATTGTTTCCACAGCACCGCAGCGTGTTTCAGCCTCATCCATGCATATATATCCGTATCCGGCTTTTTCAACAGCCCTTTTCAGTTCCTCTCTTGCTCCTGCAATTAGTTTTCCGGGGAAAAAGCCCCTGTTTCCGAAATACAGTGCAAACGTCATTTTCATATATTCCAGCACCTTTCTATTGTATCATATTGCTTATTCTGCTCTGCGCAAGCACAAAATGATATTTAATAAAGCTTAAATATTTCCGCTTGCCCGAAGAAATCCCGGCAGCTCTTTTTTCCGAACCGGCACTGTGCACCTTGCGCATGCCGTTTTTTCATTTTTCAAGCCGCGCATTAATCATTGCTTCTGTAAACCTCTATCACGTTTTTCTTTGAAAAAATCTGTTTCGGAATAAAGCCCGATCTATCTTTGTATTCTTTTTTATTAATGACTATTTTTTCTATATTTTTTCCGCTGCCTTTCATATAAATGTCAAATTTCTTCCCGTAAAAACCAAGCTTTTTCAAGGACATCTCCTCACCATTGTACGGTAGAATTCTGACCCCCTCACCCTCGAAGCAGATTCCCACAACAGAGTGAACCGCCGCCTCGTACCATGCACGCAGAGAATATGTCTGCCATGTTCCGTTCATTGCGTTCCAATCATCAACATAGGGTTTAGAATCCGTGGTATAACAGTTTATCCCCTCCGGACACATCAAAATATCCGTCCAGTCGCTCACCCATTTTATCCACTTGTCTATCAGATCCCTCCTGTCAGCAAGATTTATGCCGCGGCTGTAATATTCGCCATTCGACGGCCACCAGCAATGTGCCTGGTTTGCATCAACGTCAAAGCCCTTGCCCCAGATCGGGTGAGGTCTTATTCCTGACGGAGCAACAAAGTTTTTTTCAAAAAAATCAATAAACTCCTTATTATGTTTTTCTGCAAGATCGGCACAAAATTCATTGTCCCACTTTATTGCCATCGATGTGAAAATATCCCTTTTCTCAAGTGATAATGAATCTACAGAGCCCCTGTAGAATCCGTTTTTGCTGTCAAAGAAAATATCGTCAAAGTTCTTTCTTGTTCTCTCCGCAACAGCAGCCGCCTTCTCCCTCGTTTCTCTGTCGCCCTGATTTTCCGCCAGCCTGACCATTGCCATAACCGCGCAATATGTGCTTGTGTTGTTGAAGCAGCTTATATCATGTCCCGTTTCCAATATTGAATCCCTGAAATCAGGGAACAGTGACTGTCCCTCAAAAACGCCGAGATTTTTCACCTCAACTCTTAATATAATCTCAAAAATCTTCTTTGCAAAATCATAGTATAACGAAACGTCTCCGCCATTTTGCATATATTGATAAAGCAGATTTATATAGAACCCCTGCGCAGCTGCCATTGATGTTTCTATATGGCTGAAATCTCTTGCGAACCAGTGGGCAATCCCCTTCTCACAGTCTGCGGTTTCTTTGTAAAACTCAAGAAGTTCTCCGATAAACTCCGCGTCATTCCAATAGCTGTAGGAATAACAGGAGCTCATTCCGTCCCAGCCCCAAACCCAATAGTGCTCGGTTTTGGCTCTTATCGCGCCCTTGATTGACTGAACCTTGCACGCCTCATGATAAAGCGGTGCAAGCATAAAAAATTCGTTAAGCTTTTTATACGGACTTTTCAGCACCGGACTTTTCTTTATCACATCATCATACCGTTTATTCTGTTCTTTGACCAAAAGAGCAAAATCCGCCTTTGTTAAATCATAGCTCTTTCTCTCGCTGTCCGCAAATGATATGCTGAAAAATTCAGTTTTTCCCGGTCCAAGCTCGATTTCCAGAATATGCTTCAGATTTCCGTATGAATGAACCGAATATTTATTTTTACAGCTTGACGCAATTGTCACATATGTTCCCTCACCATCTTCATTAAAAGAATTTGTGAGACAGCCTGCTTTATACTCCCATGCATTCCACGTACGTTTTATTTTGCTCCTGTAACGCAGGTCTCCGTGTTCAAAAGGAGTGAAGCATAACATATCATAGAACTCCATGGAAAATTTAACACCCTCGGTCTTTGCAGATGTCATGGAGACATAGACGGTGTTGTTTACAACACGCTGTTCATACAAAAACCTGTCCCCCTTAAAATTATATACCGCGGTGAAACCGTAGGGCATAACCGTACATTCCGACAGTTCAAGAACATGTCGTTCCATGCCGTCAACAATATAAAACACAAATCCTCCCCACATATCGGCAACAAAAACCTTCTCAGAGCCTTTTGTGCGCCGGTTGAAAAACTCAACTGCCGTAATGCCTCTTTCATCGGAAGCAAAAGCCGTCAGATCGTCGCAAAACCACCTTGGAGGAATAGGAATACCCTTATCAGACACAATTCTGCCTTTTTTAATTTTATAACTCATACACCCTCACGCTTTCAACAGAGTATATCCTCTGTTGTACAATCCTTTCCGTTTTCTATATCGTCAATAATTTTATATGCAAGCATATTCCAGCTTACAAAACCGGGCTTAATGAGCGGTTGTCCGGTTTCACCGCTGTATGCTTCGTGTATGCATTTATTTTGTTCAATGTCAGCTGCAAAAGTACGGATAAGTCTGTATGCAACCTCCAGAGCATCATCTCTATAGCCGTATCTCGCAAGCCCATAAGCGGTGACAAACGTGCTCAGCCCCCACACCGGTCCCTGCCAGTTTGAAGGATTCCCCATTGGCTCATTGTTGTATACCATGTCATTTTTACTGTGTGAACGGATACCGCAGCAGCTTAGATATTCCTCCTCCGACATAATCCTGTCTCTTATAATTTTTGCCTGCTCGGGAGTGGCAGCACCTGCCCAAAGGGGAAACAGCGATGCCCAGCTTTTAAACTTAAGGTGAGTTACCCACCCCACCTTCTGGTTCGTAACACTGTCTGCGTTATAGTTTAAATCAACATTGTAAAACATTCCATCTGCGCAATCAAAGTATTTTTCGCAAATCTGCTTTTTCAGATTATGCGCCATCTCTGCATAAAAGTCTGCTTTATCAGGCACAAATTTTTCAGATACCTTCCTCATTGCCATGAGCTCACGGTAATGGAATGAAGCAAGATCCACCCCTGCCGAGCTTCTTGGTGTTCTGCCGTATACCGACGGATTGTTATCTATGCCATTCCCCCACAGGCTGTTCCACACATAAAAACCAAACTTTTTGGTGTTGTCCTCATACCACTTGAGCATTCTCTCAAATCGGGGGTACTCCTTCTCAAGACCTTCCATATCACCCGTACGTTTTGCCATTATATATGCAAACTGAATCTGAAGCGGATACGGGTGCTGAGTGTAATCAACGCTGCCGTCAAGTCCGTATTTCTTTGCGGGTGCACCTGTTTCCTCATTCATTCCGTCAAGCAGATTCTGTATAGAACCCTTTGCATAACTGTATCCTCCCTCCGGTACGGCACATGCCATGAAAAAGCTGTCCCAATCCCAAAGATCTGCGTAAAATCCGCCGGGAACTAAGAAAGGATATTTCATTTTGCCGTACGGCTCTTTGCAGCAGGTTTTCCAAAAGGTGTCCAGAAATTCATGCACTGTTTTTAAAGCAGAAGCATTGTCATTACCAACTGTGATTTCGCCTTTTGGAAACACGTCTTTACCGTCAAAATAGTGCTTATTAAATTCCACTTTATAGCGTTTCATAATCAAAGTTCCTTTCAAACCACCGTTTTTTCATTTGGCTGTCACATTCCGTTTTCGCTAATAATTCTGTAAATTATTATTGCTGCCTCCGCACGGGTTATATTTCTCTTCGGCTCAAATTTATTTTCATCGTTTCCCAAAATGATCTTATTTTCAAAAAGAGCCGACACCGCTTTTTCTGCATATTCATCTATTTCCGCACAGTCATCAAAGCTCAGAGCTCCTTCCTTTGAATTAATTGCAAATCCCTTGTATATCATAACCGCAAAATCCTGCCTTGTTATATTCAGCTCAGGTGCAAAGCTCCTTTCCGAAACACCTGATACAATTCCGCACCTGTATGCAGATGAAACATAAACACCATACCAGCTGTCAGCCGCAACATCGTCAAAAACGCTGTCGCTGCCGTTAAGACTTTTTCCCGCCGCTGTAACGATTATCTTCACCGCTTCAGCTCTTGTGAGGCTGTCGGACGGTGCAAACTCTTGGTTTCCTTTGCCGTTTATTATTTTTTTACCGTAAAGATAGTTAACAGCCTCCTCTGCCCACTTATGACCGCTCATATCCTTAAAAGCAGAAACAGAATCCGCCGCCGTGTCAGGCTTATCATCATTTTTTTCTATAACGGGGACTTTACCCGGAACAGCACCGCCGCCACCGCTGCCACCGCCGAAACCGCCATTCTCGGTCGTTTTATTCTCCAATGCTGCAACAAGCTCCTTAACCTTTCCGTCAAAAGCATCTTTAACGGCTTCATAGTCATCATAAGCCTTTCCGCATATAAAGCTGTATGCCTCGTCCTGTTTAACCTCAGAAAGCTTTCCGAGCTGAATCTTATCAAAGGAGAACAGGCTCTCAAATTTATTAAGGTATTTTGTCACTTCATTAACCGCACCCGTCCTGATTATCGACATTGAAACTTTTTCATATATCTTATTTTGCAGTTCACCAACAGAAAATGAATCCAAGCTGCAATTTTTGAGCGATTCCAAAAATTCCGTATTCGTCTTAACCCTTTCAAAATACTTATAAAGCTCACTCTCGTCCGCTGCCGTTGCAGGATTATCCTTTTCTATATCAAAATACGGAATATATGTATCTATCCATACTTTCACATCTGCTGTCCGCTTTTGCTTCAGGTCTGCAAACTTTGCCATTCCGACTGCATCTTCAATTTCTTTACTGTATTTTATATATTCCTCCCTGGTCTTTTTCAGTTCTTCCTCCGTCTCACAGCTCTCCGGAAGCGCTGCGGATACTTTTCTCATGTTCGCATAAAGCTTGCCCTTTGCCTCGGAGCTTAAGCCGGATATTTCCTTTGCAGAGGCAAAAATATTTTCCGATACACCGGAAACTGTACTTAAAAATGTCTCCTCATCAGCCTGTGTGAGTGTTTTCATTAAGGTGTAAATATCTTTTACGCTGCTGTACTCAAAGCTTGCCTCTGCGGCTTCGCCTGTTATATCACTGTAAACATATACATTGTATGTTCCGCTCGGAAGGCTTAACACAGGCTTCCATGCAGAAAAGGCAAATGTATTTTCCAACCCGTTCTTCACCGTTTCGCAGCAGTCAATATAATACAGTGTATTTCCGTTATACACCTTCAGTATGAGAGGCTTTCCGGAAATCCCGCTCTCATCTGCTCCGCCTATACTGATTTCACCTGTTAATGTATTAACCCGCGGCTCATTAAGCTCAAGAGCATATGACACCGTGCATAACCCTGAAAACACAATGCAGATTAAAGCTGATATAAATAAAACCTTGTTCTTCATCTTTTCACCTATTCCACCCTTTCATATGCTGCAATTTGTATCACGCGGTCATTTCGCGTCCACACAACAATATGGTCACCGACAGATATATCCTGCACGGATAACCCGCCGTATATCTCTTTTCTGTTTCCGCATATTATTTTCACAACAGGCGCACCGTTTGCGTTCAGGTAATCAATGCTGCCGTCTTTTGAGCTTAGCTTCACAAATTCGCCGTTTATATCAGTGACAACTCCCATAAACTGTCTCTTTTCCTGAGACGCAGAGCCGTTTGACCAATTTCCGTCCTTGGACAAAACAGAATTAATCCCGTTTTCCGTCGAACCTGCTCCGTCATGTAAAAACACAAGCTCTGCCGCATTTATATCACCATGCGAATCAAATTCACATTTTATGAAATCGCCAAGAGTTAAAGAGTCTACGAGTCTCTTAAAGCTGTCATTTCCGCTGTATATTATATCGCTGATTCCCCATTCTCTCTTTGCGCTTCCGCTGAAGCCCTCAAGCCTCAGTGAAAACTCTCCGCTTTCTTCGTCATAGGAATTGTATACCTCTCTCACAACAATCGGCGTATAAGTCCCGCGCACCTCATAATCGTGATATACTACAACGTTGACAACATCGGAATTTTCCTCAAAGGAATACAAATCACAGTCGGGAGAATAGTATTCATTGTAAACAAGCTCACCGATTTCAGTCAGATTATTCTCTGTATCCTTGTTCCAAAAATAAACTGCTTTTGCATCGTCTGCTATTGTATATCTTCCCATTCCTGTTCGGTTGTCATAAAATATTCTGCTGCGTTCTCCCGCGGAATATCTGTCAGTCCTTCCGTCCTCCGTAAGTCTGAAAATGCGATTTATGCCGCCCCCGTTCTTATATGTGTCAATAAGTGTTATCTCTTCATTTTCATTAAGCACATAATATATCGGCGTTTTTAAGTCAACGGTTTTTATCTCATTGAAAGCGCTGTTCGCATCGGAATACTTTTTATCGTCTATCCTGATCCTGCCGGCACTTTTAAAAATTACGGCTCCGGCGTCTGCTGTCAGAATTTTAACTTCAAAATAATCCTTGTTCTGATTGTATCCTGCACTCAGCAAGCAGCCGATATTTTGATATATATCCCCGTCCGACATTTTTATTTCCACAAGCTCATTATACTTGTTGCACTTTGCCTCTATGACCTTGCCGACACTCAGCGTGCCGGTCAATTCTCTTGCAGGATAATACTTTTTATCTCCTATATATACACAGCTATTACCGCTTTTAGTAATTTTTCCGCTTGCTGTGCCATTCTGAACATCAAACCTTATCAGCTTTTTGCCCTGAACATTTTTGCTTTCATATACAACAAGCAGGTCTCCTGCATTTATATCCTGAATGCTTATGTATTTGCCGCCCTTTGTTATCACAACATCATCTTTGTCTGAATTAACGGAGAATCTTTTTCCGCTTATCTTATCCGTAATTGTTTCGGAAAAACTATCCTTTCCTGACACAATTATGTTACTGTACTCCTCGATAATTACGGTTATATTTCCGTTACTGTTCTGTGCAATCCTTATCTGACCTTTGAAATTGCTTATGTCTATATTATCCTTTACGCTTCCCTCAATTGCTTTACCGTTATACAAATAAACACTTTGAGGGGTGACATTATGCGTTCTGACTCTCTGATTTTCATCTGCTATTTCAATGACGGTTGAATCAAACTTTACAATTTCATCATCTATAATATTATATGTATATAATCTGATACCGTCGGACGGCAAAACAGCAAGCAGCTCTCTTTCACCGCCGTCAGCCTTATAATAAAAGTCACACTCCAAGCCGATATATGCAGACGCCGCCGTGCTTCCCGTGCTGTATAAAACATCGTCTATAATTATTTTTCCGTAGTCGGTGTGAGACTCTGTGTTGTATAAACCCGTAAAGCTGTTGGCTTCAACAAATCCTCTCGCCTTGAATATATTTTTTCTCTGAAAATATCCCGTTCCGCGCTCATATGTCACATTGTCCTTTGTGTAAACCACACCCTCAAGACCGTCCGCTTCAATAAGCTCGCAGATATAATTTGCCATTGCATCACGGCGTATGAATTTTTCATTATTTTTGAGACAGCTTTTCATTCCTGCCGCATATAAGGTTAGTTCATACCCCCTAGGGTATCCGCCGTTTTGTTTGGCTATAACATCAAAACCGAGTATTTTTGAAGCCACAACATAGGCGTCAGCCCGCAGCATATACAAATCAGGTTCAAAATTGCCGTCTCCGTTTCCTGCAAAATACCCTGCATCGCACATTGCATTTATTGCACCTGAATTTTTATGTCCGGCAGGCACATCGCGGAACCGTTCGCCCGCACTCCTTCCGAGATCAAGCAAATCTGCCATTATTTCAGCAAATTCTCCCCTTTTCAAAGGAATCTGCGGCTCAAATCTGCCATTTTGATACTCTCCCATAACTCCAAGCTGCGTCACCATTTCTATATCGCGTGCAAATTCATTGCCGTCAGTGTCGGAATATGAATAATCAGCCGAAAGCTCCGCATATCCGCTGTCATTTGATCCGGGTTTTCTGAATTGAAATTTATAAATATTGCATGTTACGGCACGAATCGTGAAATAGACCTTATGCACACCTGTCACCTTTTCAAGCATATCAACGCTGTGCTTGTGTGCATTGCTCCAATCCGTGGCTTCAATATTTATTTTTGCCAGCAGCACACCCTTATCGGGATCATCGGCACGCACCTCGACCACACCGCCTGCATAGTTTTGCGACACGCCCGCGTAAAAATCAAGGCTCTGCGGTGCAACATCAAAATCCAGAGTATACCACAGGCTTGATCCGGTGAAAATGCCGCCCACCACTCCCGTATCCTGATTGGCACTGAAGCTTCCGGTGTTTGACACTATGTTTTTTCCGTCAAAATCGGCTGCACTTATCATGACAAAGCCATCTCTTGTGTTGTCTTCCGCAAAACAGGTAAAAGCAGTCACAAGCATACATAAAGTCACTGCAAGACACATGATTTTTTTCATATTCATAAACAACCCCTCTTCTCTTCCCGCCGGAACACCGCCGTCATTCTTTAACGCTCACAGATACAATGTCATTTTGTCCTATTTTTTCGCAGAGCGAAATTGAAATATCTTTTTGTTCATCTTTCACCATCGAGATATAGAACTTCCTTATTTCTTTTCCGTTTTTCTTCATTGAGACATAGCATTTTTCTATGTTCCTTCCGCTCTTATTCACAACCCTTATGCGAGCCTTTATGCTGCTTTCATTTTCAAAAAGGTATATGCGCTCGGATAAACCGTTGTAAAATTCCACATTCTGAACAAAGACACTTTCAGCCGTGTTCTCATTTTCAAAAATAACCGTGCAGGCTTCTTCAACACTGACACTGTCCCCGTTTTCACTCAGCAATAAATCGGTGGCATTTATTCCGCATACATTGTTTAAAACCGTATCACCGCTTAAATATGCTGTTGTCTCCAACGTTACGGGATTATACACCACCGTTTCAACCGCACCGCTTGTCACCGTGAAGCCTGACGGCTTCACGGTGAGCGGCAAAAGCCTCACGGCAGGCTTAAAGCTTATATATTTCACGCTGTTTTCAACACTTTTTCCGCTCCACTGCGGAATTATCACGTCAGCATTGTCAAAGACAGTCTCCCGGCTCGGATGTCTTGGTTATCGGTATCAGCGAATTAAGGTCGCTCCACACCATAAATTTCACAGTATATCCTGCATTTTCATCAGCAGGCACAGAAATATCACCTGTACTGAAGCTTCTGCCGCTTGTTTTTGGTGCAATATCTGTCACATTAACTGTTTTTACCGCTGTGAGAACATTGTTGTTATACAGTGCAAGCACCCCGACAAAAGATTTATTTGTATCTGTATTATTTGATACTTCAAATGTTGCTTTTATTGTACTTCCGATGTTATTGTTTGACGTTACTTCCTCATTGCCGGATATAAACTTCACATTGCCGATTCTGAGTCCGGCAGTGCCGCCCGGAACATATATTCTTTCGTAGAAAGGCATTTCCAAGCCCTGCTTCACCCCATCGTCAGCTGTTTTTATTCCGTCAAACACAACCTTATAGCTTGATCCCTGCTTTATGTCCGCAGAGGTCAGAACAAGCTCTCTTGATGTGCTGTCAAACGTTTTTTGACAATCAATTTTGTTCCATGTTCCTTCCTCAACAAGAATTATATTGCCAACATCTACTTGTGCCAGATCATCATTGAGTGCCAGAGTTAAGCTTCCTGCCCCATATTTCTTTGACAGGATTTCGGGCTTGATTCTTGTGTATGCCTTTACATATGTTATATCGGTGTATGCATTCGCTGTGTCATCACTGCCTGTGATATATGTCTGTGCAAATCTTAATCCGTTTATATAGTTTCTTCTGTAGTAATCGCCTTCCTGTGCAACAGAATATCTGTCAATATACGGATTTATAATCGAATTGAGCTTTAATACATAAAAGTCTCCCTCCGACTCTCTGAAGCTTATTGTTTCCACAGGAGTAAACCCGTTTTCATTCTTCATGCCGTCATTTGTTGCAAAAGATGACTGTTCCTTTGTGAGCTCATGTGTGCGAACACCGTCATTTGCCGTCAATGAAGAATCAGAATTTAAAAACCACCCTGTGTAGCTGTATGTTCCGGCGGAATGCTGCAAATTTGAAAGAACATTCTTTGTAGTCTTTCCTGTTCCCCTCACGCTTGTCTGAGAAACCAGCACGGAATTTCCCGTTATAAATTTCATATTCCCGTCAAACACCGCAGAGAGCATAGAATTTTTGTTCTTTTCGGTGGGCTGCATCCTCAAAAACTTATCATTTCCCTCTGTCTGCAAGGTAAAAGCACTTTTATCTCCTTCAACACCGTTTGACACAAACGCAATAGTTCCGTCTGCATTTTCAAGACTTGTCCAATTGTCAAAATTTTCATCTGCCAGCAAGCTTTCTGAGGTGGAGAATGCAAGGCTCTTCTCAACACACGGGAAGCCTGTTGAGGTCTTCAAGCCTCCTGCATTCAGCACCAGCTTATATGCTTTCTTCGGTTCAAGCGCACCGAATGACAGATAAATCTTGTTTCCGTCTGCCTTTGCATAAACCTTTCCCTTTGCCGCAGCACCGTCGGTATCCGCAATTTTAAAGCTGTCCGCAGTGACACTTGAAGCCATAAGCCCTGCCGCACCGACAAGATTTGAAACGTCAACCGTAATTCCGCCGATATTCGGATCAAGCACTGCACCTTCCGATATTGCAGCCGTATACGTATTATCCTTTATTTTCTCGGAAACTGCATAGCTCAATGTTCCGTCAACGGCTGCGCTTGCATCAAAGCTCGTCCTTTCTGCCGCATATGCCTGGCTTATTTCCGCCGCATTTAATACTCTGTCATAGAATTTGAACGTACCTATATCACCTGCAAAGCTCGACTTTGCACCTCTGCCTATATACAAGCACCAACTGCTCTCATCGGCAAAATCCACCGCTTCTGTTGTTATGGTATTTTCATATCCGCACAGTTTACCGTTCAGATAGAAGTTGTATGTCCATTTCTTTGCCGTTTCATCATAGCTTGCGGTGATCAGATAATGCGCCCATTGATCCTCTCTGCCGACTCCGGCATCAGTTAAAAACTTATTACCGTTTGCAGCTTTTGACTTATTGTTATAAGCAAAATTAAATGCATCCTTGTTGTTTGAGTTTCCAAGCTTCATATACATTCCCGTACCTGTATTATAATTGCTTTGTCTGCCGAACAACGCACTCTCAACAACATTTGTCTGATTTGCCTTTGCCCATGTCTCAACGGTATATGCTTTGCTGCCGTTCACTTTTGCAGACTTAACCTTTACCGCTGGAGCCTCTGCCGAATTGTCACCCATGTTCGCCTCATAGGCATAGTCCGAAGGATAGTCATTTGAACCGTAAGTGCCCATACTCAGATATTTTGTGGTCTTTCCATTCAGCTCATATGTTTTTAAATATACATTTTTATTGCCTGTGTTATCTTTGTAAACCGGGCTTATGGATTCTGCATTTCCTGTTTTATCGGCAAGTCCCGTAATGCTCTCTCCGCTCTCCTGTGCCGCATTTGTCAAATCAAGCTCAAACACAGGCTCCGGACCGGCGGTCTGCGGCAATGTTGTTTCAGAATCTGAAGAGGACGATGCTTCTGTCGGATATACTGCCGCACTTGTTGAAGTGTCGTCTGTTATAAACTGCGCGATACGGATTTCGGGGTTTCCGGGAGCTGCGCACTCGCTGTTCACTCTTTCATAGTTTGTAATCCTTAAAACATGCTTGCCGGCAGCCAGACCCGTTACTGTGAGAGGTGCACCCCACCAGTTACTTGTTGAACGAAGGTCAATATATCCCGTTTTTTCGCCGTAGTCAATGTCCCACTTTGCAATTCCGCCGGCTGCGCAGCTGCTCATTGTAACAACGATACCCGAACCGTAGAACTCATATTCCAATCTATCGCCTTTGTTTGTTGAAACAATTGCATTTTTTATACCGCGTTTTGTATCGTTTACCTCTTTCGTCTGCCATGTTCCGCTTTTCTCAAGCTTTGTGCTTGTCTCCGCTTCGTCATAATTCGGGTTCAAAAACTCAAATTTATTATCATTGTAAACCGCCTTTAAGCTTCCGTTTGAAGTGAATGCAGGATTTAAAAGCTTGGTTCTCCACTCTTCATTTTGGAAGCAGTCAACCACCTCTTCAAAATACTTTTCATATCCTGCGTTGTTCGGGTGCGTACTGTCGGGGGTATATCGGCTCTTCATATCTGCCTGAGATATATATCCGTCCCCTTCTTTGAACTGATTTGCCATATCTATTACCGGAATGTTATAGTATTCCGCAAGAGCTTTCTGCGGAGCAGAATTGTCAACACAGCTCTGAACATTTGATGTTACCGTATTTACAAAAACTATCTTCACATTCGGATTGGCAGTATATAGCTGACGCACAATGCTTTCCCATGTTGAAACCCTGAATTGCTGTGTGCCGTCATTTACTGTAAATTCCACAAAAACAATATCGGGAATATTATCTTCAAGCTTAAAAATTACATCTTTTCCCACTCTGCTCATGCCAAAGCCCGATGTTGTTCCTCCTATGCCCGCATTGATAATGTTCTGTGTTCCGTAATTCTGTTTCAGATATTCCCCTGTGAGGTTAACCCAGCTCGGGTTGAACTTCTGAAACGTACCTGTCAAATGGGTGTTTGTATATTCGTCCACCGCCGTCGAACCTGTCCCCTCGGTTATACTCCCGCCCAAAAACGCTGCCGTTAAAAACACCGTCTCATTTTCCGCGGCAGCAGCCGGCACAACCGCCGCTGACACCAAGAGAACACATGCCAGAACAAATGAAAATAACTTTTTCATAAAAAAACCCTCCATAAATCTTAGACGACACCTTTAGTTTCCTATTTTCTTAATTGTTTCCCCTTCG
>CAKSIW010000056.1 GCA_934463175.1 uncultured Clostridia bacterium | reverse complement strand
GTATTTGTTGCCCGGGTCATATTCGGGACTGCGGTATTCCTCACCGATGTTTTCAAAGTTTGACAGCTTTGAAACATCAATCTCCTCCAGCATTCCCTGAGATGCCATCTGCTCAACCATATAGTCACTCGGCTGGATAATGTCAAATGCACCCTCACTCTCCGATTTCACCTTTGCCAGCATATCCTCATTTGAAGAAAAGGTTGTGTGATTAACTTTTATGCCTGTTTCATCTTCAAACTTTTCAATTACGCTGTCGGGAATATATTCCGTCCATGTGTATATGTTCAGTGTTCCGCCGTCCTTTGAAGCCGTCTTTCCGTCTCCGCCGCAGCCTGTCAGTGTGAATGCCGCCGCAACTGCCGCCGCTGTAACAAACGATATAAGTTTTTTCATAATACATTACCTCTTCTTTCCTTTAATTTTTTTAATCAGATCACTCTGAGTCAGAACAACCAGAATGACCGTTGCTATGAGAATGAGCGTTGAAAGCGCGTTCACATCGGGTGCAACACCGCTTTTTATCGCTCCCATAACCTGAAGCGGAAAGGTCTTGACCTGACCGTTGATGAAATAGCTCACAATCACATCATCAATCGAAAGCGTGAACGCCAGCAGTGCTCCGCCTCCGATTCCCGGTGCAAGAACGGGAAGCGTGATGTTTTTGAATGTTGTGAGCCTGTTCGCTCCCAAATCCATGCTTGCCTCTTCAATCGAGCTGTCATATCCCGAAAGCCTTGCGCGGACGTTGAATATGACATACGGCACCGCAAAGGTTGTGTGTGCAAGCACCAGTGTCACCATTCCGCGCGGTATTCCCGTGTTTGAGAAAAGGGTCAGCAACGATATTCCGAGCACAATCTCGGGAATTACGACGGGTATATACAACAGTCCGTCAATCGCACCCTTGCCGCGGAACTTATAGCGATACATTCCGACCGCCGCCACCGTTCCGATTGCCGTTGCAAGAGCAGTCGAAATCAGCGCAACGCAGATTGTCACACCGAATGACCGAAGCAGCGTGCTGTTGTCAAACAGCTTCACATACCAGTCAAGCGTGAATCCCTTCCATGACTGATATGGCTTCTGTGTTGTTGCATTGAAGGAATTTGCAACGATGACGCTGATCGGCAGAAACAGGAAAATATATACCATGCTGCAAAAAACCGCTCCTGCCGTCTTTGACACCGCCGTCTTTGTTTTTCTGCTCATTTTCTACACCCCCAGACTGTCCATATCTCCGCCTGCCTTCTGATAGAGCTTCACAAGGACAAGTGTTATCAAAATCAAGATGATTGACAATGCCGAGCCGAGCGGCCAGTTGTTTCCGCTCTGAAACTGGCGTTCAATCAGGTTTCCGATGACATCGCTGTTTCCGCCGCCCAGAATGTCCGCAACGAAGAAATAACCCAGACTCGGAATGAACACCATTATGCTTCCCGAAAATATTCCGCTTGCGGTCAGCGGAAGTATTATTCTTAAAAAGGTTGCGCTTCTTTTCGCTCCGAGATCCGACGATGCCTCAAGCAGGCTTGTGTCAAGCTTTTCAATCGCCGTGTAAAGCGGAAGCACCATGAACGGGAACAGACAGTATACCATACCGAAAACCGTTGCACCCTTGTTGAACAGGAACTGAACCGGCTCACTCGTTATGTGCATTGCCATCAGTGCGCTGTTCAGCCAGCCGCCCGAGCCTAAAAAGGTTCTCCAGCCGTAAATCCTGATCAGCGAGTTTGTCCAGAACGGTATGATAACCAGCATATACAGCAGCGGCTTGAACCTTGATTTGTTTCTCGCAATCAAAAAGGAAAACGGATAGCCGACCAGTATGCATATTGCCGTTGTCAGAAATGCAACCACAATCGACGTTGCATAAATCTGAATGTAGTTCGGGTCAAGCAGTCTGCGGTAGTTATCAGCCGTGAATTTGAATGTCACGTTATATGAGCTGTCAAGTGAGCAGAAGCTCATCACCAGCACATATATCAGCGGAACTGCCACAAAAAACACAAGCCACAGCGAAACCGGACCGACCGTTGTTATCGCCGGAAGAGTGTTCGACCTAAATTTATGCCGTGATAATTTTGCCATAACAATCACTCCATTACAATGTTTTCAACCGCGTCCGCAAAGACATTATCAAAAGTATGTATGAGCTTTGCGTCGCCTGCATTCCAGTGAAGATAAACCGTTCCGCCTCTCGGAAGCTCCTGTCCCGCAAGGCGTTCGATTTTCACCTCATTGCCGTTTTGCATAACCACAATCGTTTTCAGAACCGAGCCGACATAAATCTGCTCCCTGACCGTTCCGACAAGATTGAAGCCTTCAACGGGTTCGGAAGAATAAAGCATTCTTTCAGGGCGAACCGAAACGGAAAGCATGTCTCCCTTGCCGAAGCCCTCACCCGTCTCAAAAAAGTCTCCCGACTCAACCGCGATGTGCAGCCTGCCGTCTTTGCACTCCGTGACGCTTCCGTCAAAAATGTTTGTCTCACCGATGAAGGTCGCAACAAACTTGGTCTGCGGATTTTCGTAAATCTCCATCGGAGTGCCGACCTGCTGCAAAACACCCATGTTCATGATGCAAATTCTGTCACTCATGGTGAGTGCCTCCTCCTGGTCATGCGTAACATATATAAACGTTATGTTCAGCTTTTTCTGAAGCCGCTTCAATTCAAGCTGCATTTGCTTGCGCAGCTTCAGGTCAAGTGCTCCCAGCGGCTCGTCCAGCAGAAGAACCTTCGGACGGTTTATCAACGCCCTTGCAATTGCGACCCTCTGTTTCTGACCGCCGCTCAACTGTGACGGGTACCTTCTTTCAAAGCCGCCCAGCTGAACCATGTCCAGCATTTCGTTCACCCGTTCCTTTATCTCAGGCTTTTTGACCTTTTTCATCTTCAGTCCGTATGCAATGTTGTCAAACACCGTCATATGCGGAAACAGTGCATAGCTCTGAAACACTGTGTTAACGTCCCTTTCAAAAGGCTCTTTGTTGTGTATGTCCTCTCCCTCAACACATATTGTTCCGTCGGTCGGTTCTTCAAAGCCCGCAACCATTCTCAGCGTGGTTGTTTTTCCGCAGCCCGATGAACCGAGCAGTGTCAGGAACTCTCCTTCATAGATTTCAAGATTAAGATCCTTAACAACATGGTTTGTCCCGTATATTTTGTTGACTCCCTCAATCCTGACAATAACTCTTTTATCACTCTCCATACCTGTCACCTCTGATTCTTCTAAAGGGTTTCGCGCTACAGCGCCTTGTCGTCTCTTTCGCCGGTTCTCAGTCTCACAGCACCCTCGATGTTCCTTATGAACACCTTGCCGTCACCGACATGACCTGTCACAATTCTGTCCCGAAGCTCAGTTATTATGTCATCAACCTCTTTGTCGCGGACAACCGCCTCAACCCTGATTTTCGGCAGCAGATTTATATTCGTCTTGAACCCTTTTATGACGTTCACCGCATTATCATCTGCAATTCCTTTCTGTGTTCCGCAGCCCATGACGCTTGATATTGTCATTCCTCCGCACTTCTTTTCATCAAGTATTTCCTTGACGGTTTCAAGCTTCTCGGGTCTTATAATGATTACAAGCTCCTTCATCGGAAATTCCTCCCTTTTGCGTAAATGCATAAAAAAAAGACAGCGGAGACTTTCGAGGCTCCGTTGCCTTTACTTTTAATTTTCTTGATTGTATCACATTGCAAAAACATGTGCAAGTAGCAAAATTATTTATTTTTATACTACTTTTGGATTACTTCTCACCGTTTTAACCTTGTTCACAAGTTTAAGGCGGCTGTTGACGTCTGCTTTTCTGTAGATATTCAGAATATGCTTTTTCAGCGTATGAACGCTTATGCAAAGCTTTTCACTTATCTCATCATTGTCCTCGCCAGCAAGAATGTGGCAAAGCACGGTTTTTTCGCGCCGTGTCAGGTCAAACTCTTCGGCAAACGCCGCAGCAGTCTCCGAAATGTCAAAGCCGTCATGATTCCGGTCTCTGAAAAGCCGATATGCCATATGCTCCTTCAGCATATCAAGAACCATAATGTCATCACGGTCAAAGTCGGGTTTTCCGATTTTGCGGTACAGCGTCACAACTCCGGTCGGGTGCATTTCATACGCACAAATCATCTGTGCGCTGAAATGCCAGCCGTTCGGCACATAGAGTGCCTTGTAATACGGCGTTTCAACTCTCGCACTGTCAGACATAATATCCGACTCGCGGTATGCGGCACATTCGCCGTCATACAGAATCCCTCTTGAATAGTCAAGCTTGTCAAGCTCGCCCGCCACCGCCTCAGTGTTATACAGCACGGGATCAAACAGTCCGCGTTCGCCGTCCGCAAGATAGAAATCCGCGGCATCAAAATCAATCAGCATGTTCAGCTGCTCCAAAAAACGCGTTCTCATCAGCCGACCGTCAGAAACAGTGTAGATTTTATATACAATATTGTTAAACAGTATCCAATCGTTTGTCTCGCGCATTCCGCCGCCTCCTCACAAATGCAAAATACAGATGAATAATCAACAATGCCGCAGAAAGACCGAACCTATTTCCAGCTAAAGGTTGCAAGTCCGTAAATATACAAAATTATAATTACAACGGGAATGACATATGTGAAAACAGGTCTCATCCATTCCTTAACCTTTAAGCCCTTTCCTTCATTTGCCTCAGCCTTGAACGACTTCCAGCCCCAGCCATAACGGCTGTTGCAGCAGAACAGCGTCACAACCAGAGAGCCGAGAGGCAAAATGTTTGTGCTCACAAGGAAATCCCAGAAATCAAGCCACGCGCTGCCTGCCGCAAACGGAACAAAGCTTGAAAACGCACTGTAGCCGAGTGCTGTTGTCATTGCAAGCACAAATATTCCCAAGCCGCAGATCAGACACGCCTTCGGTCTCCTCCAGCCCGTCAGCTCGCGCACGCACGCAAGAATTGTCTCGCAAACCGCAAGAACGGTTGAAAGCGCGGCAAAGGTCATGAACAGAAAGAACAGCGCTCCCCACCAGCGTCCGCCTGCCATATTGTTGAACACAGACGCCATTGTGTCAAACAGCAGACTCGGTCCTGCCGTGACCTCAACATCAAATGTGAAGCATGCAGGGAAAATTATCAGACCCGAAACAATTGCAACAAAGGTGTCGAGAATGACAACATTCAGCGACTCGCCGAGAAGCGAACGTTCCTTGCCTATGTAGCTTCCGAAAATTGCCATTGAGCCCATGCCGAGGCTGAGAGTGAAGAATGCCTGATTCATTGCGCCCACAATAACGTTTCCGTTTATTGCGGAAATGTCGGGCAGGAGATAGAACCTCAAGCCTTCCGCAGCTCCCGAAAGCATTCCGCTGTGAACTGCAAGAACAATCATAAGTACAAACAGAATTATCATCATATATTTTGTGACTCTTTCAAGACCGCCCTGCAAATTGAAGCAGAGAATGCCGAACGCCACCGCAACGGTGACAGCAAGATATGTCACATTGATTGCCGGGTCTTGAATCATCGGCACAAATCCGACTTCCGCATTCGTACCCGTCAAAAATTTTACGAAATAGTAAATCATCCAGCCGCACACAACTGTGTAGAACGCCATGAGCGAAATGTTTCCGAGCAGTGCAACGCCGCCATGAATGTGCCATTTGGTCTCCGGTCTTTCAAGTTTTCTGAACATGCGCACAGGACTGGACTGAGACGCGCGCCCGATTGAAAATTCCATGGTCATTACCGGAATTCCCAGAATGATGAGACAAATCAGATAAATCAAAACAAATGCGCCTCCGCCGAACTGTCCGCACATCCACGGAAACTTCCAGACATTTCCGCAGCCTATTGCACAGCCTGCCGAAAGCAGAATGAAGCCCAATCTTGAGCCAAGTTTTTCTCTTTCCATAAACAAAACTCCCCTTAAAATTTAAAATATAGGAGGATTATACCATATATTAAAAAATTTTTCAATAGTTTTTCGTACTTTTGCGGTAGAAAAATACTCCCGAATGAGTATTGACGTATTCGGACAATGTGATATAATTGACCTAACAAAGAGGTTGCGGAATATGCAGCCTCTTATTTTTTTTGGGCAGGTGATGATTTATGAGAAACGTAACCGTTGCGGCAATACAGATGAAAGCAGCCTCAAGCCGCGAAAAATCAATTGAAAAAGCAGAACATTTTGTCCGTGCTGCGGCAGCGCGCGGTGCAAACATAATCCTTCTTCAGGAGCTGTTTGAAACTCCGTATTTCTGCAAGACACAAAGCTTTGAATTTATGGAATATTCCACACCGCTCTCCGAAAACCCCGCCGTCCGCAGAATGTGCAGTCTTGCCGCAGAGCTGAACGCGGTGATTCCCGTGAGCTTTTACGAGAGGTTCGGCAACACCGCCTTTAACTCACTTGCCGTCATTGACGCCGACGGCGAGCTGTTGGGAGTGTACCGAAAAACACATATTCCCGACGGCATTCCGTATGCCGAAAAATTCTATTTCACACCCGGTGACACGGGCTTCCGGGTTTTTAAATCCGGATTCGGGGTTCTCGGCTTCGGAATCTGCTGGGATCAATGGTTCTGCGAAACGGCACGCTGTCTTGCGCTTCTCGGTGCGGAGCTGATGTTCTTTCCGACTGCAATCGGCTCTGAGCCATATCTGAAAACCGACTCAAAGGAGCATTGGCAAAATGCAATGCGCGGTCATGCCGCGTCAAACATGATTCCCGTCATTGCGGCGAACCGTGTCGGCACTGAGGTGTGCGGCGATATATCCGTCACCTTCTACGGCTCCTCCTTCATTTGCGACAACAAGGGCTGCATATGTGCGGAGGCGGACAGGGAATCGGAATGTGTCATCACGCACACCTTTGACCTTGACGGACTCGCCCGTGAAAGACGGGACTGGGGCATTTTCCGCGACAGACGCCCCGAAATGTACGGAACAATTCTGACACACGGCAAGGAGTGAAAAAAATGTCAAAAAAAATTATCGGGTCAACGCCGAAAGCAGACGGCTTTCATATGCCTGCGGAGTTTGAGCCTCAGGACGAGGTGTTTATGTTTTTCCCCGAGCGTCCCGACAACTGGCGCAAAGACGCTGTGCCTGCCCGTGCTGCATATGCCGAGGTTGCAAAGGCAATATCGGAGTTCACCCGTGTCACCGTCTTTGTGTCAGCGAAGCACTACTCGGAATGCACCGCAATTCTGCCCGACAGCATACGGGTGATTGAAATGACTGCGGACGATGCATGGATTCGCGACACCGGGGCAACCTTTCTCACAAACGGCAGGGGCGGACGCCGCGGTGTGAGCTGGCAGTTCAACGCTTGGGGCGGTCACACGGACGGACTTTATGAGGACTGGAAATGCGACGATCTTGTTGCCGAAAAGCTGTGCCGTTTGCTGGACATTGATTTCTACCGCACAGACGGCTTTGTGCTGGAAGGCGGCTCATTTCACACCGACGGCGAGGGCACTGTTCTCACAACCGAAATGTGCCTTTTGTCAAAAGGGAGAAATCCGCACATGACAAAAGGCGAAATTGAAAATATGCTGACGGAATATCTCGGAGCGGACAAGGTTTTGTGGCTCAGTGACGGAATTGACCCCGAAGAAACAAACGGGCACATTGACGATGTTGCATGTTTTATCCGCCCCGGAGAGGTGTGCTGCATCTACACCGATGACCCGTCACACCCTTTTTATGAAGCGTCGCAAAAGGCATTTGCCGAGCTTTCATCAATGCGTGACGCCAAGGGCAGACCTCTGAAGGTTCACAGGCTTTGCTGCACAAAAGCACCCGTTCTCATGCACGGCGCAGAAACAATTTCCGCGGTGCACGGCACAAAGCCCCGCCGCAGCGGTGAGCTGTGCATTGCCTCCTATGCGAATTTTCTCATCACAAACGGCGGCGTCATCGTTCCGCAATATGACGATGAAAACGATTCTCTTGCGCTCCGCCAACTCAGCACAATGTTTCCCGACAAAAAAATTGTCGGTGTCCGAACGCGCGAAATCGTCTTCGGCGGCGGAAACATACACTGCATAACACAGCAGCTCCCCTCCCTCTGAGGAGGGCTTTTTTTTGTCAAAAAACTTTCTGAAATTTATTGTTTTCTATTGCATTTTCCCCCTTTATATGTTATTATTGGTATATAAGCCAATAAACATTATGAAAGGGGTGATTTACATGGCGCAAAGACGGGACAGTCTGGAATCGCGCAAGCGGATTTTGTCCGCGTGTGTTAAGCTTTTCATCGAAAACGGCTACACAAACACAACGATGTCCGAAATCATCAGCGAGGCTAACGTATCCAACAGCACATTCCAGAATTTGTTTCATTCAAAAAGCGGCGTTCTGATGGATTTGATCGAATTTATGTTCACCAATCAGTTCAAGGCGGCAAATCAGCTTGCCGGAAGCGGAATCAAGCCCGTATATATATACGCGGTTGAAACCTCAATCCAGATGACGCTGACCGAGCTTAATGAAAATCTGAGAGAAATTTATCTGGAAGCATACACGTTTCCGCAGTCCGCGGAATATATTTATCAGAAAACCTCATCTGAGCTTTACAGGATTTTCGGTTCATATCTGCCCGAATACCGCGAAAGTGATTTCTATGAACTTGAAATCGGAACGGCAGGAATCATGCGGAACTATATGGCAAAGCCGTGTGACAAATACTTCACGCTGGAGAAAAAGCTGGAACGGTTTCTCACAATGAGTCTCAGTGCTTTTTCCGTCCCGAAAGAGGAACAGAAGGAGGTTCTGGACTATATGCTGAGCATTAACATACGCAGCACCGCAAATGCTGTTATGCAGGCACTTTTTCACGAGCTTGCGATGAAGTTTGATTTTGAACTTGATGAAAATGAAAATATAAATAAAATGGAGGTATTGGCATGAAAGCAAAACATTTCCTGAGCACAGCTCTTGCTGTGTGTATGCTGGCAGGAACCGCTCCGCCGACCGTGCTTGCAGACAGCAAAAGCTTTGGCGGCAGGTCGGAAATCAAATGGTCCGACTGCTCCTCGGGCTGGGGTACGGTTAACCTTGAGAGCGGAAAAATCCTCAAGGCGGGAGAAGGCGGCAAGCTTGAGGACATTTCGAGCAGCAAATCGGTTTTCAATCAATTCAGATATAACCGAGGCAAAAACTACTACTCGGGCTACAGTGACAACACTGTTTTTGTCTATGACACCGTGCAGTCGGACTACGGTGCAAAACTGACAGACGGCAAATATTTCTACGCGGTCTATGACAATGCAAACGACAAAAACAACTATAAGGTTGACATGGCTGCAAGATTCAGCAGCCAGCTTCAGCAGCTGATCCGCAAGGGTGACATTGAAGCCGCACTTGTTGCCGAAACAGACAACTATAAAGGCACAACAAACAAACAGCGTGGTGTTGCGAATCTTCGCTTCTATTCAAACCAATCCTCGATTCAGCAGGAAATCACAACCTCAGAGAGCTGGTATGACGGAACAAGAACCGTTTCGGCAGACTGGATTAAGCTGAATTCCGACATAACGCGAATGATGCTGAACCTGCGCTCAAGCAGAAAGGGACTCAAAAAATTCAACAAAAGCTCCGTTCAGAAGGTCAGAGTTTTTCTGCGTGACAGTGTCGGTCCCGCAATCAAGGACTGCGGAATCGAAAGCGGACCTTTCACAACGCGCAAAAACGTCAACGGTTCCTCCGTTCAAACGGTCAAGGCAGGCGACACGATTAAATATTACGTCCGTTTTGACGAGAAGGTTGCGGTTAAGGACACGGATAAGCTCAAGCTCAGGCTTCAGGCAAATCCTCAGAAAAACACCGACAAGGCAGCCTTTGACGCAAAATATGTTGAAGTTAAAGACGACAAAATCATATTTGAATATACAATCCCCGACAACACAAACAACAGCACAAGCAGCGAGCTGACCGTCTTTCTGACTCCCTCAAAGCTGATTTGCGGCAAGGAATGCATCACCGACGTTGCAGGGAACGCATTGAAGGACGACTCGGCGAGCGGCTATTTCTCAAACAGCACACGCACAGTTGACGATACATACACAAGAATCAACAAACGTGCCTTTGAGGAAAACAGCAAGAAATTCTATCCGCCCGTCAGCCGCATGAGCGACCTCAGCTGTAATCTGTTCGGCAGCATTCCGACCGAAATCATCGGCAGCAACGGAGCACAGCCGACAGTTTTCGGAGAGAGCGGCACAAAAGGACCGATTTTCAGAATTGTTCTTGATGATGAGATTCAGAAATCAGGTCTCACAGCCGACACAAAGCTGAAGCTTCAGGTATACAGCGCGGACAGAACACGGCTTGACGGAAAATTCGTCTATGCAAATCTTGTCGGTGCAAGGGTTATCGGTGTCAACGACAAGGTCATTGCAAACGGCATAAAATCGGACGCGCACACAGAGCTATATTTCCGTTATCTCCCCTCAAAAATTGACGGTCACCCGATATACAGAGTGGACTTTGCAGGAACATATAATTCGGACGGCAGCTTTGTCTTTGCAGACGATGCAATCACATGCGGCGGCAAAAATCTCCGCAATATATCCGACCTTGAGGTTCTCGGAAAAAACCTGAAAGTTCCTGCGGCATACCGCAGTCTGCTTCCTCTCAGCATCGGAATCCGCATTGACACCGAGGCTCCGTCACTGACCGGACAAAATCTGCTTCAGCAATGGGCAAAGCAGATTAATGCCGACGCAAGCATAAGCTTTGAGGACGACGGAAACCTCAACTTCACAAAGGGTGCTTCCGTCTCGCTGGTATATTCTGACGGAAGCGGCACCCGCAAGCTTAAAGTCAAGCTTGACGGATCAAACACTGCAAACGAAACACTGACTCTTCCGCTCAGCCGCACAGCTTCTTCAAAGACGCGCGCATCGGTTGACCTCAGCGGAATACGTCTGCTCCGCGAATATCCCTCCAATCATGACCTTTACCTTGAATATGCGGTATATGACGAGGCAGGCAATCTTTCAACCAACGCGGGTCAGAACAACATACGCGTTATGGTTGACAACACCGCACCGGTTGTGACGGGCGTTGAGGAAATTCGCAGCGGACATGACCTTGCGGTTAAATACAATGCATATGACACAGGTGTCGGCAAGATTGACGACTACATTGAATATATTCTCAAAAACCACCAGAAGGACACAGAAGAGAACCTGAGCACAAATGACAACAAACAGGAAATCAACATAAACGCAATCGCCGACAGCTATGACACATGGCAGGTGCTTGCAAAGTTCAGAGACACTGTCGGCAACGTGAGCGACTGGAACAAGTCGGGAATATATGCAACAGCGTCGCGGAATCTTCAGTTTGAGCTTTCCGACAGTGCGGACAGCATTGTTTCGGACAGTCATAACGTGAAGCTTAATCTCATCAAGCCGACCGACACATCAAACGCAAGCTTTGAGGTTCAATACGGGTGGAAACGCGGCTCGCGTGCCTCCATCTCAGACGCGTCCTCCACACAGGTTTTCAGCAATGCGGCAGAACTTGCGGCATTCAATTTTGCAAGCGAGGAAATTCAAAAGAAATACAACAACGGTTATATCTTTGACGGAGAATTCACTCTTTGCCTGAACGTCACGCTGAAGCCCGACAATCAGTCTCAGAAACATTCGCAGAGCTTCTATTTCGACACAATCCCGCCCGAGGCGGTCATCACATTGGATAAAGCCCGCGATGGAGTGAACTCTTCATATACCGTAAACTACTATCTTACCGATGATTCGGCAAGCTACAGCAACGGTGTTCATGTCACGGAGCGCAACATTGATTTTTCGGAAGGCAGCGCGCCCAAAATGACGCTGTTCATCGGTGACAAGGCGGCTGAAGAATACACCCTCTCCTCCTTCTCGTCATCGCAGACGATAAACTTCCTTGAAAAATTCGCCGAGGACGAACGCTACCGCGACGAGACAGAGGCACACATTGAAATCACGCTGAAGGACAAATTCGGGCATGTGTCAACCGTCAGATACCCGAAGGAAAGCTCCGAAGACGTGCCGATGCTCATCGACCTCAAGCTGCCCGAGCCCGTCGGAGTTCTTGTGAGCCCCGACAATCTCACAACAAGCAGCGACGGAACATACATCATCAACAGCTTCAGTGAGATTAAATCAATCACGCCGCTGTTTGACGACAACACAAACGACAAGCTTGACATAACCTGCATTCTCGGCGGAGGCTACAGCACACAGCGGATAAGCCGCGACGAAACCCTCGGAGTTTATGCACGCGAAATCAAAAATCCGCTGCAAAGCGATTTCAGCACAACGTTTGACAACAATGCATATAAGTATGTGTATAACTTCACAGCCGATGACATGGGCGGAAACTATTCGTCGCAATCGGTTTCGTTCACACTCGACACCACAGCACCGACAATATATTTTGTGAACACCGAAAACATCAGCAGCATGACAAACGCTGAAAGTGCATTGATTGAGCTGAGATACAGCTATGACACCTATGAAACACCTGACGACATGAGTTTCGAGGTTTCGGGTGCAGATGCTGAAGTTGCTGACAGCAGCGAAATCGGTGTTCTCCGCATTAACGTGAAGGACAACGGAACAGCAGCGGTCAGAATCACAGACAAGATGGGAAAAACAGGAACAAAAAGCATTGAGGTGAACTGCTTTGACCGTGAAATGCCGATAATCACCCCCGGCACCGCAACACAAAATCCCGAAACGGGTGCTGCAAAATACGGTGAAATTTCCTTTACTGTTTCGGATAATGATTCACTGTCCGCACCGCTAATTGCAATCACACAGGGTTCGCCCTCTGACGACGACTTCTTTGAGGACACTGCGGCAAGCCGCACCTTGTCCGCAAGCGGCGATTCGGAGACATATGAGCAAAACGGATATTTCGGCGACCCGACAGGCACTGCCTTTGCGAATATTATCCCGATTCACGCAGCCGGCACATCTGCAATTTCGGCAAGCTACACATTGGAGTACGGAGCAATCCCCGACGGCAGCTACAGCGTTTATGCACGCATTTCGGACAGTGCGGGAAATGTCACGACAATGAAGCTTGCAGACATACAGACAAGTGCTTCGCTTGCGGAGGCTGACACCGAATACACACCGAACAGCGACACTCCCACAGGCGGCGCGGTCACAGCAAAAGTGACCTCCGACATACCCGTTCAGCTCATCGGATTTTTTGAATCTGACGATGTGGTTGAGGCAATGAAGGCAAATGCGAAAAAACGCCGTGCGGAAGGCTTCACATATTCCTTCGGCGGTGAAACAAAGCATCTCACATTTGACGAGGCAGTGAGCAGGTATAACGAAATCGCAGAAAAATACCGTACGGATATGTCACTGCTCACCGATGAGGAAAAATATCTTGTGAAATATAATCCGACCGACTATTCCGAGGTCGCGCGGTATACCTATTTTCTCACAGAAAGCCAATACACCGAGCCTGTCGGAGATATGCTTGATTATCTGATTAATGAATGCCTCGGCGGCATGGACTATTACGATGAAAGCATTCCGTCAAGCAGCGGATTCCTTGTACGCATTGATGATGAAAAGTATGAACGCGAGGTTGTTCCGCTTCTGATGGATTTTGCCGAATCTGTTCCCGGCGGCATGGAAGAAGCTTTAATACATGTTCCCGAGTTCAACGGCTACACATTCTGCATTTCGGACTACGCCGATGAAGGAACGGACAGCTTTGACACATGGCAGATTCCGTCCGAGATTGACATTAGTTCTCTGACACCTGTCGGAGGCGAGCGCACGGGGTATAGCTTTGAAATACTCAATCCGCTGTGCGGCAGGGAATATGTCACGGCAGAGGAGCTGCGCACGGTGTTTGACAGTGAGTTTGACCTTTCAAAACTCACATATGACAGCGCAACGGGGCTTTACAGGAATCCTCTCGGAAGCGAGCATATAGTATATCTCGAAACGCTCTACAACCAATCACAGGATTCGCTCTTCCCCGAAGTGCCGGAGTATACTCTGCTTCACATGAGCACATTCCTTGAGGACTATGTTCAGGCATATGAAAACCCGTTTGTCAAGGAAAGTCACTTCTTCCCGTCAATGGCATACGGCGACATTAAAGTGATGCTCAACGCATTCAGGCGCTGCCAGTCAACGCGTGAGAAGTTTGCGGAAACGGTTGCTGAAAAATATGCCGCAAACTATATGTCAATCAGCGGAAAAGCATTTTCAACAGAGCATTTGCTGACCTTCTCCGACAATCTGAACAGGACATATGCAATTATGGACACACTCGGCAGGAAATCGGAGCTTCCGATTCGGATTGACTGGATTGACAAGTCCCGTCCGCATGTTCCACAAAGCGGAATCAGCTTCACCGTCAATGGCTCCGAGCTGACAGAAAGATATACAAACGCGGATTCGGCTGTGGTTTCCGTTACACTTCCCGATGAAGGTGTCTACAGGGAATACCGCATTGCAAATATCCCTGACGGCGCGGTCGGAATTGACGAGGAGACGGGAGCTGACGGCAAAATTCTCCGCCGCGGATTCACTCTTGACATAACCGAAAACAGAAATGTTGAATTTGACGTTCTCAACCCGAGCGGCGAGGACACAGCATCATACCGTCAGATTTATGTTGTTGACAGATTTGACAGAAGCGCACCGAGCTGCAATGTGATTTATTCACCGCGCAAGCCATCTGACGGCTCACCTGTCAACACGGACGTGACAGTCACCATCGAGGATATAAAGGATAATCTCACGGCTTCCGACAAAATTGCGGTGAATGCACAGTCCTACACCTTCACGGAAAACGGCAGTTTCACATTCACTCTGACCGACATTGCAGGCAACGAGACAACAATTCCCGTCGGGATCGACTATATCGACAAGAACCCGACCGAGCTTACGGTCGAATTCACAAGCGGCGGACAGGTGCTTGACACCGCGGCATATTTCACCGAAAGCGCGAACCTTTCGGACTATAAGGCAACAACCTACAGCTACACATACAACGGCAGATACCTGAAATCCGATGTTGAGGCAATTATCCGATATATGGGAACTCAGGTCGGATACCTGAAAATCAGCGATGACAGCGAATACCGTTTCACGTATACCGCAAAATCGGGCAGCCGTGCAGACCTGACGGTCAGCGGCGTGAAGCTTGACAAAGAACCGCCCGAAGCGGAAGTCACCTACACTCCCATTGCGGCAACGGCTGACAAAAAGGACTCCGTCAGAGCAGACGTCAAAATCACCGACAACATAAGCCAATCACCTGCAGTCATATCGGTTTCGGGACGTGACAGCAGCGGACGCGGCTTCACGGCGGCAGATGTGAAGTCAAATCCCGACGGAAGCTATTCCCTCACCTTTGACAACAACGGATTTGCAGGCATTGTTTTCAGTGATGAAGCAGGAAACACAACAGAGGTTCAGCTGAGCGTTTCAAGTCTTGACCGCACAGCTCCGAGGGCGTTCATAAGCTACAGCACCGAATCGCCCACAAACTCCGACGTTGAGGCAAACATAAGTCTCAACAAGCTTGCCGACTATGAGATATATGACGAGAACCACAACCGCATTAAGGAATTCAGCGGTGCATTCTCAAGCTACATTTCATATATCTTCAAGGACAACGGCTTCCGCACCTTCCGCTTCCGCGACACAAGCGGCAACCTGACGGAAGAGCTCTATGCGGCAGTTGACAACATTGACAAGGTTAAGCCGAACCTCACATATCATGTTGAGGAAAACAAAATGGCAGACGAACACGGAAATCTCGTCAACTTCCCCGGTGCTGCAACAATTGTGCTCACTCCGACAACTGAGGGCGACACTCTTGACGGTCTCGAAAGCGACACAATTCTCATTCAGAACGCGTCACAGTCGCCGTATCACACAGTTATGAGCAACGGCACATATCTGTTCAAATATATGGACAAAGCAGGAAACTTCGACACGCTCTCGGTTACGGTGAACGAGATTGACGAAACACCTCCGACAGCCACCGACAGCGGAAACCCGACCTCATGGAGCAACACCGCACCGACAATCACTGTTTCGGCAGTTCAGAAGGCAAAGGTGAAAACCTTCATTGTTCAGAACGGAAAGAGAAATGAAAGCATAAGCTTCTCGCCGACCAAAAACGGAACATATTCCTTCATGGTCACAGATGAAATCGGCAACAGCTCAACACACAGGATTGATGTTTTGTATGTTGACCTGAACGCTCCCGTGATTGACTATTCGGAAAGCTATGGCGGTGTCCGCGACATATATGTCAAAGCAGGTGAGTTTGACCGCGCAGGCTTTGAAAATGTCACGGCAGGCGACACGGAATCGGGGCTTGCTGGTGCAATGAGCATTACGTATCCCGCAGACTTCGACCCGAACACGCCCGGAGAATATGAAGTTATGTTCTCGGCTGAAGATTTGGCAGGCAACAAAACAGAGCTGAGCAGAATCATCACGGTTATGGGTCTTGACGATGTGTATGCTGTGATTAACAGCACGGTTCTCATTCCGAACACTCAGTCAACCTTCACTCTCGGCAAGGCTCTTGAGCTTTCGTTCATGAATGCCGAAAATGCAGGAAACAAGGTTTCATATGCATTTGCACAGGGCTTCTACAACGCAGCACAGATGAAGGGCAAGAGCTTTAAGGCTCTCACGGCGTCCGATTCAAAAGTTACGCTGACGCCCGATGAACCCGGAATGTATACATTGTTTGTGCAGACCGAGGATCGCAAAATGATGGTTATGTATGTATTTATTGCAGGATAAGGAGGGAGACAAAATAATGAAAAGAATTTTAGCGTTTTTTCTGACGGTGAGCATATGTCTCGGTCTGATTCCGAGCACTGCGGTCTTTGCAAACGATGCTCCCTGCATTGACAACGGATATATCGTTGTCACATCGGCGGCAGACGGCTCAGCCTTCGGAATCAACACTCTGAAAGGCATTCCGTCAAAGCGGTTTGACGACAATAAGCCTCTTTTGTATGACGGTGACGACAAGTTCGCCACCTCATACACAACCGTAAAAATCGAAAAGAATCTGACTGCCGCCGAAAGTGACATCAGATACTATGTTTACGGAAGCTCAAAGGGAACAATGACAGCCGCTCCGCACAAATATGCGCTTGACGGCGAAAGAGATGTCATTGAAAGCACATGGACCGTTGACGGTGTTGCAATCACTCAGCAGCTCATTGTCAACAAAAACACCGCAAGTGCTCACGGCGGCTATGTCAACATAAGATACGGCTACACAAACCTGACCTCCGAGAGCATCGGCGTCGGCATACGCGTTCTGCTTGACACCAAGATTGCGGAAAATGACGGCGGACAGTTCTATAAAAACGCCTCAGCCACGCCGATAACCACAGAGACTGAGTTTGACGCGTCAAACATGCCCGAGATGTATTCCATATCGGACAGCACGACCTATTCAACAACAACCGCATACGGTCTCCTGAAGCACGCTTCAATGAACCGCACACCCGACCGTGTCCAGTTTGCGCACTGGTATAACCTTGCAAACACGCTCTGGGATTACAGTGTCAACCAAACGCTGAACTTTGACGACTATTACAACGAGTTCAACTATCCCGACAGTGCGGTTTCGATTATGTTTGACTCCGAGTTCCTTGTTCCGAATGCTTCGGGCGAGGTTGACACCATGTATGGAATCGGCGAATTGAACGGCATGGAATCCACCTCTGACTATTGCGTCATGACAGTGACTCAAAAGGAGCTTTTGAAGCCCAACAGTGATAACACGGGCTATGCAAACGACGGCGAAATTACGCTATATCTCACCATTGACAACTCCGATCCCGACTCAAAGCAGATTGTGGACGGTCAGCTCAGGCTGGTTTTTGAAGATAAGCTCCTCGACAATGAGCTGAACATGATTCAGGAACCTGCGCTCTGGGTTGCAGGTGAAAATGAAGCGGACGAAACGATCAGCGTCGGAACGATAAACCGCGGCGAAATAAAGCGGAACATTCCCGTGAAGCTCAAAGCGCGCCCGATTTACAAAAAGAACAGAAACAACCCCGACGCAGACGCACCCGACATTGTGTATGCACCGACCGAGGGCTACACACTGCAAAAAAGTATTGACACGAGGAAAATCACATTTAATCTGACAGGAACGGGAACGCCTGTTCCGTCGGTTGCAAGCAAAATTGTCACACTCCCCGCTCTCGGCAGCGAGACGGTTGACCTCGGTTTCACCGGAATTGACCCGAAAATCATCTACTATGAGGGCTATTCCTTCTTCTCGGTTCAGTGTATCGGCGACAATTTCAATGCACTTTCCGACAAGTCAAACTGGACGGCATATCTCAAAGATGTTGTCACGGGTGAGCGTGTTGTCAACATTGACAGCTTCAACTGCTCCGTTGACACCGAAAACAAACAAATCGGACTGCTTGTTGATATGGAAAGCAGACTGGGAGAATATGAGCTGACAATCGAGTTCAAAAACAATCTTGCAGACCTTGGCAAATATGTTTTCTCAGACGCAAACGAGCATATCAAGACCTCTGCCGACCCCAAGTATAAAAACCGCGGATCTTCGCTTGC
>CAKSIW010000055.1 GCA_934463175.1 uncultured Clostridia bacterium | reverse complement strand
CAGAGAACGCAAGGACATGACTTCGTTTATACCTACAATAAAAAAGTGCGCAGCATTGAGCTACGCACCGAAAAACGCATAGCCTTGATTAATGCTGCTACACACCTATATCATCATGATTGTATCTTGAATAATTCAAAAAACCAATAGATATAAAACCAAAGCATGCGTTTTTGCCAAACGCAAACTATCGGTTCTTTGAATTATGTAAAAAAATAAATGATATTAGGATATGTAGCTTTTTAAGTATATCATAAAAAAACAAAAAAATCAAGAGATAAATTGGAAAAATTTGAGAAAACGTGCCTTGTTATTGGTTATGATGTCGGATTTTGCGAAGAACACGGATTTTTGACGTGAAACGCACGCACAAATCAATCAATTTCACTGAAATGTGCGTGCGTTTCAGCACAGCAAAGCCGCTGATTGCGGCTTTAATCTGTGAGTGCGTCAAAAATTCTTTGTTCGAGCAAAGCAATTCCGACACATGACTAATGACGGCGCGCAGGGGGCGTTGGGGGCGATGCCCCCATAAAAAAGAGGTTTTGGAGGCACCGCCTCGTAAAAAGGGCATGGGAAATCCCCACAAAAGAGGGTTTAAAAAACATTGTTTTCCATAAAAGGATATTGGGAGGCAACGCCTCACGGAAAAAGTTTTTTAAAAGAGGCTTGGGAGTGGGGAAATCCCCCACAAAAAGAGATTCGTGAAATCCTTTCCATAAAGAAAAAACTCTTTAAAAGGGGGCTTTGGGGGCTGCGCCCCCATAAAACACTCTTTATATGTTGTGCTTCCTCACTTTTATATGCACCTCGCGCAGCTGCTCCTCCGTGACCTCGCACGGTGAACCGAGCATTGTGTCCTGAGCATTGCTGTTGAGAGGAAATGCAATAACCTCGCGTATTGACTCCTCGCCAGTCAGCAGCATAATCATTCTGTCAACTCCGGGCGCCATTCCTGCATGAGGCGGCGCACCATATCCGAAAGCCGTATACAGCGCAGAAAACTTCTCCTTCAGCGTTTCTTCCGAATATCCTGCAATGTCAAACGCCTTTACCATCGTGTCAATATCATGGTTGCGCACCGCGCCCGACGAAAGCTCCACACCGTCGCACACAATGTCATACTGATATGCCAGAATGTCAAGCGGATCTTTTTCACACAATGCTTCAAGTCCGCCCTGCGGCATCGAAAACGGATTATGAGTGAACCCGATTTTACCCGTTTTGTCATCACGCTCATACATCGGAAAATCAACAATATAGCACATACGGAAAACCGATTCGTCAATCAGACCCAGCCGCTTGCCCAGCTCCGTTCTGATTTGCCCAGCAAGAAGAGGCGCCACGCGCTCGCTGTCCGCAATGAAATATAAAACATCGCCCGGCTTCAAGCCTGCACGCGCCTTCATCTCCTCACGCTTATCATCGGGAATGAACTTGTCAATGGGACCCAAAAGGTTCATTTCAGCGTCAACCTTGACATATCCGAGACCCTTCATTCCGATGCTCATTGCAAAATCAAGCATTTTTTCAAAAAACCCTTTTGATTTTGACGCACAGTCCGGCACGGTTATCCCTCTGACGGTTCTGCCGCGGAACGGCGCAAAATCGGAGGTTTCAAAAATATCACTCAGGTCAATGATTTCAAGCGGATTTCTCAAATCGGGCTTATCCGTTCCGTATTTCAGCATTGACTCGGCATATGTGAGCCGCGGAAACGGCTTTATGACCTTTTTGTCGGAAAACCGCGCAAAGGTCTCGGACAAAACCTCTTCCGCAACCGCGAAAACGTCCTCCTGCTCCGCAAATGCCATTTCAAAATCCAGCTGATAGAACTCTCCCGGCGAACGGTCCGCTCTCGCGTCCTCATCGCGAAAGCACGGCGCAATCTGAAAATATTTGTCAAAGCCCGACACCATGAGCAGCTGCTTGAAAATCTGAGGTGCCTGCGGCAGAGCATAGAACTTGCCGTGGTGCTTTCTGCTCGGAATCAAATAGTCCCTCGCACCCTCGGGAGACGATGCGGACAGAATCGGCGTCTGAATCTCAATGAATCCCAGCTCACGCATTTTTTCGCGCAGAAATGCGATTATTTCGGAGCGCAGAACAATATTATCGTGCATTTTTCTGTTTCTCAAATCAAGATAGCGGTATTTCAGGCGGACGTCCTCCTTTGTCTCTCTCGACAGGGCAGGCTCAAACGGCAGAACCGACTTTGAATGTCCGAGAATCTCCAGCGTTTCCGCTTCAACCTCAATCGTTCCCGTCGGGATTTTGGGGTTATATGTGTCCTCTCCGCGCTTCACCACCACGCCCGAGACCGTCACCGCCGATTCACGCGTGAGGTTCTCAAGAAGCGACTCATCATGCGCCACAATCTGAAGCATTCCGTAGTGGTCGCGCAAATCCAGAAACATAACGCCGCCGTGGTCGCGTATGTTTTCAACCCAGCCTGCGACACGCACCCGTTTCCCGATTTCAGCCTCCGACAGCTCACCGCAAAGGTGAGTTCTGTATTTGTTCTCTCTGATCATAATAACACGTCCTCCTATCCTAAATCACGGAATGCGCTGCTTTGCATTCCAAAACCTGATGTCAGCCGTCCGAAGCCGTCATCGGGCTATCCTAAAAAATACGCGCGCAGCAGCATATGCCGTATATCCGCCCCGAAAAACAAAAAAATCAGCCTCCGGCACGCGGCATGTCTGCCTTCAGCGCCTTTGCTGATACTTAATGGCACTATTATAAAACATTTTTTTCCGTTTGTCAATACATTTTTCAAATTTTACCGATTTTTTTATATTATAATGTAAAAATTATTTTTCCACTTTTCGCTGCTTCCCATATTCCGCACCCGATAAAACCCCCGAAAATCCGCGGTTTTCAGCGCGAAAAAAATTTTTTAATTTTTTTTCAAAAAACTATTGACAAACAAAAAAAGCGTGCTATAATATAGTCAAAGGTCAAAGAAAGTCAAAGTCAAAAAATAAACGGCTTGAAGGTGATTATCAAATGAAGCTTAGTAATATAATAGAAGACTTTATAAAGGAGATGCTTGCGGAAAACCGTGAAATTGAATTGCAGCGGAATGAGCTTGCAAACAGGTTCAACTGTGTTCCGTCACAAATCAACTATGTTATCTCAACACGGTTTTCGCCCGAGAGGGGCTACAGCGTTGAAAGCCACCGGGGCGGAGGCGGATATATCAAGATAACGCGAACCGCTCCCGAGGACGGAAACTACATCATGCACATCGTGAAGCTCGTCGGCGATTTCATATCGGCTGAAAATGCAAAAGCGGCGGTCAGAGACCTATATGGCAGCGGTCTCATCAGCCACCGCGAAGCAAAAATCATTATGGCGGCGGTGAGTGACAACTCAATCGCACTGAAACAGCCCGAAAAGGACGCAGTGCGTGCGAGGATTCTGAAAAACATTCTTGTTAATTTAATTTAAGGAGGAATTAATCATGAAATGTCAGAAATGTAATAAAAACGAAGCGAATACACATATAACAAAGGTCATAAACGGAGTTAAAACAGAGGAATATCTTTGCTCGGAGTGTGCGGGGGAAAGTCAGGAGCTGATGAATTTCAAAACAAGCTTTGACCACGAGTTCGACAACTTCTTCAGCGGATTTTTCGCAAATCCGTTCCTTGGCGGCACAGCACCGGCAAAATCCATCGGAAGCGAGAGACGGTGCAGCAGCTGCGGAACAACGCTTGACGATGTTGAAAGACACGGCAGGCTCGGCTGTTCGGATTGCTATCGGAGCTTTGCAGACTTTCTGCTCAATCCTCTCAAGCAAATCCACGGCGCAAACCGCCACACGGGAAAGCTTCCGCAAAGAGCGGGGCGCGGTCTGAGAAAGGCAAGCCGGATTGAGAGCCTTGAAAGCGACCTCAACCGCGCGGTCATGGATCAGAACTTTGAAAAGGCAGCAGAGCTGCGTGATAAAATTAAAGAACTCAGAAATCAGCAATAGGAAAGGGTGAGATTTATGTGGTACACACAATTCGGGGAATCGGGAGAC
The DNA here is from genome assembly GCA_934463175.1 of uncultured Clostridia bacterium. Lineage (GTDB taxonomy): Bacteria > Bacillota > Clostridia > Monoglobales > Monoglobaceae > CAKSIW01. The sequence continues at coordinate 15,075 of CAKSIW010000055.1, read as the reverse complement.
GTTGTTCTTTCATCAAGGGTGCGGCTTGCAAGAAATCTTGCCGACCTTCCGTTCGGCTCTCAGATGAGCGGACAGCAGCGCGAAGAAATGATTGACCGCTGCCGCAAGGCTCTTCCCGAGATGAAATTCATTGACCTTGGGAATATGACCGGCGAGGAAAAGCACGCGCTTGCGGAGTGTCACCTCATCAGTCCCGACATGGCAGAAAGCAAGGAAAAAACCGCTCTTCTGACAAACGAGGATTGCTCGGTCTGCATTATGCTCGGCGAGGAGGATCACATCAGAATACAGGCGATGGCGCCCGGTCTGAGCCTTGACAAATGTCTGGAGGCGGCGGACAGGACAGATGATGAGCTTGAAAAAACCGTGGACTATGGCTTTGACGAGCGGTTCGGCTATCTCACCTGCTGTCCGACCAATGTCGGAACGGGAATGCGTGCGTCGGCAATGCTCCACCTCCCTGCACTGACCGCGGCAGGAAAAATTGACGGAATCATTCGCTCGCTGTCAAAGCTCGGGCTTGCCGTCCGCGGCATATACGGCGAGGGAAGCCGCGCCGAGGGCAATATATATCAGATTTCAAACCAGGTCACACTGGGTGTTTCTGAGCGCGAGACCGTTGAAAAGCTGAAGCAGGTCATTGACGAGGTTGTTCAGCAGGAGCGCGAAACAAGCCGCGGCATGTATGCGGCGGATAAGCTTCACCTTGAGGACAGACTCATGCGCGCATTCGGCACGCTGACAAATGCAAGGCTTCTCACCTCGGGCGAGACAATGAATCTCATATCCGATGTAAGGTGGGGCATAAATCTGGGAATAATCAAAAATATAAACCTTGAACGGCTGAGTGAGCTGCTTTATGACACTCTGCCTGCCAATATGATTAAAAAATATAACCTCAAAAATCCGACAGAGCGCGACATCAAACGCGCGGAGCTGTGCCGCAGCTGTCTTGCGGCGGCAGTCGGTGAGAGTGCTGAAAGGAATGAATAATTATGTTTGATAAGAAATTAACCGAAAGAGCAAAAGCGGCAATTAATCTTGCAGGACAGTCCGCAATGGAGCTTGGACATGACTATATCGGAACGGAGCATTTGCTTCTCGGGCTTGTCAGAGAGGGCAGCGGCGTTGCGGCGCGCGTCCTTGCCGAAAACGGCGTGACAGACCAGGAGGTTGTGAACAAAATTGAATTTCTTGTCGGCGTGAATGCACCGTCGGGAAACAGCTCAATCGGATTCACTCCGAGAACAAAAAGCGTTCTTGAACGGAGCTACACCGAGGCACGGCGGTTCGGTCACAACTACATCGGAACCGAGCATATTCTGATTTCACTGCTCCGTGAAGGCGAAAGCGTTGCGGCGCGGATCTTGAGCGAACTGGACGTCAATCCGCAGAAGGTATATTCCGACATCATCAGCCTTGTGAACGAAGGCGGTGAGGAATTTGCTGAAAGCGGCGCACAGAGCGCACAGACAGGCGGTGCAAAGACGGGCGGCGGCGGAAAAACCCCGACGCTTGACAAATACGGCAGAGACCTGACGCAGATGGCAAGGGATCTGAAGCTTGACCCGATTATCGGGCGTGACAAGGTTATTGAAAGAGTAATTCAGATTCTGAGCCGCAGAACCAAGAACAATCCGTGCTTGATCGGTGAACCGGGTGTCGGCAAAACCGCCGTTGCAGAGGGCTTGGCACAGAAAATCGTTCAGGGGCTTGTTCCTGAAATCCTGAAGGACAAAAAGGTCATCACGCTTGACCTGTCCTCAATGATTGCAGGCGCGAAATACCGCGGCGAGTTTGAGGAAAGACTGAAAAGTGCCATGGACGAGATTCGCAAGGCAGGCAACATAATCCTGTTCATTGACGAAATGCACACCATAATCGGCGCAGGCGCGGCTGAAGGCGCGATTGACGCAGCAAACATTCTGAAGCCTGCCCTTGCAAGAGGCGAAATTCAGGTGATCGGCGCAACAACGCTGGAGGAATACCGCAAGCACATTGAAAAGGACGCGGCTCTCGAGCGCAGATTCCAGTCAATCGTTCTTGACGAGCCGACACAGGACGAAAGCATTGAAATCCTGAAGGGTATCCGTGACAAATATGAAGCTCACCACAGAGTCAAAATCACAGATGAGGCACTGGAGGCGGCTGTCAAGATGTCGGTTCGGTATATCCCCGACAGATTCCTGCCCGACAAGGCAATTGACCTGATTGATGAGGCGGCATCGCGCATAAGGCTGAAAACGCTGACCGCACCGCCCGACGTCAAGGAGATTGAGGATAAAATTGCGGGCATAAAGAAGGAAAAGGAGGCGGCTATCACCGCTCAGGAATATGAAAAGGCGGCAAAACTGCGTGACGAGGAAAAGACGCTTTCGGAGAGCCTGAAAAAGGAAAAGGAGAACTGGGAAAACGAGAACCGCGGCGGAAATGCCGAGGTAACTCCGAACGAGATTGCGGAGATTGTTTCTGCATGGACGGGAATCCCCGTCAAGTCTCTGGAGGAAGAGGAAAGTGAGCGGCTGCTCCGTCTCGAAGAGGTTCTTCACAAGAGGGTCATCGGTCAGGACGAGGCTGTGACCGCGGTTTCAAAGGCAATCAGACGGGGCAGAGTCGGTCTGAAGGACCCGAAACGCCCGATCGGTTCGTTCATATTCTTAGGTCCGACAGGTGTCGGAAAAACCGAGCTTTCAAAGGCACTTGCCGAGGCAATGTTCGGTGATGAGGACGCACTCATCAGAATTGATATGTCGGAATATATGGAAAAGCATGCAGTGTCAAGAATGGTCGGCTCGCCCCCGGGATATGTCGGCTATGACGAAGGCGGTCAGCTCACCGAGAAAGTGAGACGCAAGCCATATTCCGTTGTGCTGTTTGATGAGATTGAGAAAGCCCACCCCGACGTGTTCAACATTCTTCTTCAAATCCTTGAGGACGGTATTCTGACCGATTCGCAGGGCAGACGGGTTGATTTCAGAAACACGGTCATCATCATGACGTCAAACCTCGGTGCAAGACAGATAACCGAGAGCAAGAGCCTTGGGTTTGCGGCAGGAGAAGCGGCGGATAGCGGCGAGAAGGACTATGCGAAAATCAAATCCGATGTCATGGGCGAGCTGAAACGCGCGTTCAGACCCGAGTTCCTCAACCGTATTGACGACATAATCGTGTTCCGTCAGCTGACGGCAGAGAACATCAGAGAAATCTGCGTGAAAATGCTTGGAACGCTGAAGGAAAGACTTGCGGCAAACGGAATTGATGCGGAGTTCGGCGACGCGGCAGTCGGCAAGATTGCAGAGGTCGGCTTTGACCCCGTATACGGCGCAAGACCGCTCAGACGTGCAATTCAGTCCGAGATTGAGGACATGGCGGCTGAGAAAATGCTGGACGGCAGCATTAAGGAAGGCGACAGCATTGTGATTGACTTCAAGGACGGAAAATTCACGGCTGAAAAAAAATAGAATAATGCCATGATCGGGACGGTGCGCAAGCACCGTCCTTTTGCCGCTTTGCCCGTATATACCACATTCCGAATGCGTTTTATGTCATTTTTTTGCAAGTTCTGCAAAACCCCTTGAAAATGCGGCGAAAATATAATATGATATAACCGTAGAATGGCTGATTATGGGGTTCTGTAAATAAACTTTGAAAATTATTAAAATGAAATATAAGAAAGAGAGGAAACATCTATGAAACTCAGAAGAACATTGGCATTCCTGCTCACGCTTGCAATGGTGTTCTCGGCTTTGTCCGCAGTCAGCATTCCTGCATATGCGGCAAGCATTTCGGGAACAATCTCGGGCAATGCTTCATGGTCCGACGGCGACACCGTGGACGGCGTGACAATCTCGGGCACATCTGTCATAACCGTGACAGGCACGGTGAGCATTAACTCCCCGATTACAATCACGGGCAACGTCACCCTCACGGGCGGCGGCAAGCTCGTAAGAACACAGTCAACAGAAAACCTCATAAAGGTGAGCGGCGACACACTGACTCTCGAGGACATCACAATCGACGGCGGCGGAGTTGACGTTACGAGCTCCTCCGGATCCGCAATTTATGTAAGCAGCGGCAATGTCCGCATGAAGGACGGAGCGGCTCTCACCAATCATCTGAAGACCAATGCAAACTATGGCAGCGCAGTCAATATGGCGAGCGGCAGATTCACAATGGACGGCGGAACAATCTCCGGCTGTAAAACAAGGCTATACGGCGGTGCTGTGTATTTGGATGACGGCTCAGAGTTTATCATGAACAGCGGCACAATTGAAAACAACAAAACCACATACGACACTCAATATAGCGGCGGCGCAATTTATGTCAGAGGAGCAACGCTCACAATAAACGGCGGAACAATTCAAAACAATTCATCATACAACGGCGGCGCGATTTATAATTCTTCATTCGGCACAACAATAATAAACGGCGGCGTAATAAAGAACAATACGGCGACTAACAAAGGAGCTGCAATTTTTCACAGCAGTTGGTCATCAAGCGGCAATGCAGTTCTGAAGATTGGCGGAAATGCAAACATTAACCCCGGAAATGACGTATATCTGGATAACGATTCGATCGATAAATATCTCGAAATCACCTCGGCACTCAAAAACCCGATGAAGCTGACGGTTGCCAACCCTGCCGAAGACAGAATTATTGCAGTTCCGTCAAGCGGCGTCACGCTGACCTATAATGACATGGCACAGCTCAGCATGACCGACAGCTCATGGCATTTGAAGCTTGACGAGGCTGACAACCAAATCAAGCTCTCAAAAACCGAGTCGGGCGGAACAAAGACGATCTATTTCGGCTATAACGCAAACGGCGGCACATTTACCGGCTCAAATGACGCCGAAAGTGCTGTGATCGCAGTTGACGGCGGAAGCCATACCTTCACAGTCACATCAACCGAGCCGACAAGAGACGGCTACAAATTCCTCGGCTGGGCAAGAACTGCAACTGCCACATCTGCCGAATTCACCGCAGGAGACACAATCACCGTCAGCGAAAACACATCGCTTTATGCGGTCTGGCAGAAAACGCAGAACGCAAACCGTTTCACCACATCGCTCTCAATTGATGACTGGACATACGGCGACACTGCGAAAAAACCGAATGCTGCTGCACTGTACGGCACATGCACATACAAATATTCCACTGCTGAAAACGGAACATACACAGCAACCGTTCCGTCAAACGCAGGAACATACTGGGTTAAGGCATACGTTGCGGCAACGGCGGACTATTCGGGACTTGAAAGCGATCCTGTAAGCTTTAAAATTAACCAAAAAACAATCAGCAAAGCAATTAACCTGACCGCGCCTGTTGCCGGCGCTTCTCCGCAGACATCAATCACGGGAGACGGATATACGGCAGCGGTTGCATGGTCTCCTTCGGTTTCGGGCAAATTTGCGGCAGGAACGGTATATACCGCAACGGTCACAATCACAACTAACTCGAATCACACAACAACAGGCATTGCGGCTAACAGCTATACAGCAAGCGGTGCTGCGGTCACAAACGCGACAAACTCGAACATTGCAACAATCACCTTCCCTGCAACGGCTAAAAACGCGAACTCATTCACCACACCGCTCTCAATCACAGGCTGGACATACGGTGACACTGCGAAAACTCCGAATGCTGCGGCAAAATACGGCGATTGCGTGTTCACATATTCCAACGCAGAGAACGGAACATACACAGCAGCTGTTCCGACAAACGCAGGAACATACTGGGTTAAGGCAACAGTTGCGGAAACTGCAACCTACAAAGGGCTTGAAGACAAAAAATCCTTTACGATTGCGAGAAAGACAATCAATGCAGCAATTAACCTGACTGCTCCTGTCCGCGGTGCTGCTCCGACAACGGAGATTACCGGTGACGGATATAGAGCAGCGGTTGCATGGAGTCCTTCGGTTTCGGGCAGCTTTGCGGCAGGAACGGCATATACCGCAACGGTCACAATCACACCCGACACAAACCACACAACAACAGGTATCGCGGCAAACGGCTACACCGTGTCAGGTGCAACGGTCACAAACACGGCAAACTCGAACATTGCAACAATCACCTTCCCTGCAACGGCTAAAAACGCGAACTCATTCACCACACCGCTCTCAATCACAGGCTGGACATACGGTGACACTGCGAAAACTCCGAATGCTGCGGCAAAATACGGCGATTGCGTGTTCACATATTCCAACGCAGAGAACGGAACATACACAGCAGCTGTTCCGACAAACGCAGGAACATACTGGGTTAAGGCAACAGTTGCGGAAACTGCAACCTACAAAGGGCTTGAAGACAAAAAATCCTTTACGATTGCGAGAAAGACAATCAATGCAGCAATTAACCTGACTGCTCCTGTCCGCGGTGCTGCTCCGACAACGGAGATTACCGGTGACGGATATAGAGCAGCGGTTGCATGGAGTCCTTCGGTTTCGGGCAGCTTTGCGGCAGGAACGGTATATACCGCAACAGTCACAATCACACCCGACTCAAACCACACAACAACAGGCATTGCGGCAAACAGCTATACAGCAAGCGGTGCAACGGTCACAAACGCGGCAAACTCGAACACTGCAACTCTCACATACTCTGCAACAGCTAAAAATGAGAACGAGTTTACCACACCGCTCTCAATCACAGGCTGGACATACGGTGACACTGCGAAAACTCCGAATGCCGCGGCAAAATACGGAACATGCGTGTTCACATATTCCGACACTGAAAACGGAACATACACAGCAGCTGTTCCGACAAACGCAGGAACATACTGGGTTAAGGCAACGGTTGCGGAAACTGCAACCTATAAAGGACTTGAAGACAAGAAATCCTTTACGATTGCTCCAAAGACAATCAGCAATGTAATTAACCTGACTGCTCCTGTCCGCGGTGCTGCTCCGCAGAGATCAATCATAGCAGAAGGCTACACGGCAGAGGTCAGATGGTCTCCTTCGGTTTCGGGCAAATTTGCGGCAGGAACGGTATATACCGTAACGTTCATAATCACAACCGATGTGAACCACACGGCAGAAGGCATTGCGGCAAACGGCTACACGGCAGCAGGTGCGGATCAAGTCACAAATGAGGCAAACTCGAAAACAGTGACAATCAAATATCCTGCAACAGAAAAGAACTTGAACTCATTCACCACACCGCTTTCAATCACAGGCTGGACATACGGTGACACTGCAAACACTCCGACTGCCATGGCAGAATACGGAACATGCGTGTTCACATATTCCGACGCTGAAAACGGAACATACACAGAAACCGTTCCGACAAACGCAGGAACATACTGGGTTAAGGCAACAGTTGCGGAAACGGAAACCTACACAGGGCTTGAAGACAAAATAAGCTTTACAATTGCGAGAAAGACAATCAATGCAGCAATTAACCTGACCGCTCCTGTCCGCTATGAATCACCGCAGACATCAATCACAGGCGACGGATATACGGCAACAGTTACATGGGATCCTTCGATTTCGGGCAGCTTTGCGGCAAACACTGTTTATGTCGCAAAGGTCTCAATCACACCCGACGCAAACCACACAACAGAAGGCATTGCGGAAGACGGCTACACGGCAGTCGGTGCAGATAGGGTTATAAATCTTGCCGGCTCGAGTTTCGTGGAATTTGTATATCCCAAAACAGGCAAAGAGACAAACGAGTTCACCACACCGCTTTCAATCACAGGCTGGACATACGGTGACACTGCAAACGCTCCGAATGCCGAGGCAAAATACGGCGAATGCGTGTTCACATATTCCGACGCTGAAAACGGAACATACACAGAAACCGTTCCGACAAACGCAGGAACATACTGGGTTAAGGCAACCGTTGAGGAAGCTGAGAACTATGAAGGAATTGTCAGCCCTGCCGTAAGCTTTACGGTTGCACCAAAGACAATCAGTGCGGCAATTGACCTCACCGCTCCTGTCCGCAACGCTGTTCCGCAGACGGAGGTTACGGGAGACGGATATACGGCAGCAGTCACATGGTCGCCCGCGGTTACAGGCGGATTCGCTTCCAGAACGATATATACCGCAATGGTCGTAATCACAACCGACGCAAACCACACGACAGCAGGAATTGCGGCAAACAGCTACACAGCAGACGGTGCGGATCAGATCACAAACGCTGCCGACTCGAACACTGTGACAGTCACATATCCTCAGACAGGAAGCCCGTCAGGCACTGCACGTCTTTCGGTTTCGTTTGAAACAAACGGCGGCAGCCGCGTCTCAACTCGCTCGGTTGTTAAGGGCAGTGTTCTGAGTATGCCTGCCGACCCGACAAAGGATGGATATGTCTTTGACGGCTGGTATACCGACAAGAAGCTGACAAAGGAATATGACCCGAAAACACAGGTGACAAACGGCTTCACGCTCTATGCAAAGTGGACTGAGGACAAGGACAGCAAGGACGACACAAAGGACGACACAAAGGACGATACAAAGGACGACAACGGCACAAAGACAGATGATGACACCTGGAAAAATCCGTTCTCCGATGTGAAGGCGTCTGACTGGTTCTTTGATAATGTCAGATATGCAGTTGAAAACGGACTGTTCCGCGGCATTTCGGATAATGAGTTTGCACCGAACGGTCTTGTGACAAGAGGAATGTTCGTGACGGTGCTTTACCGCGCAGACGGCGAAAAGGCAGTTTCCTCATCAGCCATATTTGCTGATGTTGCAGACGGTGCATATTACGCAAAGGCAGTTGCATGGGGACACAAGAACGGAATCATCAAGGGCTATTCCGACACGGAATTTGCACCCGACAGGAACATAACACGTGAGCAGATTGCGGCAATTATGCATCGCTATACAAAATATAAGAATGCTGATGTGTCTGTCGGAGAAAACACAAACATTCTCTCATATGCGGACTTCGGAGACATTTCGGAATATGCAGTCGCTTCCGTGCAGTATGCTGTCGGCAGCGGACTGATGAAGGGCAAGACCGAAACCACGCTCAATCCGCAGGACAACGCAACGCGCGCGGAAACCGCAGCAATTGTGGAAAGATTTATTGAGAACACGGAGAAATAAATCCCGGCACGCTATGTGAAAAAGGGCTGTTTAAAAAGTCAAACCGACTTTTTAAACAGCCTTTGTTTTTTTGGCGTAATATTCGGAACGCAGAAAAAGGAATCAATTTCTGCCTCAGCCAAACCGAGCCGCAGCATTTGCGGTCACTGTAATCTGTGATTTTCTCTCCTTTTTCTGCATTACGGCACCGTCTTTTTGCTGTCTGAGGTTTAATATACCACAGCGTCATCTGCGGTGAAGCCGCCAAGCGAATTTTCCTTCACCTGTATGCAGACAAAGGAGATTTCGGAATCCGCCGCTGCAAAGAACTGCCGTTTTGCCGCGGGGGCGATTCTCAGCCAATCGCCTGCCGCAAGCTCAATATCCTCACCGTCAATCGTGACATGTCCCCTGCCCGAAAGTATTCCATAGATTTCCTCATTGTTTTTGTGGGAGTGAACAAAGGGAACATTTGCGCCTGACGGAAGATGATTAATGCTGATTTCCGCCCCCGTCAGAGCAAGCTTTTCATGAAGCTCCGCCCGTCCTTCACTGCCTATGTTTGTTTTGGTATAATTTTTCATTATGCACACCTCCTGAATTTTTCGGCAATATCCTTTGCCTGACTACAGTCTACCACCATGTGCATATAAAAACAAGTACGCACTTTTTTATAACTGTATACAAATTTTAAAATGTGTGGTATAATATGTGCATATAATAAAATATATCTGCAAGGAGAAATGAAGTCATGAAAACAAAAAATGAATTGCCTGCCTGCCCCGTGGCTTCGGCAGTCGCGTTAATCGGCGGAAAATGGAAGCTGCTGATCATTCGGAATCTGAGAATGCGTCCGTGGAGATTTAACGAGCTTCAGCGTGACCTGGAGGGAATATCTCAAAAGGTGCTGACCGACAGCCTGCGTCAGATGATTGATGACGGTCTCGCATATCGGCATGACTATCACGAGCTGCCGCCGAGGGTGGAATACGGTTTAACAGACCTCGGGCGCGAAATGCTGCCGATTATTGACGCACTTGCCGACTTCGGAAACTACTATAAATCAGCTGCCGGATTATAACGCGTATCATCTTGCAGCAGCTTTCATAATATGCTATAATTAAATTAAGCACTGTCCTTTTTAACACCCACTCATTTTGCTAAAATGAGTTTAAAGAAAACAAGCAAGCTTTTTGGGAGGTTAAAATATTATGAAGAAAAATCCAATCGGGTTCATCACAAGAAAAGCCGAGAGAGAGGTCCCTGCACCGATTCACCGCAGCGAGGTTCAGCCAAAGAAGTCGGTTGTTCGGATATATTTCCCTCACAGAGGCACAGGCTGGGCATATTATAACGACAGCTTTGACTTGAAGGTCGGCGATTTTGTTTATGTTGAGGGCAAGCTTGAGGGATACCGCGGACAGGTCACGGAGGTTAATCACTCCTTTAAGATTAAGCTTTCCGACTACAAAAGGGTCGTTGCCGTGGCTGACACCAATGTCACAGGCGATTTTTACCTTGCAGGCACGCACATTGTCAGCTTTGACAGAAATGCAATTCCATATTCAAAGGTTCTCACGTGGTTCAAAGCTCCCGAGAACGGCGAGGATTTTGTTTGCTGCAATGACGGTTCGAGCCGCTTTCCTCTTGATGACTTGTCAAAGATGAAAATTTCTCCCGACACGGCAGACCGTGGTCATGATTATTATGTTGAAAACAGAATTGTCTATGCCGAGCTGGACGGCACACGGGGTCATGCAATTGCGGAGGGCAGCAAATACTATGAAATTGAGTTTGACTTCCGCAGCGGAGAAATCTCAAACCTCAAATGCTCCTGCTTTTGCAGCGGCGCGTGCAAGCACGAATTTGCAGTTATGCTTCAGCTCAGGGAGACGCTGGATCTCATTGCTGAAAACTATGACGATAAATACAGCGGCTATTTTGCGGCTGTCAGCAAGGATTCCTTTGTGAACACGGTTATGTCCAAAAGAACATCGGGAAGGATCAGTCTGGAAAAGTAATTTGCGAAAAACTCAACCGCTCCGGACGGGTTTGAGGGCTATGATTAAGAATAAACAATATTGGAGAAAAGATGAAAATGACAAATGATGAAATGCAGAGCTTCCCGTCAACGGATCAGGTTAAAATGGAGGTGCAAAATGAAGCAATCACGCCAGAAGCTTAAAATGATGTATCTTGCAAAAATACTGCTGGAGCAGACCGATGAGGAGCACACAATCACCGTTCCCGAAATGATCGCCGAGCTTTCAAGGCTTGGTATTTCCGCCGAGCGCAAAAGCGTCTATGACGACCTTGAATATCTGCGGCTGTTCGGGCTTGACATCTGCTCAAATAAGACACGCACAACCAACTATTACATCGCAAGCCGCGATTTTGAGCTTCCCGAACTAAAGCTGCTGGTTGACAGCGTTCAGTCGTCAAAGTTCATAACCCATAAAAAGAGCATGGAGCTTATTTCAAAGATTGAGAAGCTCACCAGCCGCGCAAACGCAAAAAAGCTTCAGAGACAGGTGTTCATCACCAACCGCGTGAAAACGGTCAACGAACAGATTTATTATAACGTTGATAAAATCCACGAGGCCATCACAGCAAATAAGCAAATAACCTTTAAATATTTCAGTCTTGATACAGACAAGAAAAAGGTATATCGCAAGGACGGCGGACTATACACCGAATCGCCTGTTGCGCTTACATGGGACGACGAAAACTATTATCTCATTACATATAAGGAAAAATATGACAGCTACACACATTACCGCGTTGACAAAATGGAGACGATTAAGCTCACCGACGCCGACAGGGTTCTTTCGGAAAAGCCGTTTGATTTGTCAAGCTATTCAAAGGCAATGTTTCAAATGTTCAGCGGCGAAGAAACCGATGTATCCGTTGAATTTTCAAACGAGCTTGTCGGTGTGGTGTTTGACAGATTCGGCACAGACCTTCCGATTGTCAAAAAAGATGATGAACACTTCATATGCCGCGTTAAGGTTGCAGTCAGTCCGCATTTCCTGTCATGGATTATGAGCTTCGGAAAACGTGCAAAAATTATCTCTCCCGGCTATGTTGCCGAGAAAATGCGGCATCTTGCTGAAGAAATAGCGGAAATTTATAAATGAGTGTCCGTATTTAAGGACACTCATTTTTGTATAATGGAGGTATCAAAGGAAAGCAGGTGCGTATATGCTTTATTATGGTTGGCACGAATTGCATATCCCAAACATATATCAATTAGCCGGGTATTTATATTGGAAAGCCGGCGAATCAACTCATGTCCACGACAATTCCACAGATATCATCGATGATATTATTTTATCTGCTTTTCAAAACCAAGGATATGTAGATCTTATGAATGAACCGTACTACATGGTCAAAAGCGATCCGAAAATCATTGCGGAAGTGGACAAATACAAACAACAGAAGGAAGGAAATGGAGGAATGAACTACACAGAATTAAGCAAAGAAATATCGTATGCACTTCGCCACGCTCCCTGGGAATATGAGTTAGAGCTTGACGAACAAGGATATGTTCCGATTTCACAGTTGTTGTTTGCATTAAACGAAACAGGTAATTATTCTGACGAAATCAAAAGAGCCGACTTGGAACATATTATAAAAACATCTGACAAGAAACGTCACGAAATATCGGGTGATAAAATCCGAGCGTTATACGGTCATTCAACACCTCACATAATTAAAAAAGAACTATGCGAACCGCCCGAAACATTATTTCACGGAACATCGCATAAAGCCATTGACAAAATTCTGTCTGATGGTCTGTTGCCAATGTCAAGACAATTTGTTCACCTGTCAGCAGACATTGAAACAGCACAGCTTGTTGGAAAACGACGCGATTCAAATCCGATTATTCTTCGGATCAATGCAAAAGAAGCCTATAAGAACGGAGTGCTGTTTTATAAAGGCAACGATATTGTTTGGTTGTGTAATAACATTCCTCCGCAATACATAACTATATTGTCTTGAAATATAAAAAGAAAAAAGAAGGACATTCATTAAAAGATAGCGTTGCCTTTACTGCTAATAGACAAAAATATCCTAAATTAGGAACAGAACTATTTTTAGCGCATACAGCAGCAACGGCAATTAATACAGGAAAAGTTTATGTTTCAGAAAATCTGCTTGCTATAAACTATCCACAATGGATTGCATTTGCTAAATATAGTATTGCTCAACTTAAGTGGACGCTGATTAAGAAACCCGAAATGAGATATAAATATGTTCAAAACATACTTGATGAAGAGTGGTTAAACACATATAACGAAACTGAAAGTTTATGGAAATAATTTAATAATGGCTAAGAAAAAGCGTGATGACAGTAAAATCATCACGCTTTTTGGCGGACGGGGTGGGATTCGAACCCACGTGCCGGTATCACCGACAAACTGATTTCGAGTTATCCGGTCAGTTGGGATAATGCGGGAAATGAAAGGAATATAACAGAAAATACGGAAGCTGTAAAAGCCCATAACAATTGGACTTTTACGGCTTTTTTGCTTTAACAAAGCGACTTTTTAATTTGTACCCCCAATTTTACCAAAAGCATACCTTTTTTGCATTTTGGAGAGAACTTTGGAGAGAACTTTTTGATGCCTGTTTCTTTCGTCTTGTCCGCTTGGTGTCTGAATTTGAAAGGATGATGAATATGGCAGTAAAAAATATTTTTAGAGAATTAAGGCAAAATTATCCCGAACAGGTCAGTATGGAGCAAATGAGAAGGATTTGTCATATCAGTAAAAGACACGCAAGTTATTTACTTGAAAACAAAATTGTCCCGTGCAGGGACAGCGGCAAAAAGACAAGAAAATACACAATAGAGCTGATGGATGTTGCAAAATATCTGGCGTACAGACCCGCTCTCCCTAAGGGGCTGTTTTCAAAGCGAAGGAAAAGACATTCAGCGGCGGCACTTGATAACTCACCCCAATATATTCAGACAATGAGAAAGCATTACGAAAAACTCCTTGCTGATAAGCCCGATATTTTGGGAACTGAGGAAATCGGAAAAATTCTTGAAAGAGACCGAAGACTTGTTTTGAGATATATCAATTCAGGTAGGCTTAAGGCAGTAATGGTCGGCAAAAAATATTACATTTCAAAGGAAGGCTTGATTGACTTTCTTGTGAGCGTTGACTTTCGCACAAGCTGTTCAAAGGAGTTTATGGGGATTTTCGAGGAGGTGTTGCCAGCATAGAGGAGGATTTTTATGGCGATAAGCTTAAGAGAAGAATTATTATCGGAATTTTTGGTACGTTACCCTGTTGCGGATATGCGTACTATGTGCATGGTTACAGACGGATGGAGTTCAGACAAGCCTTTTGCAAAAAATGCACTTAACAGAGGAACATATGCTGTTAGGAGTATGGTGACAAGAAAACTGATTTCATCACGCAGCGACGGTTATTATTCACTTTATAAAAAAGCAGCGTATGAATATTATGACCTTGAACCGTTTTATACGATAAACGGCAACGGTAAGACAAGAAAGCGTGTGGCAGGCATTGCGTGGATTGCATCTGTAATGAAGGCAATGGGAGTAGCACTGGATTATGACGAAGAAAAGATGTCATTTGCCTGTTCTACTGTTTGGCGAAGATTGAATCCCGCTGTGTCAAACACAATCCGTTATGCGGGCGTGTTAAACCTTTGCACGGAAAAGTATGCAGTTTATGATGTTTCAGATGCCGCAATGCTGTGGCATCGTGAGGCAGAGGAATCGCTGTTTAATAATGGAGGAAAAACAAATGGCTAAAAACAAAATGGATTTAATCAATTTCAGCAAAATTTTTGACATGTTTGGTGAAGACGCAGCACGAGATACCCTCGAGGATGTTAATTCGGGCAGAGTTAGAGAATCAACAATTGAAAAGTATCTTTACCCTAACCCTAAACCGCCCCTAAAATAACTTCTGTTTGCTCAATTGGGCGTGTGAGATTTTTTCTGTAAATTAGATTTTTCTATGACAAAATATCGGTTTTTAGTGGGCAGGATAGCTGA
>CAKSIW010000054.1 GCA_934463175.1 uncultured Clostridia bacterium | reverse complement strand
ATGATACCCCATGTCACGGTAGTATTCCGCAATTGTGATGCCTGTGTATATTGAGGCTTCTCTCGCCGCAACAGGCATGTTTGAAGTGTTTGCAATGAGCAGTGTTCTGTTCATCAGCGGCTGATTTGATTTCGGGTCAATCAGCCCCGTGAACTCTTCCAAAACCTGTGTCATTTCGTTTCCGCGCTCACCGCAGCCGATGTAAATTATTATCTCGGCGTCAGACCATTTTGCAAGCTGGTGCTGTGTCATGGTTTTGCCCGTTCCGAAGCCTCCCGGAATCGCCGCCGTGCCGCCCTTTGCAAGCGGAAACAAAACATCAATCACTCTTTGCCCCGTAACAAGCGGTCTGCTGACCGCTCCGCGCTTTCCGTACGGACGCGGCTTTCTGATCGGCCAGACCTGAACCGGCTTTATATCGGTTATTGTTCCGTCCGCACATTCAACCCTTGCAATGACATCACTGCATGAGTATTCACCGTCTGCGACAATCTCCGCAATTTTTCCTTCCGTATTCGGCGGAATCATAACCTTATTGACAATCAGAGATGTTTCCTCAATCTCTGCAATAACAGAACCGCCGGCAACCTCATCGCCTGCTTTTGCGGTGATTTTCACGTTCCATTTTTTTTCAGTATCAACCGCATCGGGCTGAAGACCGCGTGAGATAAACGCACCTGACATATCCTCAATTTTTTTCAGAGGTCTTTCAATACCGTCAAAAATATTTCCGATAAGCCCCGGTCCCAATGCAACAGACATCGGCTGACCGCTTGTTTCAACAGGCTCTCCGACCTTCAGTCCGGACGTTTCCTCATAAACCTGAATCACGGTGTCTTCACCGTGTATTGCAATGACCTCGCCGACAAGTCTCTCGCAGCCGACAAAAACCTTCTCCATCATTTTAAGCTCGGGAGCGTTCTTAACCGTGACAACAGGTCCGTTTATTCCGTATATAACTGCCGTGTTTCCCAATTTTTACGCCCCCTATTCTATAATTAGACCGCTGTTGCCGACGAACAGCTTCTTTTGTTTCTCTATGCGAGTGTTCAGCGTGCAGTCCAAAAACAGCTTCATCTCATCATTTCGGAGAGAGAAACCGCCCAAGAATCCGCTGTCCGCAGACTCAAATTCAGCATCGGCTGCTGCCTCGCGCAGCTTCGGAATGTCACACTCCCGCGCAACACACACGGTTTTTCCGCGCGGAAAGCCTTTCATTGCCTCTTTGAGCATTTTCTTTGTTTTCTCGATATACTCCGCACTCTCCGCATATTTTACAATATTCTCCGTCACTTCGGAAAATATTTCATCAAACATTGCGTTGCGCTTCAGAATCAACTCGCGCCGCAAGCCGTTGCGATGCCGCGACGCCTCAAGACCTGCCTCAGCATTGTGCTTTGTGCATTCGCCGCGGACATATTCGTCATATTCACGCTTCAGCTCTGCTTTTTTTGCATCAAGTGCCGCTTTTTTATTTTCTCTGAGCTTTTCAATGTAATCTCTGCGTTTTTCCTCCGCATCGGTTATAATTGCGTCGGAAAACCTGACCAACGAATCCTGTGACATAAATCAAACTTCCTTTCCGATATACCTGCTGTTCCTATAGCTTCACTCCGATTGCGTCTCTGACATAATTTAAAATGTAATCGTCAGGTCTGTCAGAGCCGTGCCTGTCGGGAAGCTCCACAATGAGCGGCAGCCTATTGTTTATTTTTTGCTCCTCGATGTAGTCGGGCGCAAGTCTGACCAGCTTTTCCGAAATCAGAACAACAGCAATATCCTTGTCTGCAAGTGCCGAATCAAACGCCTTTTTAAGCTCATCTCTTTCATGAACAACAACACCGTCAACACCTGCCAGACGCATACCTGTTTTTGTGTCAATGTTATCACTAATCAAAAAGAATCTCATAGTATTCACCCAAATGCGGTCTTAACCAATTATCATGAAAGAAATCAGCAGTCCGTAAAGAGCAATACCTTCGGCAAGCGCAACAAATATGAGCGACTTACCCATAATGTTCGGATCCTCAGAAATCGCACCGAGAGCCGCAGACGATGCCGCAGCAACCGCAATACCCGAACCGATACAAGCAAGACCTGTTGAGAGAGCAGCTGCAAGGAACTTCATCCCGTCAGTGCTGACAGCCGCGGTTTCACCTGCCGCAAAAACACCTGTATTTCCTGTCCACATGAGAATTGTGAACAGCGCAAGAAGTCCGAAAAACGAAAACATATTGATTCCGAGAACGGATTTCACCGCGCCGCTGCGCATTCTGAAACCGAAATGTGCCACAAGCGGCATTGCTATTGCAAGAGTTGCTATTACAAAAGAAATTAAAGTTTTCATAAAATTATACCTCCAAAAATTAATTATTTATTGATTTAAACTCACGTCCGTCACCGTCATAGAACCTGCTGAACATCTCATAAAATCCGAGTCTGAGCACCTGTATTCCGACAATCAGCCCTTCAAGACCCATAACAAGCAGATTTCCGAGAATCGCAACAGTCACCGAGCCTGTGCCCGACATTGATTTCATGAACATCAGCACAACCGACATCATGCCCGCATGGTTAAGCGCAAATGCGCCGACACGGACAAAGGACATTGTGTTTGTCACAAAGCTGAGCAGAATTTCAAAAAGCTCAAAAAACGACTGAACAAAGAATCCGCCCTTGTCCTTCGGCATCCATTCCTTTCTGCCCTCCGCAAGATGTGCAAGAGGCTCCTGCATGAAAATCAGCACAAGCGAAACCGCAATTCCGATTCCGATTGCCGTCATCGGACGCGCGCTTCCCATAAAAGCCGAAACACCCGCATAAAGCACAAGTACATAGAAAAGAATCCCCGCAATTCCGTTTTGCGAAAAGAAAATTTTCTGTTTATCGTTCTGCTTTATTCCGTTCGCAATGTTAAAGAACATGCAGACAAGCAAAATTCCGACGCCCATGACAACAGTCGTAATCAAAATTCTGTTCATCTGTTCCATCGGTGTGAACCACAGCGGCTTTATAATTGCCTCGTTTCCCTCAAATCCGAAAAATGTTCCGTACATGAAGCCGAAGAAGGTTGATGTCACACCGAGCGGAATTGCAATTTTTGCAAGAAATCCTCCCTTTTTGAGCAGCGACAGCAATATTCCTGCCGCAAGCAGACATAAACCGTGTCCGACATCTCCGAACATCATTCCGAACAGCAGAGAATATATCACCGCAAGAAACGGCGTCGGGTCAATCTCATTATACCTCGGAACTCCGTACATCTTCACAAACTCCTCAAACGGTCTGAAAATTGCAAAATTGTGCAGCTTGGTCGGAGTCTGAACGTTGTGAACCGCATCTGCTTCTTCAACCGCAATTTTCAGTGAGTCAATTTTCTCAGTCTCTTTCTGGAGCTGTTTCACATCTCTGCCGTCCGTCCAAAAGGTCAGATAGAAACGGTTCTTTGTGTATGCCGCATATTTTTTTATGTTGTTCAAATCATAATAGAACTTCACGCAGGCATATGCCTCCAGCAAATCAACTCTCTGGATTTTTATAATACTGTTCATTTTGCGGTTAAGCTCTTCCGTCTCTGCCGCAATGTCCGCAAGTCTGCGTTCCGTCTTTTCAACAATTTCTCCCGGTGTTCCGGCATTTTCTCCTTCAATATATATTCTTTCAAAATACAGCGTCGCCATGACGTGATCAACATGGTGCGCACTCTCACCGGGAACAAAATAAAACCCCCACGCATAGTTTTTGTCAGTCTTGACCGCCGTGAAATACACCGGAAGATTGCCGAGATATGTTCCGAGCTTTGAATAACTGTCCATCGGGAGACGCCCGAATCTGAACTTCATAAATTTGAGCCTCGTCAAATCGTCAATATGAACATCAACGCCCACAATCGGTGCAAGCGTGCTTTTTATCTCCTCAAGACGCCGTCTTTCCGCTTCAAGTGCCGCAAGACTGTCCCTGAGAGAATGCACCTGTTCGTCAAACCGCTCAATATAACGGCTCAGCTCATCAGGTGAGAATGTTCCTCTGTGCCGCTTTACGCCGCTGTAGTCCAAGCCGACATAATCAAACACACCGGTAAAGCTTTTCATCACAGCATCATACGGATTCGGCTCTGTGTGCGGAACAAAACCCGACGCGCCCTTGAACATCGAAAGCGGATTTTCAAACTCGGCTTCCGTGTTCATCAGACACTTTTCGATTGCTTCGTCCATACATTCGCGGTTTCCGAACATGCTGACCAGTTTCATTTTTAAAATCATATATCGTCATTGCCTTTCCGTCCGAATGTTTTCGGGCTAATTTTGCGGTATCAGATACCCTTTTATTTTTTCGGGTTCAAGCCCGTATCTTATTCCTTCCGTAATCATAATTATATTTTTGATTTCGGTTTCCTTAAGCTTTATATAATAAAGAATCGCCTCAATCGAATATGGATTCCGCCGGAACATCTTTCGGTGAAGCTTCAGAATATACCGCTCAATTCTGCTTTCCGCACCGATTTCCGTTCCCTCAAAAAGCTCGCCGTATTTTGTTGCACGAACCGCCTCTTTGAGAGCCGCATCATCTACAGCCTCAATCATTGCCGTCAGTTCGTTTTTTCCGGGTCCGCCGTTCTTTATGCTGATATGCGGATAAATCATTTCAGAGTCAAGCTTATAGTATGTCTTGGCACGAATAATAAACATAATATCCGCAAGCTCACATTCGGCGTCAAAGGTCTTTGAAACCGTCTCCGCCTCCGGTTTCGGAAGATATTTTGCCATATAGCTGCCGACAAGTCTTCTGTAAAAGCTGTCAAGCGCAAGCTCAATTTCAAAGAGATTTTGTCTTTCCGTATTTCCGCGGAAGCCAATCAGTGCCTTTCCGTAAACCGTCGGCTTAAGCATTTCGATGAAGCTGTCAATACTTTCGGCATTTGCAAGAGCCGTGAAATCAATGTTATTGTAAAATTCACCCTCCAGTCTCAACGCCGCACCGTGCTCATCACGGTCTCCCGAATGAAGCAGTCTCAGCAGAAGCTTTATATACGAGATTTCCTCCCGCATTGCAAACAGGCTCAGAAAAAACTTTGCGGAAGTTCCCGTGAACGCAAGAAACGACTGCAAATCCTGCATAATCAGTCTGCGCAGACAGCCCTCAAGCTGACCGCGGTGTATGCTTTCAACGCTTATGTCTCCGAAAACCGAACCGAATCTCGTTTCATTCTTCAAAAACTCAGCAACCTCTGGAACGGATTTCATCTCCGTCAGTCTTTCATAATCGTGCTCCGTTAGTGTTCCGCGCATTTTTGCGTGCATTTTTGTATTAATTGAAGAATTTCTGATTACACTGCCAATCATAAGCTATCATCCTTTTCGACAGCCTCGGTTATCTCTCTGACCCATCTTTCACGGTTATCCCCAAAAAGCTTTTCAAGCTTTTCGCGCTTGCTGCGGATTTCCGCTTCCGTGTCCGACATTATGCGCTTTTTCTCATCATCGGCACTCTGCTTTGCCTTTTCAATCTTTTCTTCGGCTGATTTTCTCATTTCCTCTGACATGCGTTCGGTCTCCGCCGCAATGTCCTTCTCATTTTCACCCTTCATTTCATCAAGCGTTCCTACAATCTTCTGAGCTTTTTCCTCAATATCGAGTATAGCCTTAATTATATCCATTGTAAAATCCCCGCCTTTCTGTTTGCTGTCAGTTTTTCAGGCTGTGAATCGGTGCAGGTATCCGTCCGCCTCTGCCGATAAACTCTTCCGATGAATAATTATGCACGGGCATAACGGGTGCATATCCGAGCAATCCGCCGAATTCAACCGTATCACCGACCTTTTTACCCTCAACCGGTATAATTCTGACTGCCGTTGTTTTTTGATTTATAACTCCGATAGCCATTTCGTCCGCAATAATTGCCGACACCGTTGACGCAGACGTGTCGCCCGGAATTGCAATCATATCAAGCCCGACAGAGCATACGCAAGTCATCGCCTCAAGCTTTTCAAGCGAAAGCGCACCGCATTCCGCAGCCGCAATCATGCCTGCATCCTCGCTCACAGGTATGAACGCACCGCTCAGACCGCCGACATAGCTTGAAGCCATGACGCCGCCTTTTTTCACAGCGTCGTTCAAAAGTGCAAGAGCCGCGGTTGTTCCGTGCGTGCCGCACCTCTCCAGTCCCATTTCCTCCAGAATATATGCAACGCTGTCTCCGATCTCGGGTGTCGGAGCAAGAGACAAATCAACAATTCCAAACGGAACATTGAGCCTTCTTGATGCCTCCTGTGCCACAAGCTGACCCATTCTGGTAATCTTAAATGCCGTCTTTTTAATGGTGTTTGCAACAGTCCCGAAATCCGCCCCCTTCACCTTTTCAAGAGCCGACTTCACAACACCGGGTCCGCTGACACCGACATTAATCACGCAGTCGCCCTCGCTGACTCCGTGAAACGCACCCGCCATGAAAGGATTATCCTCAACAGGGTTCGCAAAAACAACAAGCTTCGCACAGCCGAATGAATCATTGTCAGCCGTTATGTGTGCGGTTTTCTTAATAATCTCGCCCATCATTTTCACGGCGTCCATATTAATTCCCGCCTTTGTGCTTGCAACTCCGACCGACGAACAAACCCTTTCGGTCTCGGCAAGAGCCTCGGGAATTGATTCAATCAGGATTTTGTCACCCTTTGAAAATCCTTTTGCAACAAGTGCGGAAAATCCGCCGATGAAATTCACTCCCGTCTCCGCAGCCGCACGGTCAAGTGTCTTTGCAAAGCACAAATAATCCTTCGCGTCACTCGCTCCGGCAACAAGTGCAATCGGCGTGACCGATATTCTTTTGTTGATGATTGGAATTCCGTACTGACGGCTGATGTCCTCACCCGTGCTGACCAGCTTTTCCGCACAGCGCGTAATTTTATCATAGATTTTGTCACATGCCGCAGCCGCGCTCCCGTCAATGCAGTCCAGCAGCGAAATTCCCATCGTGACCGTTCTGATGTCAAGATGTTCATCATCAATCATTTTGATTGTTTCAATAATTTCTCCTGTATTAATCATATATCCTCCAAAAATGCTATATTCGGTGCATGGAGTTGAAAATCTCCTCGTTTTGCAGTCTGATGTCAACGCCGATTTCATGACCGACCGCTTCAAGCTCTTTTTGTATACTTCCTATGCTTCCCTCAGCATTTTCCAAATCAACGAGCATAACCATTGTGAATATATTCTGCATAATCGTCTGATTTATATCCAGAATATTAACACCGTTGCTGTAGAGACAACCGCTGACCTTTGCAATTATTCCGCTCCGGTCAACTCCCATAACGGTTACAATTGCCTTCATTCGCACCCTCTCCTTTTCATAACTCTTATTTTTTCCTTATTATACAACTTTATAAATGCTCCGTCAAGTTAATTTTTGTACAAAAAACATGTTGAAAAAAATAATTTTTCGTGGTATTATATTATCATTAAATACTATTGCGAGGATTTTAAAATTTATGTTTCTTCCGATATCAAAGCAGGATATGAAAGAGCGCGGCATAGACCGCCTTGATTTTATATATGTCATCGGAGACGCCTATGTTGACCACTCCAGCTTCGGTCATGCAATCATATCAAGGCTTCTCGAACACTGCGGCTACACCGTCGGCATCATCTCCCAGCCCGATTTCAGGAGCTGTGAGGCATTCAAAGCTCTGGGCGAGCCGAGACTCGGCTTTCTGGTTTCTTCGGGTAATATCGACCCGATGGTGAACCGATATACCGCCGCAAAAAAAGTCCGTTCAAGGGACATGTATTCCCCCGGCGGAAAAAGCGGAATGCGCCCCGACAGGGCAACAATTGTGTACTGCAATAAAATACGCGAAGCATTCGGCAAAAAGATTCCGATTATAATCGGCGGAATCGAGGCAAGTCTCCGCCGTTTTGCACACTATGATTATTGGTCGGACAAGGTGCGCCGCAGCATTTTAATTGACAGCGGTGCCGATTTGCTCATATACGGCATGGGTGAACATCAAATTGTTGAAATTGCTGAGCTTTTAAACTGCGGTGTTCCCGTAAATCAAATCAAGCATGTGTGCGGCACGGTATACATCGAAAACAGCGGCGGACAGCTCCCCGACGGCTGCATATCGGTTCATTCGTTTGATGAGGTGTCCTCAGACAAGCTTAAATATGCACAAGCCGCAAAGCTGCAATATGAACAGCAGGACCCGATTCGCGGAAAAGCGGTTGTTCAGGCTGACAACAGCGACAAATGCATTGTCCAGCTGCCTCCGTCTCCACCTCTGACAAGCGCGGAGCTTGACGACATATATGAGCTTCCTTATGAGGGAACATATCACCCGTCATATGAAAAATTCGGCGGCGTTCCCGCAATTTCCGAGGTTGAATTCAGCATAACCTCATGCCGCGGCTGTTTCGGCTCGTGTACTTTCTGTGCACTCACCTTTCACCAGGGGCGCACCGTCACCTCACGCAGCCACGAATCAATTATCCGCGAGGCTGAAAAGCTCACAAAAAAACCGAATTTCAAAGGATATATACACGACGTCGGAGGTCCGACGGCAAATTTCAGGCAGCCCTCCTGCAAAAAACAGCTTTCGGCAGGCACATGCAAAAACAAAATGTGCCTTTTCCCCGAGCCGTGCAAAAACCTTGAGGTTTCACACCTCGATTACCTTGAATTGCTGCGAAAACTGCGGAAGCTTGACGGAATCAAGAAGGTGTTTATTCGCTCGGGAATCCGTTTTGACTATCTCATAGCCGACCGTGACGAAAGCTTTTTTGAGGAGCTTTGCAAATATCACATAAGCGGACAGCTGCGCACCGCCCCCGAGCATATATCAGACAATGTTCTGTCATATATGGGGAAGCCAAAACACAAGGTATACGAACGGTTTCTTGAAAAATTCAATGCAATAAACCGCCGTCTCGGCAAAGAGCAATATGCCGTGCCATACCTTATGTCATCACACCCCGGCAGCACCCTGCGCGATGCAGTCCGCCTTGCGGAATATCTGCACCGAAAGCACATCAGCCCCGAACAGGTTCAGGATTTTTATCCCACACCGGGCAGTCTTTCAACCTGTATGTATTATACGGGCATTGACCCGAGAACAATGAAACCGGTATATGTTCCTAAAAACTATCACGAAAAACAAATGCAGCGTGCGCTGCTTCAATACAGCCGCCCCGAAAACCACAGTCTTGTCCTTGAAGCGCTCAAACGCGCAGGACGGCTTGACCTGGTCGGATACGGACGGGACTGTTTAATTAAACCACCGAAAGGAGATTATGCAAATGGCAAAAATTCTCAGCGGAAAGGAAGTCTCCGCAAGGATAAAAGAACAACTGAAACAAGAGGTCAGCGACCTCAAAGCACAGGGAACCGTTCCGGGTCTTGCCGTGGTAATCGTGGGAGATGACCCTGCATCTAAGGTATATGTCGGAAGAAAAGAGGCGATGTGTGCAGAGCTTGGAATGCATTCCGAGAAATATGCACTTCCTGCCGAAACGACACAGGACGAGCTCGTTGCACTTGTCAAAAAGCTCAATCAAGACCGTTCGGTTCACGGAATCCTTGTGCAGCTTCCCCTTCCCCGTCACCTTGACGAAAAAGCGGTCATAAACACGATTCTTCCCGAAAAGGACGTTGACGCATTTCACCCCGTAAATGTCGGTAAAATAATGATTGGCGACTATGACTTTGTGCCGTGCACACCTGCCGGAATAATGGAGCTTATTGCCGAAAGCGATGTCAGCATTGAAGGGAAAAACTGCGTCGTTGTCGGCAGAAGCAATATAGTCGGAAAGCCTATGGGTATGCTTTTGCTGCACAAAAACGGCACCGTCACAATATGTCACTCAAAAACACACAATATAAAGGAAATAACTCGGAATGCGGATATTTTGGTTGCCGCAGTCGGACGCGCAGGCTTCATAACGGCAGACATGGTCAAGCCGGGCGCGATTGTGATTGATGTTGGCATGAACCGACTTGAGGACGGACGTCTGGTCGGCGATGTTGACTTTGCCGAGGTTGAAAAGACGGCAGGCGCAATTACCCCCGTTCCGGGCGGTGTCGGTCCGATGACAATTTCCATGCTCATGAAAAACACGCTGACAGCAGCGAAAAAATCTATTTTAAATCAGCAGAGGTAACACAAATATGAAAGCAAAAAGCGTATATGTATGCTCGGAATGCGGTGCGCAGTCACCAAAATGGATGGGAAAATGCACACACTGCGGCTCATGGAACACAATGGTTGAGGAAATCATTCAGCCTGCAACACCCAAAAGCCGCGCCTCCGTCATGTCTGCGCCGTCAGTCTCGGATTCCGTTCCAAAACAAATCGGCGAAATTGACTCGACCGATGAAGCACGCACATCAACGGGTCTTTCGGAGCTTGACCGTGTTCTCGGCGGAGGTCTTGTCAAAGGCTCTCTTGTTCTTGTCGGCGGAGACCCCGGAATCGGAAAATCCACCCTTCTTCTGCAAATATGTGAATTTCTGGGAAAATCAAAGAAAATTCTTTATGTTTCGGGCGAGGAGTCGCAGCGGCAAATCAAGCTGCGCGCCGACCGTCTCGGAATCACAACGGAAAACCTGAAGGTATATTCCGAAACGAATATGGGATACATAGTTAACTGTGTTTTCCGTGAAAATCCCGACATTCTCATCGTTGACTCGGTTCAGACAATGTATAATCCCGAGATACAGTCAACCCCCGGAAACGTTGCGCAAATACGCGACACAGCAGCGGTTCTGATGAAAATCGCAAAGGAAAATTCAATCTCCGTCTTTCTTGTCGGTCATGTCACAAAGGAAGGCTCTCTTGCAGGTCCGAAAATTCTGGAACACATTGTGGACTGTGTTCTGTATTTTGAAGGTGAACGGCACCAGTCATACCGAATTCTGCGTGCCGTTAAAAACCGTTTCGGTTCAACAAACGAAATCGGCATTTTTGAGATGAACGGAAACGGCTTGGAGGAGGTTCCTAATCCGTCCATGGCACTGCTTGCAGGCAGACCCGATAACGCTCCGGGGTCATGCATAATCTGCACAATGGAAGGCACGCGCCCCGTGCTTGCGGAAATACAGGCTCTCGTTTCACCGAGCAGCTTCGGGAATCCGCGCCGAATGACAAGCGGTCCCGACCTCAGCCGTGCTCTCATGCTTATGGCGGTTCTGGAAAAACGCGGCGGACTGCGGATTTCAACCTATGATGCATATGTGAACATTGTCGGCGGTCTGCGCATATCGGAGCCTGCCGCGGATCTCGGAATCATTCTCGCTCTCGCGTCCAGCTTTAACAATGCCGCAATCGACAGTGAAACGGTTGCAATCGGCGAGGTTGGACTCACCGGTGAGCTTCGCGCGTGCAGCTTTCCGGAAGCACGCATTGCCGAATGTGAAAAGCTTGGCTTTAAACGCTGTATTATACCGGCTGTAAATATGAAAAAACTGAAAAAGTTTGATAAGATTGAAGTGTGTCCGTTCCGATCTGTCAGGGAAGTTATAAATCAGGTTTTAAAATAATATACTAATATGTAGCAAATGCAGTTAACGGAGGAAATCGTTATGACCCCAAAAAAGAAACGCACCCGTGCCGCCGCGGTTATTGTTGCCGCAGGAAGCGGGACACGCATGGGAGCTGCCGTCAACAAGCAGTTTCTGCTCATTGACGGAATGCCTGTTATCGCGCACACCCTCACCGCCTTTCAGAAAGCAGAGCTTGTTGACGAAATAATAATTGCCGCAAAGCATGATGAAATTCTGACCATTGGTGATATTGTCCGCGAGTTTGGCATAACCAAGGTCACAAACATTGTCCCCGGCGGAAAAACGCGCGGTGAATCGGTGTGCCGCGGTCTTGAACATTCAAAATGTGAAATCACCGCAGTACACGACGGCGCACGTCCGTTTGTTTCCCCCGAAAGAATTTGTGCGGCTGTCGCTGCCGCCGAAGCTTCAGGTGCTGCGGCTCTCGGCGTCCCCGTAAAGGACACCGTGAAAACCGTTGATAAAGGCGGAAATGTCATTAACACTCCCGACCGGAGCTCGCTGCGTCTTGTTCAGACCCCTCAGGTTTTTAAAACGGAGCTTTTGAAGAACGCCTACTCTCACGCCGCCGAAATCGGCTTTGAAGGCACAGACGACTGCTCGGTTGCCGAAGCCGCGGGCATATCGGTCAGGATTATTGACGGAGAATATACAAATATAAAAATTACAACCGCTGAGGATATACCTATTGCAGAGGCAATCTGCCGTTTTCTCAGCGAGGCGAAAGGATAAATCAAAATGCGTATTGGTTTTGGATATGATGTTCATGCGTTTGCCGCAAACAGACGGCTTGTTCTCGGCGGAGTTGAGATTCCGCACTCCGAAGGTCTGCTCGGTCACTCAGACGCAGATGTTCTCACACATGCAATTATGGATTCCCTCCTCGGCGCAGCGGCTCTCGGCGACATCGGCAAACACTTTCCCGACACCGATTCGGAATTTAAGGATATAAACAGCCTTGTTCTGCTGAAAAAAACAGCCGATATTTTAAGCAATGCCGGTTTTAAGGTCAACAATATTGACTCAACCATCGCCGCACAAGTGCCTAAGCTTGCACCATATATTGAGGAAATGCGTAAAAAAATCAGCAGCTCTCTCGAAATTGACATCTCAGCCGTGAGCATAAAGGCAACAACAACCGAAAAACTCGGCTTTGAAGGCAGAAAAGAGGGAATTTCCGCATATTCGGTATGCACAATTATACAAAAATAACAGTTTTTTGAAGAAATAGGTATATATTCTGAGATAATAAGCTATAATCAACTGTAACCGACCTAAATCAAATTTGATTTATAGCTTTTTTTTTTGTATTATAAACAATGTTAGCACTCAATGAACCAGAGTGCTAACACACAAATAAATAAATTATATTTTCATATATTTCAAGGAGGCATTTCAAATGAATATCAAGCCATTGGCAGACAGAGTAGTTATCAAGATGGTGGAAGCCGAGGAAACCACAAAAAGCGGAATAATCCTGACAGGCTCAGCCAAGGAAAAGCCGCAGGTTGCAGAGGTTGTTGCAGTCGGTCCCGGCAGTGTTGTTGACGGCAAGGAAATCAAAATGGAGCTTTGTGTCGGCGACAAGGTTTTGATGAGCAAATATGCAGGAACGGAAGTTAAGCTGGACGGTCAGGAATATACAATTCTCCGTCAGAGCGATGTTCTGGCAAAAATTGAAGACTAATTTCAGAATTTTAAGGAGGTCATAAAAATGGCAAAGCAGATTTTATTCGGCGAAGAAGCAAGACATGCTCTGGAAAAGGGCGTTAATCAATTGGCAAACACAGTTAAGGTTACATTGGGTCCCAAGGGAAGAAATGTTGTTCTTGACAAAAAATACGGCGCACCGCTGATTACAAACGACGGCGTGACAATCGCAAAAGAGGTTGAGCTTGAAGACCCGTTTGAAAACATGGGTGCACAGCTTGTGAAAGAAGTTGCAACCAAAACAAACGACATTGCAGGTGACGGAACAACAACCGCAACACTGCTTGCTCAGGCATTAGTTCGCGAGGGCTTGAAAAACGTTACTGCGGGCGCAAATCCGATGATTGTCCGCAAGGGTATCTCCTCCGCTGTTGACGCGGCTGTTGCCGAGGTTATCAAGAACAGCAAAAAAATCAGCGGCCGTGACGACATTGCAAGAGTTGCCGCAGTTTCGGCAGCAGACGATGTGATCGGCGAGCTTATTGCAGACGCTATGGAAAAGGTTACAAGCGACGGCGTTATCACCGTTGAGGAATCAAAAACAGCTGAGACATATTCAGAGGTTGTTGAAGGTATGCAGTTTGACAGAGGCTATATCACACCGTACATGGTGACAGATACCGATAAGATGGAAGCTGTTATTGACGATGCATACATTCTCATAACAGACAAGAAGATTTCAAACATTCAGGAAATTCTGCCGCTTCTCGAACAGATTGTTCAGCAGGGCAAGAAGCTTCTTATAATTGCTGAGGACATTGAAGGCGAAGCACTTTCGACCCTGATTGTCAACAAGCTCCGCGGAACATTCACCTGTGTCGGCGTAAAAGCTCCGGGCTTTGGTGACAGAAGAAAAGCTATGCTCGAAGACATTGCAATCCTCACAGGCGGAACGGTAATTTCGGACGAACTCGGACTCGACCTCAAGGAGACAACAATTGACCAGCTCGGTCGTGCACGTCAGGTTAAGGTTCAGAAGGAAAACACGATTATCGTTGACGGTGCAGGCAATCCCGATGAAATCAAAAACCGCGTGAACCAGATCAGAAACCAGATTGAGGACACAACCTCAGAGTTTGACAAGGAAAAGCTTCAGGAAAGACTGGCAAAGCTCTCAGGCGGTGTTGCCGTAATCAAAGTCGGTGCTGCAACCGAGGTTGAAATGAAAGAGAAAAAGCTCAGAATTGAAGATGCGCTGGCTGCAACACGTGCGGCTGTTGAAGAAGGCATTGTTGCCGGCGGCGGTACTGCATTCATTAATGCAATTCCGGCTGTTGAAGCTCTCATGAACACTTTGGAAGGCGACGAGAAAACCGGTGCAGGCATTGTCCTCCGCGCACTCGAAGAGCCGGTTCGTCAGATTGCGTTCAACGCAGGTCTTGAAGGTTCTGTAATTGTCAACAAAATAAAGACAAGTGAAATCGGTGTTGGTTACAACGCTCTCACAAATGAATATATGGATATGCTGAAAAACGGTATTGTTGACCCGACAAAGGTTACACGTTCGGCACTCCAGAATGCGGCAAGCGTTGCTTCAATGGTTCTCACAACAGAAAGCGTTGTTGCAAACAAACCCGATCCGGCAGCTGACGCTGCTGCGGCTGCTGCAATGGCAGGTGGCGGCGGCGGAATGTACTAAGCCGTTAAGCTTAACCGATTCAGTTAAAAATATCCGCGGATACATCTTCTCTTTCACGGTATCCGCGGTGTTTTTTTATTCTTTATACACTTTATTGTATTTTTATGCAACTTTTATGTAATATTTATGCAAAAAACACTTGACAAATGCGTAAAAATGGTTTAGAATATTCACATAATATGAATAAACCGTTTGGGAGGAAGTTAAAAATGAAAAAGATAATCACACTTGCACTCGCAGCAGTAATGCTTGCAGCTGCACTCATGGGCTGCGGCGCAAAAAAGACAAAGCTCACCATATTGGACACAGAATATGCGGTTGAAGACTATGCAGTCTGCGTTGCAAAAGAAAACACAGAGCTGCTTGAGAAAATTAACACAGCTTTGTCAGAGCTCACAAAGGACGGCACTGCAAAGAAAATTGTTGACAAGTATATTTCAGGCACTGAAAACGACCTCAAATTCCAGGAGAACGCAGAAGGCAAAGCCGAGCTTCACATGGCAACAAATGCACAGTTCCCGCCTTATGAATACTACGAAGGCGACAAAATTGTCGGCATTGACGCTGAAATGGCTGCGGCAATCGCAGACAAGCTTGACATGAAGCTTGTTATTGACGACATGGACTTTGACGCAATCATAACATCTGTTCAGTCAGGCAAATCCGACATGGGTATGGCAGGCATGACAGTCACAGAGGACAGACTCAAAAGCATAAACTTCTCAGATTCATATGCAACCGGAATCCAGTCAGTCATCGTTCCCGAGGGAAGCAAAATCAAGACAGTTGATGACCTTTCCGCTGACGGTGCAAAATATCTGATCGGAACTCAGAAGGGTACGACAGGTGATATTTATGCAGAAGATGATTTCGGTGCTGAACGTGTTATGAAGTATGCGAGCGGCAACGAAGCGGTTCAGGCACTTGTAACAGGCAAGGTTGACTGTGTTATCATCGACAACGAGCCTGCAAAGGCATATGTTGAAGCAAACAATAACAAATAAATCCGACAAAAAACAGGGGCGGAGAAATTCCGCCCCTGTTTTGGTGTTGCGGGCTTTCACGGAAAGGTGGCTGAACATTAATGAACACATGGTTTGCCAATTTAAACACATGGTTTGCCGGTTTAAAGGCTGACTTCATATTGAACTTTATAACCGATTCCAGATGGAAGTTTATAACCTCAGGACTCAAAAATACCCTGGTTATAACTCTTTTTTCCGTTCTGATCGGCGTTGCTCTCGGCGTAATTGTTGCCGTTGTCAGAGCAAGCTATGACAAAACATATTCCGAAATGCGAAACGGCATCAGCAAAAAGCTTCTTTGGCTTTGCAATGCCATATGCAAAATCTATCTGACCGTAATCCGCGGAACTCCTGTGGTCGTTCAGCTCATGATTATGTATTACATAATTTTTGCAACCTCCCGAAACAGCCTTGTTGTTGCGATTATTGCTTTTGGAATAAATTCGGGTGCATATGTTGCGGAAATTGTCCGTTCGGGCATTATGTCCATTGACGAAGGACAGTTTGAGGCAGGCAGAAGTCTTGGCTTTGACTATAAGCGCACAATGTGGTATATAATAATTCCCCAGGCATTTAAAAACATTCTTCCCGCACTCGCAAACGAATTTATCGTTCTTCTGAAGGAAACGTCTGTTGCCGGATATGTCACAATCCGAGATCTGACAATGGGCGGTAACATTATACGTGCGGCGACATATTCGGCATTCATGCCCCTTATTGCGGTTGCGGTAATCTATCTCATACTGGTGATGTTCTTCACCAAGCTTGTAAGTATTCTTGAAAGGAGGCTGCGCAAGAGTGAGCGATAATTATATAATCAAAACAGAAAACCTCTGTAAATACTATAACGGAGATAAGATTAAAGCTCTTGACGGGGTTTCGGCTGCTGTGACAAAAGGTGAGGTTGTTGTCGTCATAGGTCCTTCAGGAAGCGGAAAATCCACCTTCCTCCGCTCTCTCAACCTTCTCGAACACCCGACCTCCGGCACAATCACTTTTGAAGGCAAAGAGCTGACCGATGCAAAAACGAATATAAACCTTCATCGCCGCAGAATGGGCATGGTTTTTCAGCACTTTAATCTGTTTCCGCATATGACAATTCTTGAAAACCTGACACTCGCACCGATAAAGCTTTTGAAAAAAAGCCGCAGTGAAGCCGAAGAACAGGCTCTTGCACTTCTTGACAGAGTAGGTCTCAAGGATCGTGCTTCAGCATATCCGTCGCAGCTTTCGGGCGGACAGAAACAGCGTGTCGCCATTGTACGCGCCCTTTGTATGAATCCTGAAGTTATGCTTTTTGACGAGCCGACCTCAGCACTTGACCCCGAAATGGTCGGTGAGGTTCTTTCCGTTATGAAGCAGCTTGCCTCAGACGGAATGACAATGCTTGTCGTAACCCATGAAATGGGCTTTGCGCGTGAGGTTGCGGACAGAGTTATATTCATGTATGACGGCAAAATTGCAGAAGAAGGCTCGCCTGACGAAATCTTCACCAATCCGAAAAATCCGAGGACAAAACAGTTTCTGCAAAGCATATTGTAAACCTCAAAGAACGTCTTGTAAAAAGGCGTTCTTTTTTTGCGGAAATGCTTGACAAAAAAGCCCATATATGCTATAATACGAAAGTTGAATGTGTGTTTTGGCGCATTCACAATATAAAAATACGCACATCGCGCGACTGACAGGGGCGTGCTGCACGCAACCCATGAAACAGTTCCCTGCTTCAGACTGACCGCGGTGGAGGTGTAAAACTTTTGGAGGTGTAAAATCATGGGAGTAATTCAGATGAAGCAATTGCTTGAAGCAGGTGTTCATTTCGGACATCAGACACGCCGTTGGAATCCTAAAATGGCGGAGTACATTTTTACGGAAAGAAACGGTATCTACATTATCGATCTTCAGAAAACAGTTAAGAAGATTGAAGAAGCATACTATTTCGTACGTGACATTGCAGCAGAAGGCGGCACCGTTCTCTTTGTCGGCACAAAGAAGCAGGCTCAGGACGCAATCCGCGAGGAAGCTGAAAGAACAGGCATGTACTATGTTAATGCAAGATGGCTCGGCGGTATGCTGACAAACTTCAAGACAATTAAGAAAAGAATTGACAGACTCTATCAGCTCAAAAAAATGAAAGAGGACGGAACAATGGAGCTTCTCCCCAAGAAGGAAGTTCTCAAGCTTAACCTTGAGGAAGAGCGTCTTGAAAAGTTCCTCGGCGGCATAAAGGAAATGAAAAACATTCCCTCCGCTCTCTTTGTTGTTGACCCGAGAAAAGAGAAGAATGCAATTGCAGAAGCACACAAGCTCGGCATTCCGGTAATTGCAATTGTTGACACGAACTGCGATCCCGAAGAGGCTGACTATCCGATTCCCGGAAACGATGACGCTATCCGTGCGGTTAAGCTTATTGTTTCAACAATCGGCAACGCAATTCTTGAAGGAAAACAGGGCGAAGAGCTTACAGGTGACACCGAAGCAGAATCTGCTGAGGCTTCCGAAGAAGTTTCTTTGGATATGATTGAAGAATAATTTTGAATTTCAGAAAGTGAGTGAATATAAAATGGCATTTACTGCACAAGATGTTAAAACTCTCAGAGAGATGACAAACTGCGGCATGATGGATTGCAAAAAGGCACTGACGGAAACAGACGGCGATATGGACAAGGCTGTTGAATTCCTCAGAGAAAAAGGTCTTGCAACTGCTGCAAAAAAAGCCGGCAGAATTGCTGCGGAAGGTTTGGTTACTTCTGCCGTATTCGGAAACGTCGGTGTTGTTGTTGAGATAAACACCGAAACAGATTTTGTTGCTAAAAACGCTGATTTCCAGAATTTTGTATATAGCGTTGCAGAGTGCATCGCAAAAACAAATCCTGCTGATGTTGAGGCTCTCAAAAACACAAAGCTCAACGATTCTCAGACAGTTGGCGAGGCTCTCACCGAGAAAATTGCAACAATCGGCGAAAACATGAATCTTCGTCGTTTTGAACGCTATGAAGGTGTCAATGAAGCATATGTTCATGGCGGCGGCAGAATCGGCGTTCTTGTTAACTTCAAGCTCGGCGATGAGTCAAAGGCTGAAGCTCCTGCATTCAAGGCAGCTGCGAAAGACGTTGCAATGCAGATTGCAGCAGTTATGCCGAAATATGTGAAGAGCGATGAGGTTCCCTCAGACGTTCTCGAAAAAGAAAAGGAAATCCTCAGAGTTCAGGCTCTGAACGAGGGCAAGCCCGAAGCAATTGTTGACAAAATGGTTGCAGGACGCATTCAGAAGTTCTATAAAGAAGTTTGCCTTGTTGAACAGCCTTATATTAAGGACGGTGACCTCACTGTTGCAAAGTTCCTCAAGAATGTTGCAGCTGAAATCGGCACTGACATTGAAATCGTAAAGTTTGCTCGTCTTGAAAAGGGCGAAGGCTTAGAGAAAAAGGTTGATGATTTTGCAGCTGAGGTTGCAAAAATGACCGGCAAATAATATAAGAGTTTAAAAATGGACGATTGCTGGTGCAATCGTCCATTTTTTAATTCAAATTGAGAGTGTGAAAAAAAGTCTGTAAATTTGATTCCTTCTATGATAGAATATAAATAATATCATAGGAGGAATTTTTT
>CAKSIW010000053.1 GCA_934463175.1 uncultured Clostridia bacterium | reverse complement strand
ACGTGACTGAGAACATTATTTCAATCACAACAGACAACGGTGTCCGTTTTGCAACCGAAAATGTCGGAAACTATAAAACTGCATTTACCGTCAAGAAAAACGGTACAGACGTTTCGGCGAGCGGTTATTATGTTCAGACGGAAGGTGACAGGGGCTATATTGTTTTCAACGGCAGCCTTGATGTGAATGCGGAATATGCAATCTCGTGGAATGAGCTGACAATGAACGACAGCAGAAAAGCAAACGCAGGCGCACTTAGATTCAAGACGGAGGGGGCTGCGGATTACGGCTTCTCAATCAACAACCGTGTTGTAAACAGCATTTCGGAAAGCACTGGCAAGCTGACGGCAAGAGTGTTGCTGATTAACAGTTCTGCGGCTCCCAAAACTGTGAAAATGCTTGTTGCAGTTTATGACGCAAATAAGAGGTTGGTGAATGCGTCAATCGGTGAGGAATATACAATTGCGGCAGGGGACAAGGTGAATGTGACGGCGTCAGCCGATGATGTCACCCTGGCCAACGGAATGTTTGCAAGAGCATATGTCTGGAGCATGGATAATTATGTTCCGTTTACGGCATTCGGTGAGTTGAAATAGGTAAATTATATACAAATGGTTTTGCGTGGAGCAATTAAATTGATTGTTCCACGCGAGATGCAAGTTAAAAAGCACAAGAAGGAGAAGTGAATTGATGAAACGAATATTTTGTACGGCAATTGCAATAATCACATTCCTTTCGGTCCGCTGTGTACCCACGGTATTTGCGGACACGTCAGATGCGTTTATAATTGCAGATTTTTCAAACGGCTCTGCCGGTTTGGATCTCACAGCATCCCGACAGTGGATGGGCAAAGCACCGAGTTTTAATTACAGGTGGTCGAATGATGACTATTCTGATGAGAAAACCAGAGTCGGGAAAGAAAATTCGCTAAAATGGGATAAGATGTATGTCGAACCGCAAGGTTCAGACGGAACATACACAGCACATAACACATATCTTCAGACACCTGTTCTTGATAACATAACTTTGGGGCAGTTGATTGAATATAAATACATGAATGCATGGGTTTATTCCGATACCGTGACGCCTCAGAAGATACAGTTCAATATTGCGGACAGAGGCATTGACGGCACCGGCTCAGGAACAAATAACGGAAATAATTACTATAAGGCAATTGGTGAGATTAACTGGACAGGATGGAAGCTTGTTTCAGTTTCTATTGCAGACCTGACAATACCCGGGTTTTCAAGACCGGGAGCAGGTCACACGGCAAGTGCAGATGATAAAGTGTTTTTTTCAATCAGAGCTGCCAGTAACGGAATCAAAGGATTGAGCACTGAATCGCTTTTGTATGTTGACAGTTTTTGGCTTTCAAAAACCGACCCAAAGGCATTTGACACCTCGGAAAACTTGAAAATCACACCAAGTATTGTGAATGGTTCAACGGACATCAGCACACAAACAAAGTCATTGACGTTTACGGCAAACCGTGAGTTCAAATTTGGAAAGGACTATTATTCATCATTGGTTACGGTGACAAGGAACGGAGCGTCTCTGTCGGAGGGTGTGGATTACACGGTGCAGCAGGAGTTTGATAAGCTTTATGTCATTTTTAACAATGTATTTGCAGACAAGGATGAGATAACGGTTGAAATTTCGGAGGGTGCTGAGATGAATGACGGCAGTGCAATTCCTGCGACCGCGGTCACGTTTGAAACGGGAATTGCGGAGCTTGAATTTGACGGCTATGAATTCAGCCTTGTTGGCGAAAACGGAGAAACGGCAATCACACAGCCGCCCGCGTCGGGTACGGTCAGAGTTTCTGCCCGTGTGAAGAACATCACGGACAGCACTGTTTCACCGATAATTTTTGTCGGTGTTTATGACAAAACAACAAATGAAATGAAGAAAATCGAATCAGGAAGCGTGAGCGGCGGAATCGGAGCAAATGAAACAGAAACCATTTTTGCTGAGGTTTCGGCAGATTCATATTCAAACTGCTATATTCGTGCGTTCATCTGGGACAGTGAAACGGGGATGTATTCCTACGGTGCAAGCGGTGAAATTTAATTCTGACAGAAATGCGAGGTACAGAAAATGAAAATTAAAAGATTTTTAGCGGCTGTGCTGTCGGCGGCAGTGCTGTGTCAGACCGCTCCGTGTTTTGCCGAAACACGTGAGCTGAAAGTTGAACTCAGTGTTGTCGGTGATTCACTTCTCATTACGGGAGACGGCTGCCGCAGCACCTTCGGCACGGTTTCTGTCAGGATTGAAAATCCCGACGGCAGCACTTGCTATCTCAATCAGATTGAAGCAGCCGATGACGGAAGCTTTTCACTGTCTGTCGGAATGGGTGCGGACAGCTCATTTGGGGTATATACGGTTTTTGTTCGTGACAGAGGTGCACGGACGGCGGCAACCGGAAGTGCGACATATCTTGGGGAACAGACAAAGCTTGATGTTGTGCGTGCTGTGAACGGGGCACAAAGCTCTGATGAAATGCTTTCCGTGCTTGAGACATGGAGGGACGCGATGCGTCTTTCTTCTGTTTCGGAGGATGAGCTTTCAAATGCGGCAATTGTGCTTTTTGAGCAGAAACCGCAGAGCGGATACACTGCATTCGATGAAATTACGGCAGTTATTCTGCAAGGAAGAGAAGCACTGGCAGCCTTGAACGCAAGCACAGCTTCAACCTTTGCTGCGTGGATTTCGGCATCGGGCGAAACGATTTCAAATCAGAGTGAGGCTCTTGCAACGTTCGGCATACTGAAGCTGAGTGACAAGCAAGCGGCAGCAGGTGAGGTGCTGGCTTATGCGCCATATTTGAGAATCTCAGTGTTCAGGGAAAAATTTGCTGCTGTCATGGAGCAATATGCAGCAAGGATTCCGCAGAAACACCTGACTCTTGAAGCTGAGGTGAATCTCGGCGTCATAACCGTGAAGGGTGAAGGCTGCGTTTCACAAGCGGGCGGTGTGACATTCCGTGCGGAAAATCCCGAAGGCGGTCTCAGCAACCTCAATCAGATTACGCCGAAAGCGGACGGAAGCTTTGAATATTCCTTCAAGCCAAGAGATGACGAGAGGAGCGGCGACTACACTCTGACGGTTTACGGACGCGGTCTGACGGACAGCACAAAAATTGTGCAGTATTGTCTGACTACGGGTTCAATGAAAAGAATTGCTCTGGAGCTTGACGCTGAAAGAAGCGCGGAGGGCATTGCGGCAAAGCTGCTTCAGCATGATGATGAAATGAGAACGGGGCTTTTTGCGGCCCAGCTTTCAAATGCGGCGCAGGTGGTTTCGGAGCAGCTGACACGCGGCGGTGCGTATTCATATGAGCAGTACATTGAAAAGCTTCAGTATTCCGTGAAAATGATGGAGGAGCTGAACCAAGCCGATTGGCTGAAGCTGGACGGCGTGATTTCAAAATACGGCACGGCACTTTTGACAGGGTGCTTGCAGACCGCAAAATATAACGGACTGGCAGAGGGCGTCCGCAATCAGCTTTGCTCGGCAATGCTTGAACACAAGCCGTTTGTGAAGCTTGCAGGCAATGGCAGCTTCCGCAGCGTTTTTGACGCGGTTGTCGGGGACTATAAAGCACCTTCAGGAGACGGAGGCGGTTCCGGCGGCGGTGGCGGCGGAGGCGGAAGCTTTGGCGGCGGCAGCACAAGCTTTCCGAGCGGTGCTGCGGTGACTGACTCGACATCTGTGCCGACTTCTGACGGCAGCGGCAATTCGGAGCCTTTTTCTGATTTGGCGTCGGTTGACTGGGCGGAAACTTCAATTCTGAAACTATATAAAAAGGGCGTGATTTCGCCGTCCGATGACAGACGGTTCAGACCATTGGACAATGTGACACGTGAGGAGTTCATCAAGCTTGTTGTCGGCGCATTTGGTCTCATTGACTTGACTGCAAAGAGCGAATTTTCCGATGCGGACAGGAATGAATGGTACTACCCGTTCATTTCATCGGCATATGAACGCGGAATTGTTCTCGGATATGAGGACGGCACGTTCGGAATCGGAAAAGAGATTTCCAGACAGGAAATGGCAATGATGATATACCGTGCGGCAGTTCTGTGTGAATTTTCACTCGACACCGAGACGGAATCGGGTTTTGCAGACGAGTCGGAAATTTCGGATTATGCGAAAGAGGCTGTTTCTGTGATGAAAGCATCGGGGGTTCTGAGCGGAGATGAAAACGGTATGTTCAGACCTGAGAATTTTGCAAACCGTGCCGAGGCGGCGAAGGTTCTTGCGTATATTCTTGATAAGAAATAAGGGGGAGATGAGAAAATGCAATTAAAAAAACACAGCATGATTAAGAGAATGATGATTGTTTTCGGCGTGATTATCCCTCTTGTGTTCGGCAGTCTTTTTGTGCCGTCGTTTGCAGATGAGCCTGCCGATGATAAGTTCGACCTGAAAATTGAGCTTTTGGCGGTTCTCGGTCTGTCACCGCGGGAAGCGGAGGTTTTGCCGACATATGTGACCCGTGCGGAGTTTGTCAAAAAGCTTGCGGCACTGAGCGGACTTTATGATGAAAACATGCCGCAGACAGAAAGCATTGCACTTCCGTATGCAGATGTTACGGCAGATTCAGACTGTTATTCCGCAATTCAGCTTTGCTATGGCTTGGGGATTATCGGAGACACTTCAAAATTCCGACCCGATGAGAAAATCACTCTTGCCGAGGCGGCAGAGATGACAGCAAGCCTGCTCGGCTATTCAAAGTGGGTCACTCAGAGAATGCCAATGAAGCTCATTGTGAAACGGCTGAAGCTGACGGACTGTGTTGAAAGCGGCAGTGACGGCTGTCTCACGGGGCGCGGAATGGTTCAGCTTCTGCATAATGCGCTGTTCACTGAGGTTCTGGAGACATCGGGCATATACAGCCGGGGTTCTGTTGTTTATGAAAGAGGTGACACGCTTTTAAAGCAGGCGTTTGATATAAATGTAAGCAAGGGAGTTGTGGATTCAAACCCGATTACCTCGCTCTATTCAAAGTCAGGCTGCGGATATGGCAGAATCACGCTGGACGGTGCGGTTTATACGGCAGACGAGAGTGCATATGATTTCATCGGACACCGTGCAGACATATATTGGCGCGACAACAACGGAACACGCGAGACGGTTCTGATTCAGGATTCGCCCGAGACAAAGACATTTGTGATTGAGTTCGGCGACATTGACAAGCTTTTGGAAAAATCGGTTTCATATGAAAACGAAAAAGGAAGCAAAATTGAAAAAAGTTTTGTAAACTCCGCTCCGTTTTTGTATAACGGAAAGCTCAGGAGTTTTTCGGACATTGATCAAACAAAAATCACAGACGGATATGTTGAATTTATTGACAATGATGACAACGGGGTGTATGATTGTATTATGATAACCTCACTGAAGCACATCAGAGTCAATGCGGCAGATTCACGGTGCAGCACGGTCTACGGTTCAAAAAGCGGTGATGTGTGTGTCCTTGAAGAAAAGGAAAATGAAAGACATGTCATCATTGAAAAGAACGGCGGACGTGTCGGCTTTGATGAAATCAAGACCGGCAGTGTTATATCGGTTGCCGAATCCGAAAAGGTCGGGACGGCTCTTGTCAGAGCGTATATTTCCGAAACTTCTGTTCAGGGCAGCATCATGAAAATCAAGGACGATGAAATTACGGTCGGTGATTCGGTCTATGAATATGTCGGTGAAATGTCTGCACTCAGACTCGGAATGTACGGAACATTTTATATTGCATATAATGGGAAAATTGCTGACGCGGCAATTGAAAACTATTCGGTTTACGGGTATCTTTACAGAATGTCAAATGACGATTTCGGAAGAGTGAAGGTGAAAATCTATTCCGAAAAAGACAGATGGGTTGAGCTTTCGGCAGACAGCCGCGTGACATATAACGGGTCAAGGGTTAATGCCGTGGATTTGTTTTCAAAGGCGGAATTGTTTTCGGGCGGTGAAATCAAGCCGCAGCTTGTTTCCTACAGAGTGAATAAGGAAAACGAGCTGACGGCGCTCACAACTGCAAAAACGGTTGAATGGGGCAGCTCCGAGGACGATGCGGCAAGGGAAAACGGAGATTTCCGTCTGTCAAAAAAGGCTGATTCGCTCACATACCGAAGCGGCACAAACAGCTTCAATCATGAGGTATATTTAAGCGCAGCAAGTCCTGTTTTTGTTGTTCCGGGGTCATTCGGTGACAAGTCGATTGATATGAATGAAATATACATTGCGTCATCGGGAAATTTTGAGAGTGACAAGATATACAGCAATTTGTATTTTTATGATATGACAGAGGGCGGAATGGCGTCGGCGGCTGTGATTTACGGAGGGTCGGTTGCGGCAGAGCTTGAAACAATCTTCCCCGTGGCAGAGCTTGGTTTCGGACTGGACAAGGAAGGCGAAAGGCTTGCAATGATTGAGGTCTATGTTCAGGGAACGCCTGTTGAAATGCTTGCGGACAATTCATGTGATTTGTCGGCGTCGGGCATTAAAAAGGGTGACGTTGTGAAGCTCACGAT
Organism: uncultured Clostridia bacterium; assembly: GCA_934463175.1. Taxonomy (GTDB): domain Bacteria; phylum Bacillota; class Clostridia; order Monoglobales; family Monoglobaceae; genus CAKSIW01. Next base: position 13,936 of record CAKSIW010000053.1, on the reverse strand, counting down.
GAAGCAGAGCGGCAGAATCACCAAGGCGGAGCTTGTTTACCGTCCGACGGATTCCTCTTATGACAACAAGGTGATTAACGGAGTTCACAACACAAAGACAATGATTTCGGGTACGGTTAAATATGTCAATGCGGCAGAAAAACGTGTTGTTGTCAACTATGGCAGCGGAACGGTCATTTTCGGGCTTGCCAATCTTCAGACGGCATACCGCTACTCTCCCGAACGCGAAACCTACAGACTCACTGATATGTCTGAGCTTGCTGTCGGGAAAAAAGTGTTCCTTCGTGCGTCATACGGACGAATTTATGATTTGATTGTTTTTGAGTGATGATTTGGGGGGATATTATATTCATGAACAGAGTATTTGTTGCAATCCCCGACGGGGCGGTTAAGGATACGTTTCTGCCGCCCTATGTCAGGGAAGAGCTTGAAAAAAGTTTTTCGGTTAAATATAATGAAACAGGTGAAAATCTTGACTTTGACGGACTGACGACCGCGTTGTGCGACGCTGATGCAGTCATCACGGGCTGGGGTTCTCCCATGCTTGATGAGGCGGTGCTGGAGAAAGCAAAAAAGCTGAAGCTCATTGTGCATACGGGCGGAACTGTCGGAAACCTGGTTGACTCTTCGGCTTATGACCGCGGAATATGCGTACTCAGCGGCAACCGTCTCTATGCCGAATCGGTTGCTGAGGGAACTCTGGCATATATGCTCACAGCTCTCAGAAGGATTCCCGACTATGTGAACAACGTGAGGGAAGGCGGCTGGAGAACAGAGGCTGACATCTGGGAGGGTCTTTTGGACCGAACGGTCGGAATTGTCGGTCTCGGAACAATTTCAATAATGCTGATTGAGCTTTTGCAGAGCTTTCGCGTGAAAATAAAGGTATATTCGCATTATCAGGCAGACCCCGGGTTTCTCGAGAAAAACAATTGCGAGTCGGCGAGTCTGGAAGAAATTTTTTCAACCTGCGATATCGTCTCGGTGCATTCCGCACTGAATGCTGAAAACCGCGGACTCATCAGACGCGAGCACTTTGAAATGCTCAAGGACGGCTGCCTGTTTCTGAACACCTCGCGCGGCGACGTTATTGATGAGGATGCACTGATTGATGAATTTAAAAAGGGGCGTTTCCGTGCGGTTCTCGATGTGTTTCACAAAGAACCTGTTGCGGCTGACAGCCCGCTGCGGACACTCGAAAATGTTTATTGCATACCGCATATGGCAGGTCCGACAATTGACCGCCGCCCGATTATCACAATGCGCCTGATTGAGCAGATGAGAAAATTCTTCGGCGGAGACAGAAAGCTTGAACTGGAAATAACGCGTGAAATTGCGGCACGAATGACAAAAATGTAGGAGGCAGAAGGGTGTTTAACAGAGAAGATGTAAAAAAATATGCACTTGACATATGCGTACCTGTTATGGAACGTTGCGCAGAGAGGGCGGAACGCGGAATATATGCCGAAAAGGCGGATCAGGTTGGATTTATTCCATCGTTTTTGGAAAACTTTTGCAGACCGTTCTGGGGTATTGCTCCAATACTGGCACAGGGGGAAGAAATATTTCTGAATGTCGGAGAAAGGCGTATTACGGTTTTTGAGTATATGAGAGAAACTCTCAGCCGCGGTTTTTCTGCGGACGGGAGCGGCTGGAGCGGTTTTCGGAAATATTTCGGTGCGTATGCTTACGAAAATCAGAACATAACAGAATTTGCAGGACTTCTGGTCGGTATTTTCTTTGCAAGGGAGCAGCTTTGGAAGCCTCTTAATAAGGCGGAAAAGGATTTGTATGCAAAAGAGCTTTATAATATGGCACTTGACGCGTTCAACAATTCGTGGCCGAACAATCACTATTGGTTTCCGCTGTTTACGGTGACAGTTCTGAAACGCTTGGGATATTGCTTTGAGGAAACCGAAAGAATGCTGAGAGAGGGGCTTTCCTTCCTTGACGGACTCTATGAGGGAGACGGCTGGTATTCGGACGGTGTTTTCGGAAGATTTGATTACTATGAGGCGTGGTCGCTTCATATGTATCCGCTCCTTTGGACGCTCATTGCCGATGAAAGCTTTGAGGATTATCGTGAGCACAAGGAGACGTATATAAAGCGGACAAATGAGTTTCTGGATTTTTATGCTCACTGGTTCGGCAGTGACGGTGCGCAGGCGGCGTTCGGACGTTCGCTGAGCTACCGTTTTGCGGCGTCAAGCCTTTTTCCGGTTGCAATTATGGCAGGTTGTGATTTTGATCCGTCTCTTGCGGGTCGGATAACCGCGAAAAACATTGAGTTTTTCAAAAATAACTGCCGGAATGAGTCTGACGGAGTTCTACCTGAGGGATATCTCTATAAATCGCCTTGCGTTGTTGAAGGATATACATCTGACGGCGGAGCATACTGGTGCTGCAAGACATTTCTGGCACTTCTTATGGACGGAGAACACCCGTTCTGGCAGACCGAAGGCGCAAAGCTTCCGTCGGAACAGGGAGACTATGTGGTTCGCCCGTCACATAAGAATATAAATATGGTTTTTGCCGCGAATGACGGCATTGTGACAATGTATAACAATACCTCGCAATACTATCAGGAGCACAGACACACACATCGGTTTGGAAACATGAGAAACTGGTATACTAAGTTTGCATATAATTCCGGCACAGGGTTTGCATGCAGCAGCCCCGACGTTGTTTCCGCAGACAGCATGATCTGTCTTTCAACGCCTGATGAATCAATGATGTCCCACAGACTTGGAATTGAGGATTTCGGATATGACGGAGAATTTCTGCATTCTGCGCATACGCCGTTTGCCAACGATCCCGAAACCGTGATTGAGACATGGATTCTTCCGCTCGGGAATGCGCATGTCAGAGTTCACAGGGTGCGGCTTGCTCGTGAATATACTGTTTCGGAGGGCAGCTTTGCACTCGGAAGATGGGACGATTACCGACCGTCAGAGTGCGATGAGAAACGTGCAGTTGTTGAAAACCGCGATATGTTTTCTCTGATTCAGGTTGCGGCTGAGGTGCCTGTTGAATTATATATCGAAAATCCGCATGCAGGGTATCATCTTTATGCACCGCTTGCGTCATATCCGGCATACAGAACAAAACAGCCGCTCGGAAAAGGGGAATACATATTTGCGGCTGTCTGCGCGGCAGGAAGACTTGCGGCAAAGAATGACGATTTGCCCGAGACTACAGTTGAAGGAAACCATGTTGTTGTTGAATCAAGAGGAAAACGGTTTGAGTTAAAGCTTGGATTATGACAGAGAAAGGAAAATCTGTATGAAATTGTCATTCAGTACGGTTATGTGTATGGAAAAGAATGCGGACGATGTGATTGAGCTTTGCAGAAGGCACGGACTCGACGGAATTGAGATCCGCATGGATAATGAAAAGATATTGAACCTCAGCAGCAGGGAGCAGCTTTGCATTCTTGCGGAAAGACTGAAGGAAAACAACATTTCCGTTCCGATTCTCGGAACGTCGGTTTGCCTCAAAAAGTTTGATGAAAATCAGGTTGCTGAGGCGAAAAAATGCATTGATTCGGCGGCTTTGCTCGGTGCGGACGGAATACGCGTTTTTCTTGGAAATTTTACCGCAAAAAGAAATGAGATGCGTGATGAGCTGTCGCATGACGGAATTGTGAAGGCTTTGCGCGAAATTTGTGAATACGGCGCGGACAAAAAGGTTTTGGTTTGCGTTGAAACTCACAATGAATATGCGACGGGAAAAGTTCTGGCGGGATTACATGAGGAGGTCGGAAGCACATCTCTCGGCTTTATATGGGATATTATACACCCGATTGAGGACGGAGAGACAATCGAGGAAACGTGGAAGTATATCGGCGAGAATATTGTGCATGTTCACATTAAGGACGGATATGACCGCGAGGACGGGCTGTGGCATGACTATCTCTACACGGCTCTCGGAAAAGGAAGTCTGCCGATTAAGTCTGTTTTGCGGTTGCTTAAAGTAAAGCATTTTCATGGCTTTGTCAGCCTTGAATGGGAGTCGGCATGGAGGAGTGAGCTTCAGAAGATGAATCTTGCCGATGATGAAATTCTTGAAAGCTTTGTGAGGACTGCACGTGAAAAGCATGACGGCGGTCTTTTGGAGGAGGCACACCGGAGCGCATTTGCACCGTTTGAGGATTCGGCAGAGTTTTGTGCAGATGAAGGGACGGGTGCGCATTCAATAAAAGCGGAGGGGGCAGCTTGTTCTCTTCACAGATGGGAATACATGACAAGGGTCAGAGAAGGCGCGTTTTATGATTTTTCGGTGAAATATGCGGCGGACGGACTCAAAAATCCTCAGTCGGTTTATGTGATTCTGAGTGTCATGGACGATGCAGGCACAATCATTCAAAGAGAATATGCGGATCGCGGCTGCTGCGGAGTTCTTGAAAAGAAAATAAAAATTCACGGCGGAGGAAGACTGGTTCGTGTGGAAATGGGCTTGAAATGCGACGGAAGAGTCACGTGGTATGAGCCTTGTCTGACACCTGTCGAGGCTGATGTGCCAAGGAAAATCAAGGTTGCAACCACATATATCGATTCATATGCCGAGGCTAATTTTAAAAAGTATACACCTGCTGAAAATGCCGAACGTATCGGAAAACTGATTGACGCTGCGGCAAAGGAAAAGCCCGATTTGATTTTGTTTGCGGAGACGGTGAATGACAGGGCGGCAATTGTCGAATGTGAGTCGGAAATATTTGAAACCGAGGACGGTGCATATTGCACGGTGATGCGCCGGAAAGCAAAGGAACATGGCTGTTTTGTGATGTTCACATTCCATGAGATATGTGACGGAAAACGCTATAACACAGCACTTTTGCTTGACAGAAACGGAGAAGTCGCGGGAAGATACCGAAAAACTCATCTGACGATTTTTGAGTATGAAATGGGGATAACTCCGGGAGATGATCTTGCCGTGTTTGACACAGAAATCGGAAAAATCGGTATTCTGATTTGCTATGACGGATATTTCCCCGAGCCTGCACGGATTCTTGCCATGAAGGGCGCGGAGCTGATTCTTGTGTCAACGGCAGGTGACGCAGCTCACCGAATGGTTGCAAGAGCAATGGAAAACGGGGTTTATGTTGCGGTTTCATGTGTTTGCAACACTTATGTGCCGGAGCTTTATCCGAGCAAAATAATAAATCCGCGAGGTGAGGTTGTGGCACAGACAATTGATGATTTTTCATATGCTGCGGCTGAGATTGATTTAAACGAAAAAAAGTATATAAACTGGCTGTCGGTCGGTCCGAGTGACGCTGAACCAAAGAACGTTTATGCGCATGAGCGGCAAACAGATTTTTACGGTGTGTTTCGGAAAGAAATGAGATAGGACGGGGGAGTCTGAAAATGAATTTGTCGGGAAAGAAAATTAACTTTTTGGGGGACAGCATAACAGAGGGCGTTGGAACAAGTGCGGAAAACAAGATTTTTCTGAATATAATCAAAGAACGCTGCGGTCTTGCAGCGGCAAGAAATTTTGGAATTGCCGGAACAAGAATTGCCGATTATATCGGCGAAGACCCGGGAAACTGGGGTGAATCGTTTGCGGCAAGGTTCGGGAAAATGGACGATGACGCCGATGCGGTTGTTGTGTTTGGCGGAACGAACGATTTCGGTCACGGAAATGCGCCGTTCGGCACTTTCGGAGATTCCGAACCGAACACGTTTTACGGTGCTCTCAGCACGCTGATGTGCGGGCTTATTGAAAAATATCCAAATGCACAGCTTGTGTTCATGACACCTCTGCACCGCCGTGAGGAGCTGAAACAAAATCCGAACAGCAAAAGGGTGTTCAGGGATTATGTGTATGCAATACGCGAAATGGCGGAATATTATTCAATACCCGTGCTCGATTTATATGCAGTGAGCGGGATTCAGCCGTGCATTGAATCTCTGAAGGCGCGGCTGTGTCCTGACGGTCTGCACCCGAGCGACCTTGGGCATGAGAAAATTGCAAATTGCCTTGAGAGCTTTTTGAAGCGGATTTAGAAAAATTTTCTGTAAGAATGACAGAGGGGTTTTATGAAGCATTTCATCACTAAAAAAAGAACTGTTGCATTTTTTTGGCTTATTGCTTATGTCCTGCTGCTGGTCATACCGATTCTTGGAAACGCATATATTCTTTATTCGGTTAACCGCGCGGTGAATGAGGAAACAAGGTCGAAATATATATACTTCCTTGACGGACTGAGCGGCAAAATCGACACAAATCTGATTGAAATAAACAGAGCGTATAAGACTGTCCGTGAAAATGATAGCCTGTGCGGTGTTGCATACGGAATTCCGGACGGCATGAATCCTAACTACAGCCTGATGCAGCTTGCGCGTGAGCTGGGAGAGATGAGATACAGTTTTTCAAAAGAAATTGAGCTTAACATTTATTATCCGAAGCTTAATGTTGTTTTGAGTGCCGACAGCTATGCCAAAGCGGACGATTTTGCATTTGATGAATCAAAAGATTCGGACGAGATAATGAGCTTGTTCAGAACAGACGTTCCGAGAGTTGTCAAAAGGACGGAAACGAGTGCCGACGGTCAGGCGGAGACGGTGTATAGATTTTTTATGCCCGTGGTTGAAGGCGGCAGAACGCTTTATGTTGTTTGCATCGGAATTACGGAGGAGGAATTGTTCGGACTCAATCTCACCGCAGAGGGAGATAAAATTCTGATATTCACCGGCAAGAAGCGGCTGTATCTGTCATCTGACAGCTCAGTGAATACGGAAAGCCTCAGCCGTGTTTTAGCCGAAAAAGAGTATTCAAACATAAAGGAATGCATAAACGGGAAAATATGCAGCGTTTCATATGTGAAATCAAAGGTGATGAACTACAGATATGTATATGTGAATCACAATGCGTCTGTTTTTTCGGCAGCACACAGAAACACGATTGTGGGAGTTATAGTCAGTGTAGTCTGTGTTTTGCTTATGGCAATTGTGTTTTATAAGCTGTATAGCTGGAACTTTCTGAGCATTAAGGAAATTTTGCGTGATTTTGAAAACGTCGATTATGACAGTGAAAGCTGTGAAAACGAATTTGAAGTAATCAGAAAAAAGCTTGCCGCAAATCTCAAGCAGCAGTCGGAAATGGAGCATGAGATTTTCTCAACCGAGAAAGAGATGAAAAACAAATTCCTTTTGGATTTGCTTCACGGGCTTGGTGACGACGGAACGGCAATGAAAAATCTGAAACGGTTCGGAATCAGGTTTGCGGGGAAATATTTCTGCGTGACGGTGATTTCCGTGAAAAATACAGGCGTTTTGATGGAATCGGAAATTGCCAATGCATATTTCGTTGTTGAAAACATAATGAATGATCTTTTTGAAGGTGAGGATTTTTCGGCTGCAAAGGACTATAACAGGCTGATTTGCATATTCTCTTTTAATGACGGGGATAATATGCAGCAGCATATGAGAGAATTGTTTGCAGAGCTTGCGGAGCTGACGGAGGAGACAATGGGAATTGTGTTTGATTCCGCGTCAAGCGAACAGGGAGTCGGCACTGAAAGCATTCCACGGCTGTATGAGAGTGCGGTGAGAACCCATGACCTGGCACAGTTCTACGGAATGGAGGAGCATGTTTTCAGCGGCGATATTGAAACGGAACGCCGCCGCTCATTTAATTTTACGAGCGAAATGGAGAGTCTGCTTTTAAACTGCATTAACGAACGCGATGAAAAAAGATTCGGCAGCATAATTGATGAAATCTTTGAAAACATGGGAATCACTCACCCTGCCATGGTAATCGGGATGTTCTATTCAATCATGAACACAATCATGAGATTCATTGACAGCCGTGCGGAACAGGTGATTTATGAAAAGATTGAACAGCTGGATTTGCTTCATGAGTATGGCAATATTGAAAAGATAAAGAGGTTTATAAAGCAATACGGGAAGTATGTTATGGATATTATGAAATCTGAAAACGAAAAAAAGGACAAGGTGTTCACCAAAGCGATAGAGTATATCGACAAGCATTATGATGACTGTAATTTAAGCGTTGCCTCAGTCAGTGACAGCATTGGAGTCACCTCAATTTATCTTGCACACATTATAAAACAAAATGCAGGAATAAAGCTGAGTGCATACATTGCGCAGCTGCGCGTTGAAAAGGCAAAGGAGCTGCTTCTCAGCCAGCCCTATATAAAGATTGATGATATTGCGAGGGAGTGCGGATTTTTTCAGAGCCGAACATTTTCAAACACCTTTAAAAAATATGTCGGCATGACACCGTCGCAGTTCAGAGCGTCCGGAGGAGAGATGAGGTAGTTTAAATTAAATGAAAGGAATTTTAAGTATGAATTATATAACGGAAAACGAGAAAAAGTGGATTGATGAAATGTGGGAAAAGCTTGATAAAAAGCTTGAGAAGGTGTCGGTGCGTTCAAGGGAAAAGCTGCCGTTCTGGAACACCGACGGTATTCATGATGATATGACAGAGAAGAACATTTGCTGCTGGACAAACGGCTTTTGGCCGGGACTCATGTGGCTGATGTATTCGGGAACGGGAAAGGAGACCTACAGACAGACGGCAGAGCGCGGCGAGGAGCTTTTGGACAGAGCACTTGCAAGACCTGATCTTCTGAGCCATGATGTCGGTTTTATGTGGCGTCTTGCGTCGGGTGCCGACCTTGAATTGACGGGCAGCGAGCAGGCAAGGCTGCGTCAGATATATGCAGCAGACATTCTCATGGGAAGATATAACGCTGTCGGTGAATTTATCAGGGCGTGGAATCACGGGGAAACAAAGGCACAAAAAGCCGGCTGGACAATCATTGACTGCATGATGAATCTGCCGCTGCTATATTGGGCGTCAAGAGAGACGGAGGATCCCCGTTTCAAATTTGCTGCGATGAAACATGCTGACAACACAATGGAAAACCACATTCGTCCTGACGGAAGCGTGAAGCACATAGTTATACATGACCCGTTTACGGGGGAGATACTTGATGACATGGGCGGACAGGGCTATGAAAAGGGTTCTTCATGGTCGAGAGGTCAAGCATGGGCAATCTACGGCTTTGTCCTCAGCTACATTTACACGGGAAAGCAGGAATATCTTGACACGGCAAAAAGAGTTGCGCACTATTTCATTTCGTGTGTTTGTGATGACTGGCTTCCCAAGTGTGATTTTCGTTCGCCTGCCGAGCCTGTGATTTATGATTCGAGCGCGGGGGCATGTGCTGCGTGCGGACTTTTGGAAATTGCAAAGGCAGTTCCCGAGCATGAAAAGAGAATGTATGTGAATGCGGCAATGAATCTTTTAAAGGCGATGGAGAGGAGCTTTGCTGACTGGTCGGAGGACACCGATTACATATTCAGCCACGCAACCGGGTCATATGAAAGCGACAGGCATATGAACATAATTTACACCGATTATTATTTTGCGGAGGCAATTTACAAATGCAAGGATTTTGAACCGCTGTTCTGGTAAAATATTGCATTTGAAAAAGGACAGATTAATATGGAGGAATGAGCAGAATGAGACTGTTGAAAAAATATGAGAATAACCCTGTGATGTCACCGGACAAAATGCCGCGTGAGGTGCTGTATACCTTCAACCCGGGGGCAATAAAGCATAACGGAGAATACATACTTGTTATGGACACAACCGGGCTTGATGATATACACAGACTGTGGATTGCAAGAAGCCGTGACGGATACAGCTTCACACCGGACCCCGAGCCGCTGAAAATGCCGCCGAAGGATCCGTATCACCCTGAGATGAACACCTATGACCCGAGAATCACAAAAATCGGAGATGAGTATATTCTGATTTATGCAAGCGACCTTGAACAGAACGAGGCAAGACTCGGGATTCTCAGAACAAAGGATTTTGAGAGCTTTGAGAGAGTGTGCACGGGAAGCGAGCTTGGAAACAGAAACGGGGCGCTTTTTCCCGAGAAATACAAAGACCTTTATTTCAGACTTGAGCGTCCGTTCGGAAACGAGATGGAACCTTGCTCGATGTGGATGAGCTTTTCACCGGATCTGACATATTGGGGCAATGCAAGACCGATATTCTACAAAGGAAAGCCTTTTAAGGACGGGTTCAAAATGGGTGCGGGGGCTGTGCCGATCAGAACCGATAAGGGCTGGCTTGAAATATATCATACGGTTTCAACAACGTGCAACGGATTTATATACAGACTGAAGGCGTGTCTGCTTGATTTTGAAAAGCCGTGGGAGATCATCGGACACAGTGATTTCATTCTCTGGCCCGAGCATGACTATGAAATGCGCGGCAGGGTTTCAAATGTTGTGTTCACCTGTAATGCAATTCCGGAGGACGACGGAACGGTGAAAATATACTACGGTGCGGCAGACACAAACATCGGGCTTGCAACGGGAAAAATTTCGGAGCTTGTTGATGCATGCCTGAAATAACGGAAGAAGAACAGATTAAGAGACTGTGGCAATGCAGTCTCTTTTTTATGCAGCAGGAGCAAAATTCGATTGACATATTGAGCGGTTTGAGTTATTATTATATTATGGTCATGCATAAAACGGAGGAGAAAAAATGGAGAATATAAAAGAATATCAAAGATGGCTTGAAAGAGCAGATAAGGCGGTTGTCAGAGAGCTTGAAGCAATGAGCGAGGCAGAGCGGAGCGACGCCTTCTATCGCTGTCTGGAATTTGGAACGGGCGGCTTGCGCGGGGTTATGGGTGCAGGAACCAACCGCATGAATATATACACTGTTCGTCAGGCAACCCAGGGAGTTGCAAATGAGCTGATTGAACGCGGAGCACAGCAGAGGGGTGTTGTCATTGCCTTTGACTCACGCAACAATTCAAAGGAGTTTGCACATGAGTGCGCGAGGGTTTTGTGTGCAAACGGGATAAAGACATATTTGTTTGATGAACTCAGACCCACGCCCGAGCTGTCTTTTGCGGTTCGGCATTTGAATTGTGCGCGCGGTATTGTCATCACGGCAAGCCATAATCCGAAGGAATATAACGGATATAAGGTATATGGAGAGGACGGCGGACAGATTCCGCCCGATGTTGCGGAAAAGGTCATTGCGTATATTGATAAAACAGATATATTTGATGATGTCAAGCTTTGCGATGAGCCAGATTTTGTCAGCATTGGAAGTGAAATTGACGATTCGTATATTGCCGCGGTCGGGAATGAGTCCATGAAAGTGGAAATTCCGAGTGATTTCAAGGTTGTATACACGCCTTTGCACGGCTCGGGCAACAAGCTTGTGAGACGGATTCTTGACAAAATCGGTGTGAAAAACGTATTTGTTGTACCTGAACAGGAGCTTCCCGACGGTGATTTCCCGACAGTTAAATCCCCTAATCCCGAAAACATGGAGGCGTTTGACATTGCGATTGAATATGCAAAGAAGCAGAATGCGGATTTGGTTTTCGGAACTGACCCTGACAGCGACAGAATCGGGGTTGTTGTCAGAACAAATGAGGGAGAGTTCAAGGTTCTGAACGGAAATCAGACAGGAATGCTGCTTTGTGAGTTTATTTTGCGGAAAATGAAAGAAAGCGGCAGACTGACAAAGGCACATACAATTGTCAAAACGATTGTCACAACCGAAATGATCCGAAAGCTTGCTGGGTTTTACGGTGCAGATGTGATTGATGTTTTGACGGGCTTCAAGTTTATCGGTGAGAAAATAAAGGAGTTTGAGGATAGCGGTGACCGCGAGTTTTTGTTTGGATTGGAGGAAAGCTACGGATATCTGAAGGGGACGTATGCGCGTGATAAGGACGCTGTTGTTGCGGCAATGCTGGTCTGCGAAATGGCGGCTGACTGCAAGGCGGACGGAAAAACGCTTTACGACAGGCTTTGCGAAATATATGACAAATTCGGCAGCATGAAGAACGGACTCAAAACCGTGACACTGAAGGGTGAAGACGGCGCAAAACGTATAAAGGACATTATGAGGAATATGAGAGAGAATCTTCCCGAAAACATAGGTGTGTTTAAGGTTTGCGAGGTCAGAGACTATGCAGAGGGCGCAGACGGATTGCCGAAATCAGATGTTTTGAAGTTCTTTCTTGACGGCGGCTGGTTTGCGGCGCGTCCTTCGGGAACTGAACCTAAAATCAAGTTTTACTATGAAATCGACACAAGCCTTGATGAAAATGCGGAAAAATCGGTTATCGGCTTTGCTGACAGTCTTGCATGATGAAAAATAGTCTTTGAATCATAATAAAGGAGCGAGAAAAATGAATAAAACTGTTACACTGAAAAATGACAGGCTTTGTGTGGAGATAAGCACTTTCGGAGCTGAAATTCTCAGCGTTAAAGATAAAAACGGATGCGAATTTATGTGGGACGGAAACCCTGATGTCTGGTCGGGGAGAGCACCGATTTTGTTTCCGATATGCGGAAAGCTGCGCGATGATAAGTTCACTTATAAGGGCAAGGAGTATAAAATGCTCCAGCATGGCTTTGCACGTAAAAAAAAGTTTTCGGTGGAGCATACCGATGAAAAAAAGGCGGTTTTGGCTCTCTGTTCAGACGATGAAACGCGGATATGCTATCCGTTTGATTTTAAATTTCAGGCAATATTTGAGCTTGCAGAGAATGAACTGGCGGTTTCATATAGGGTTGAAAACAAAACGGACGGAGACATGTTCTACTCTGTCGGTGCGCATGAGGCGTATGCCTGCCCCGAGGGGATAGAAAACTATACGCTGGAGTTTGAAAAGGAAGAGTGTCTGCACGGCTGGCGGATTGATGAGGAAAAGCGTGTCATTTCGGAGCATTTTGACAGTTTTGGCGAATGTGAAAGAATTTTGCCTCTTAAAGAGGAAATGTTCAGAAACGATGCGGCAATTTTCAGAAATCTTAATTCTTCATCGGTTTGCCTGCGTAAAAACGGCGGAGGAAGAAGCATAAAGGTATTTTTCCCCGAACATACACATCTTTTGCTGTGGAATAAGCTTGGCGCACGGTATTTGTGCATTGAGCCATGGTGCGGATTGAATGATAATTATGATTTCTATGGTGACCTGAACGAAAAAGAGGGAATCATACATTTGAAAAAGGGTGAGGAACGCACTGTCAGACATGTAATTACATTCATGGAATAGGAGTGTGCGATATGGATCAAATCAAGCGGTTTGCGGAAATGATTTGCGAGTGCGGCCGTATTGTCTTTTACGGCGGTGCCGGCGTGTCCACTGAAAGCGGTGTCAAGGACTATCGGAGTGAGGATGGGCTGTATAACACTGTGAAGGAGTATGGAGTGTCTCCCGAACAGATTCTGAATCATGATTTTTTCTTCCGCAGGACTGATGTGTTCTATGACTTCTACAGAAAGTATTTTTTGAGTGATGTTGAGCCGAACACAGCCCATAAAGCACTTGCAAAGCTTGAAAAAACAGGAAAGCTGAAAGCGGTTGTCACGCAGAATATTGACGGGCTTCATCAGAAAGCGGGCAGCAAAAACGTATTTGAGCTTCACGGAAACGCGCGGAGGTTTTATTGCAGCGCGTGCGGACGTAATTCGGATGATGTATCTGATATAATTATGAGCGGTGTGATTCCGGAATGCAAATATTGCGGTGGTGTTATTAAGCCGAGAGTTGTTCTTTACGGTGAAATGCTTGATGAAGATGTCATTCAAAAAACACTGCAAAGCATTGAAAATGCGGACATGCTGATTGTCGGAGGAACTTCGCTTGCTGTGAGTCCCGCAAATACGTTTGTGAATTGTTTTAACGGAAAGTATGTTGTTATGATTAATAAAACGCCGACCGACTATGACAAAAGAGCGGATTTGATTATCAGAGACAGCATTGGCAAGGTGTTTGAAATGACAATGAAGGAATTAAATTTGAAGGGCGTGTGAGATTTTTTCTGTAAATTAGATGGGGCAATCCCTCATTTTGTGTAAACCTCAAATTAGGCTCCAAAATGATCATATAATCTAAATGTTTTTTTGTGGG
>CAKSIW010000052.1 GCA_934463175.1 uncultured Clostridia bacterium | reverse complement strand
GTACAAGGTATAATGCTGTTGAGAGTAAAAGTGTAAAACCTTTTTTGAAATGGGCAGGCGGTAAAGGTCAGTTGTTAAAGGAAATCGAAAAATATTATCCTTTTGATAACGGAACTGTTACAAAGTATGCCGAGCCTTTTGTTGGCGGAGGTGCTGTGCTTTTTGACATTCTCAGTAAGTATAGCTTGGAACAGATTTATATTAGTGATGTAAATGTTGAACTTATAAACACATATGTTGTCATAAGAAAGCATATCGGGGAATTGATAGGATTGCTTAATAAATATCAGAATGAGTATATTCCGCTTGAAACAGAAGAAAGAAAGTTATACTATATGGCGAAAAGAGAACGGTTTAACAATTTGAAGGCTAACGGCAATGAGAGTGAAAACATTGAAAAGGCAGCACTTATGATATTTCTTAACAGAACCTGTTTTAACGGACTTTACAGAGTTAATAAAAAAGGATTTTTCAATGTGCCAATGGGAGCATATAAAAATCCTCTCATTTGTGATGAAAAAAATCTTTGTGCGGTATCGGAGAAACTACAAAATGTCAGAATTGTATGCGGAGATTATAAAAAGTCTGCGGAATTTATAGATAGGCATACTTTTGTATATTTTGATCCGCCGTACAGACCATTGACAAAAACGGCAAACTTCACTGCCTACACAGAAAGTTTGTTTGACGATGAAAAACAGATTGAACTTGCCGAGTTTGCGGAGAGTATGCACAAAAAGGGCGCAAAAGTGGTTGTAAGTAATTCAGATCCTAAAAACTCTGATACAAAAGACGATTTCTTTGACAATATCTACTCTTCTCACAAAATTAAAAGGGTTGAAGCCACCCGTATGATAAATTGTAACAGCGAAGCAAGAGGAAAAATAAAAGAGCTTTTAATATCAAATTTTTAAGGAGTTGAAAGTATGAAGAATAGAGATTTTGCAACTTGGTTGTCTGGTTTTCGTGACAGCATTGCAGATTATAAATATTATGTAGATTTTGAAAAGGTATATAAAAATGTTGAGGGAATAAAAGTGGAGCTTAATATATTAAACTCACTTATTGGCTCAAAAGACATAGAAACTGATTTTAAAGATTTGCTCGAAAAATATCCTGAAATATTAAAATGTATTCCATTACTTTTAGCGGTCAGAGCGAATGAAATTTATGCTATTGACGGTGACGGAGAATTTACATACCAGTTTAAAAGACCCACTTTGTCTGTTGAACAATATATTGTGTTTATGCGTAAAACAGGGTTGTTTGACTTAATGGCTAATCATATTATAAATAATCTTGTTGATTATGCTACAGGAGTTGAAACAGGGCTTAATTCAAATGGCAGAAAAAATCGTGGCGGTCATTTAATGGAAAATTTAGTTGAAAGCTTTATAAAGAAAGCTGGATTTATCAAAGGTGAAACATATTTTAAAGAAATGTATATCTACCAGATCACTGAAAAATGGGGCATAGATTTATCTGCAATTTCAAATCAGGGAAAAATGGAAAAGCGTTTCGATTATGTAATTAAAACACCTAATATGATATACGGTATTGAAACTAACTTTTATAGCAGTGGCGGTTCAAAATTAAATGAAACTGCTCGAAGTTATAAAACACTTGCGTTGGAAACCGATACAATAGAAGGATTTACATTTGTTTGGTTTACAGACGGAGGGAAAAGCTGGAAAAGTGCAAGAAACAACCTTGAAGAAACGTTTGATGTTATGGAACACATTTATAATATTAAAGATTTAGAAAACGGTATAATTAATGAGGTTTTTAATTAATGGCTGAAAAGAAAATAAAAAAATGGGAACCTGATGATTTTGAACTTGAAATGACTACGCATTGGTCGTTTCCAAAGCGTGGCGATTGGGCAACGCATGACGCAAAATGGCGTGGTAATTGGTCGCCGTACATACCGAGAAATATTATATTAAGATATTCACAAGAGGGAGACTTAGTGCTTGACCAATTTGCCGGCGGGGGTACTACTCTTGTGGAAGCAAAACTTTTGAATCGGGATATAATCGGTGTTGATGTGAACGATGTTGCGCTTGAACGATGCAAAGAAAAAACTACATTTGATTATGAGCCTGCCAATGGGAAAGTATACATTAAAAAAGGTGACGCAAGAAATCTTAATTTTTTGCTCAATGAGAGCATTGATTTAATCTGCACACATCCGCCATATGCAAATATTATTAAATACAGTGATGGAATAGAGGCGGACTTGTCTCAATTAAAAGTGCATGACTTTCTCGAGGAAATGAAAAAGGTTGCGGCGGAAAGTTACCGTGTACTCAAAAAAGATAAATTTTGTGCAGTTCTTATGGGAGATACCCGTCAAAAAGGTCATATGATACCTATGTCGTTTGAAGTAATGCGTATTTTTGAAAATGCAGGATTTAAGCTGAAGGAACTTATTATAAAGGAACAACATAATTGCAGGGCAACAGGATATTGGAAAACAAACAGTGTAAAATACAACTTTTTACTTATAGCACATGAGTATTTGTTTGTATTTAGTAAATAAAAGGTATAAATAAAAAAATGAAAAAATTTTGAAAAAACACTTGATTTTTTCAGATATATGTAGTATAATATTTAGGCGTGACAAAGACATACGATGATTCCGGAGGTAGCAAAGCCCCGCACAGCGCGGTTTTTGGAAATTTCGGAGGAGATTGTCCGGTTTTTAAAAGCGGGCGGAAAGGTCACACTTTCTATTTTTAATACAGAGAACATTTTCGGTGCGGTATGCTGTCGCACTCGGATTATGTTGTGTCTGTTGCCCCGAAACCGCAGCTTGTTTGAGCAGAATATGGGTTCGGGTTTTATTATTTAGCTGTGCGAAACGCCCGGCACAGTGTAAAATCAAAAGCAAATTTTGAAGGAGGGTACAGCATGGCAGCAGAGAAGATCAGAATCAGACTCAAGGCATATGACCACAATCTCATCGACCAGAGCGCCGAGAAAATCGTGGAAACAGCCAAGAGAACGGGAGCAAAGGTTTCAGGACCGATTCCGCTTCCGACAAAGAAAGAAGTCGTAACAATCTTGAGAGCGGTTCATAAGTATAAGGACAGCCGTGAGCAGTTCGAGCTGAGAACGCACAAGAGACTGATCGACGTTTTGGCTCCCAACGCCAAGACAATCGACGCATTGAAGCACCTTGACTTGCCGGCAGGTGTTGACATCGAGCTTAAAATATAGTTTAAGCCAAGCGGCAAAATTTGGTCATGTTGGCGCAGCGCGTCAACCGATAACCCGCATGTAAGTTCGCTCACGAACCGATGCGTGTGTAAAATTAGGAGGAAAGAATATGAAAAAGGCAATCTTAGGCAAAAAGCTCGGTATGACTCAGATTTTTGCAGAAGACGGCACACTCATTCCTGTGACTGTAATTGAAGCAGGACCTTGCAGTGTGGTTCAGAAGAAAACTGTTGAAGTTGACGGATATGACGCAATTCAGGTTGGTTTTCAGGACAAAAAAGAAAAGAATGTCAACAAGCCTCAGAAGGGACATTTCGCAAAGGCAAACGTTGCGCCCAAGCGTTATCTCAGAGAGCTCAAGCTTGACAATGCAGCAGAGATGAACGTCGGAGACGAGATCCGCGTTGACGTTTTTGCAGAAGGTGATGTCATTGACGTGACGGGAACCAGCAAGGGTCACGGATATGCAGGAACCATCAAGAGATGGGGAACGCACAGAGGTCCCATGGCTCACGGAAGTCACTATCACAGAGGTCCCGGTTCATTGGGTGCCTGCTCCTCGCCGTCAAGAGTGTTCAAGGGCAAAAAGCTTCCCGGACATTTCGGCGTGGACAAGGTTACAATTCAGAACCTCAGCCTGATAAAAATAGATACAGAGCGCAACCTTCTTTTGGTTAAGGGTTCGGTTCCCGGACCGAAGGGCGGCTTGCTGGTTGTAAAAAACGCAGTTAAGGCTCAGGCCTGAGCTGAGAGAGAGGAGGATTTAATATAATGCCTACAGTAGCTTTATATAACACGGACGGCAAAAAAGTCGGTGATATAGAATTGAATGAAAGCGTGTTCGGCGTTGAGGTCAGACCCGACGTTATGCACGAGGTAGTGGTGAACTACTTAGCAAATCAGAGACAGGGCACACAGAGCACCAAGACCCGTACGGAAGTCAGAGGCGGCGGAATCAAGCCTTGGAGACAGAAGGGAACAGGACGTGCAAGACAGGGAAGCATTCGTGCTCCTCAGTGGGTCGGCGGCGGAATCGCACTCGGACCCAAGCCGAGAGACTACAGATATTCGGTGAACAAAAAAGTCAGACGTCTGGCTCTCAAGTCAGCATTGTCATCAAAGGTTGCAGACAATGACATCATTGTTCTCGAAGGATTGAAGCTTGACGAAATCAAGACAAGCAGCATGGTGAAAATCCTGTCAAATCTGGGCGTTACGGAAAAGGCGCTCATCGTTCTTCCCGAAAATGACAAGAACATTGTTCTTTCGGCAAGAAACATCAAGGGCGTTGACACAACATTTGTCGGTGCAATAAACACATACGAGGTGCTCAACCACACAAAATGTATTATTGTTAAGGACGCTGTTGTAAAACTCGAGGAGGTGTATGCGTAATGAATTTAACATCTCATGATATCATTAAAAGACCGATAATCACGGAACAGAGCATGGATCAGGTTGCGGACAAGAAGTACACCTTTGAGGTTGACAAATCCGCAAACAAAATTCAGATTAAAAAAGCTGTTGAAGAAATATTCAAAGTAAAGGTTCAGAAAGTGACAACAATCAATTACAGCGGAAAACCCAAACGCATGGGTGTTCACCAGGGCAAGAGAGCTGACTGGAAAAAAGCTGTTGTCAAGCTCACAAGCGACAGCAAGACAATTGAGTTGTTCGAGAACTAATGTCAAGTAAAATTGTAGATTAAGGAGATGTAAAAATGGGAATTAGAAAATATAATCCTACAACACCTTCGCTGCGTCAGATGACTGTTTCTACTTTTGAAGAAATCGATAAGGTGGCTCCCGAAAAGTCACTGCTTCGTCCCCTTCACAGCAAAGCCGGCCGTAACTCATACGGCAGAATAACAGTCAGACACCGCGGCGGCGGCACAAAGAGAAAATACAGAGTAATCGATTTCAAGAGAAACAAGGACGGAATGACCGCCACGGTTCTTTCAATCGAATACGACCCGAACAGAAGCGCAAACATTGCATTGCTTCAGTATGAAGACGGCACAAAGACCTATATAATCGCACCGCTCAACCTCAAAAAGGGCGACACGGTTATCTCGGGCAAGGGCGCAGACATCAAGCCGGGCAACGCAATGGAGATTGCAGACATTCCTGTCGGCACACTGATATACAACATCGAGCTATACCCCGGCAAGGGCGGTCAGATGGTTCGCAGCGCAGGTGTTTTTGCACAGCTCATGGCTAAGGAAAACGGTTATGCGCAGGTGAGACTGCCTTCAGGCGAGGTCAGACTTGTTCGTCTTGACTGCCGTGCAACAATCGGACAGGTTGGAAACACGGATTATGAGAACATCAACATCGGTAAAGCAGGAAGAAAGCGTCACATGGGCTTCAGACCGACAGTCCGCGGCGTTGTCATGAACCCGAATGACCACCCGCACGGCGGTGGTGAAGGTAAGTCGCCGATCGGCAGACCGAGTCCTGTTACACCTTGGGGCAAGCCTGCTCTCGGATATAAGACGCGTGATAAGAAGAATAAGTCCGACAAGTTTATTGTTAAGAGACGCAACGCGAGATAATAAGAAAAATTTTATGAAGGAGGTCACTTCATGGGTCGCAGTATAAAAAAAGGACCTTTCGTTGAAGCGAAGTTGCTTTCAAGGATTCAGGCAATGAACGAGAAAAACGAAAAAGTCGTTATTAAAACATGGTCAAGAGCATCTACGATATTCCCTGAAATGGTTGGACACACCATTGCGGTTTATGACGGCAGAAAGCATGTTCCGGTTTATGTAACCGAGGATATGGTTGGTCACAAGCTCGGAGAGTTTGCTCCGACAAGAACCTACAGAGGTCATGCGGGTGCTAAAACTTCCAAGTAATTCCGAGGGATTACAGAAGTTTTCCGTAATATAATCAGGAAAGGAGCTGCAAGAGCAATGGAAGCAGTAGCAAAGGTTACTCATGTACGTATCGCTCCGAGAAAGGTACGTATAGTTATAGATTTAATCAGAAACAAGCCGGTCGGCGTTGCTATGGGAATTCTGAAGAACACCCCGAAGGCTGCAAGCCCGGTTGTTGAAAAGCTGTTGAAGTCTGCAATGGCAAATGCCGAGACAAACCACAGCATGAACGTTGAAAAGCTTTATGTTTCAGAGGTTTTTGCTGACCAGGGCCCGACACTCAAGAGGGTTCAGGCAAGAGCACAGGGACGTGCATTCAGAATTAACAAGAAAACAAGTCACATTACTTTGAAACTTAAAGAAATGGAATAATCTTGAAAAGGAGGTAATTGAGCATGGGTCAGAAGGTTAATCCCCACGGTATCCGAGTTGGCGTAATAAAAGACTGGGATTCGCGTTGGTATGCTGACAAAAAGAACTACGGCGATAATCTCGTTGAAGATTACAACCTGAGAGTATTTTTAAAGAAAAAGCTCTATTTAGCCGGAGTTGACAAAATTGAAATAGAAAAATTTGCAAACAAAATCCGCCTTTCAATCCACGCAGCAAAGCCCGGTATTGTAATCGGTAAGGGCGGAAGCGAGATTGATAAGCTGAAGAAGGAAGTTGAGAGCCTGACAGGTAAGTCGGTTATCCTCAACGTAATCGAGGTTAAGACACCTGATCTGAGCGCACAGCTGGTTGCAGAGAACATTGCGTCACAGCTTGAAAGACGTATTTCTTTCAGAAAAGCAATGAAACAGTGCATGGCAAGAACCATGAAAATGGGCGCAAAGGGAATCAAGACTGCTGTTGCAGGTCGTGTAGGCGGTGCGGAAATCGCGCGCACAGAGCAGTATCATGAGGGAACAATCCCGCTGCAAACTCTCCGTGCGGACATCGACTATGGCTTTGCTGAGGCTGACACAACCTACGGCAAGCTTGGCGTTAAGGTTTGGATTTACAAAGGTGAAATCCTTGCTGAAAGCAAGAAGGCGGCAAAAGCTCCTGCCAAAGCGGAAGGAGGAAAAAGATAATGTTATCACCGAAAAGAGTTAAATACAGAAGAGTTATGCGCGGAAGAATGAAAGGCAAAGCTTCACGCGGTAACAAGGTGGTATACGGTGAGTTTGGTCTTCAGGCACAGTCTCCTGCTTGGATCACAAGCAATCAGATTGAGGCAGCCCGTATCGCAATGACCCGTTACACCAAGAGAGGCGGTCAGGTTTGGATTAAAATATTCCCCGACAAGCCCGTAACAGAAAAGCCTGCCGAGACTCGTATGGGTAGCGGTAAAGGTTCACCGGAATACTGGGTAGCAGTAGTTAAGCCGGGCAGAGTATTATTTGAAATCGGCGGTGTGAGTGAAGAGGTGGCAAGAGAAGCAATGCGTCTCGCAATGCACAAGCTCCCGCTCAAGTGCAAGTTTGTGAAGAAAGCCGATCAAGAAATGGAAGGTGAAATGTAATGAAAATAAATGAAATCAGAGACCTTTCAGGGCAGGAAATAGCAGATAAAATTCAGGACTTAAAAGAAGAGCTTTTCAACCTTCGTTTTCAGAACGCAATGAATCAGCTGGACAATCCGATGAGAATTGCGGCGGTTAAGAAGGACATTGCAAAGCTGAAAACAGTTTTGAAGGAACAAGAGCTTGGCTTGAATGCCAACATCAATTCTTAGGAGGTGTGACGTCTTATGGAAGAAAAGCGTAACTACCGTAAAACCCGTATAGGTGAGGTTGTTAGCGATAAAATGGATAAAACCATCGTTGTTGCTATAAAAGACAGTGTTAAGCACCCGGTTTACAGCAAGGTTATTAAGAGCACCTATAAGCTCAAAGCTCATGATGAAAACAATGAGTGCGGCATAGGTGATAAGGTTAAGGTTATGGAAACCAGACCCCTGTCGAAGGATAAGAGATGGAGACTGGTTGAAATCGTTGAAAAGGCTAAATAATTCAGTCTTGAAAAATGCGCATTGCGCAGTATGATTATCAAAGATAGGAGGAATCCATTATGGTACAGCAGCAGACACTGCTCAAGGTTGCGGATAACAGCGGTGCAAAGGAAATTATGTGCATTCGTGTTCTCGGCGGTTCGTACAGACGCTACGGAAACATCGGAGATGTTATCGTTGCTTCGGTTAAAAAAGCAACACCCGGCGGCGCTGTAAAAAAAGGTGATGTTGTAAAGGCGGTTATAGTACGGAGCGTACAGGGTGTTAAGAGAGCCGACGGTTCAAAAATCCGCTTTGATGAAAACGCAGCAGTTATCATCAAGGACGATAAAACACCGAGAGGAACTCGTATTTTCGGGCCAATCGCAAGAGAGCTTCGTGAGAAGGAATATATGAAAATATTGTCTCTGGCTCCCGAGGTTCTGTAAAAGAACACAGCCGGAAGCAATATTGCGCAGGGTCAGAAACACCCGGCACAGCGTTAATATATTTTGCAGAGTTTTAAAGGGACAGATGAATTTATAGATTCCTAAGCAAGACGAAAGGAGGAAAACACATGAGTTCAAAAATGCACGTTAAAACCGGCGACAACGTAATCGTTTTGTCCGGTAAGGATAAGGGCAAAAAGGGTAAGGTTTTATCCGTAAATCCCGCAAAACGCACAGTTATCGTTGAAGGAGTTTCAATGGCAACAAAGCACAAAAAGCCGCGCAGCATGGGTGAGGTTGGCGGAATCATCAACCAGGAAACACCGATATATGCAAGCAAGGTCATGAACGTATGCGCAAAGTGCGGCGCACCCACAAGAGTGGGCAGAAGGGTTCTGGAGGACGGAACACACGTTCGTTTCTGCAAGAAATGCGGAGAAACATTCGGCGAATAATCAGCCGCTTTAAGGAAGGAGGTTAAGCAGTAATGAGACTTGAAGAACGTTATACAAAAGAAATTAAGGACGCTTTGATGAAGAAATTCGAATATAAAAGCGTTATGCAGATTCCGAAGCTGGACAAGGTTGTAATCAACATCGGTCTGGGCGAGGCGAAGGAAAACTCAAAGGTTGTTGACTATGCAATGAACGACCTTGCGCTCATCACAGGACAGAAGCCCGTTGTGACAAAAGCAAAGAAGTCAGTCGCATCGTTTAAGGTCAGAGAAGGAATGAACATTGGCTGCAAGGTAACACTCAGAGGCTCAAAGATGTATGAGTTTGTTGACAGACTGTTCAATGCGGCTCTTCCGCGTGTCCGTGACTTCAGAGGTATCAACCCGAATTCATTCGACGGCAGAGGAAACTATTCTCTGGGTATTAAGGAACAGCTCATATTCCCTGAGATAGACTATGATAAAATTGATAAAATCCGCGGCATGGATATTATCTTTGTTACAACGGCACACACAGACGAGGAAGCACGTGAGCTTCTGACACTCATGGGAGCGCCCTTCGCAAGATAAATATTCTGCGGCAGTATTATCCATTTAAACCTATGGAAATGGAGGAGATTAAAGCATATGGCAAAAAAAGCTATGGTTATAAAACAGCAGAGAGAGCAGAAGTTCTCAACCCGTGAATATAACAGATGCAAGATATGCGGCAGACCGCATGCTTATCTTCGCAAGTTCGGCATTTGCAGAATTTGCTTCCGTGAATTGGCTTATAAGGGTCAGATCCCCGGAGTTAAGAAGGCATCCTGGTAAAAGCACGGCTGTTCTCAGCGAACACATTTAAAACAAATTGGGAGAGCAAGGTGGTTAATTGCAAACTGATACGGATAACCAAACCGGCTCACAAAATCCGATAAAAAGGAGGATAAACAATGCATATCACAGATCCGATAGCAGACATGCTAACAAGAATAAGAAACGCAAACAATTCAAGACACGCAACAGTTGATATTCCTGCATCAAACATGAAAAAGGCTATTGCAAAGATTTTGCTGGACGAAGGCTATGTTAAGGACGTTGAGTATATTGATGACAGCACACAGGGCGTCATCAGAATCACACTCAAATATGCCGAAAACAAGCAGAAGGTTCTGACAGGTCTTAAGAGAGTGAGCAAGCCCGGTCTCAGAATTTATGCATCTAAGGAAGAGCTGCCGCGTGTTCTTAAAGGTTTAGGCATTGCCATTATTTCCACATCAAAGGGAATAATGACAGACAAAGAAGCTCGCCGTCAGAACGTGGGCGGTGAAGTATTAGCATTCATTTGGTAGGAAAGGAGGAAGATCAATGTCTCGTATAGGAAAGCAGCCTATCACAATACCGGCAGGTGTTGAGATTACAATAGGCGCAAACAATGAAGTTACAGTTAAAGGTGCGAAGGGTACACTTGTGCAGGCTATGCCGGTTGATATGATTATCAAAAAGGACGGCGACACAGTTGTTGTTGAGCGTCCGTCAGATGATAAGGAGCACAGATCACTGCACGGACTCACACGTACCTTGATTGCAAACATGGTTACAGGTGCAAGCGAAGGCTTCAGCAAGCAGCTCGAAATCAACGGTGTTGGTTACAGAGCGGCAAAGCAGGGCAACAAGCTGGTTATGAACCTTGGTTATTCACATCAGGTTGAAATGGAAGAAATCGACGGCATAAAAATCGATGTTCCTCAGCCGAACCAGATTGTAATATCAGGTCCCGACAAGCAGAAGGTCGGACAGTTTGCAGCACAGGTAAGAGAAAAGAGACCGCCTGAGCCGTATAAGGGCAAGGGTATCAAATATGTCGAAGAGACCATCAGAAGAAAAGAAGGTAAGGCAGGCGCAAAGAAGAAATAATAATAGTGTTATTATCTTTTTCATGTATGCGATACCGTGTTTTCGGAAAGGGTCTGCGGCAGGCAGATTCATACTAACCGCAAGGAGGTGCAAACAAAATGATTAAAAGAAAGAACAGTGAAGAGGCAAGACGTGCAAGACACGCGAGAGTCCGCAAAAAAGTTTCGGGTACTGCCGAAACACCGAGACTTTGCGTATACAGAAGTCTTAAGAATATATATGTGCAGATCATAGACGACACAACGGGAACAACACTCGCTGCTGCGTCAACGCTTGATGCCGATCTGAAGGCAAACTACGGCGGCAACAAGGAGGCAGCAAAGGCTGTCGGTCTGTCAATTGCCAAGAAGGCTGCGGAGAAGAACATAAAGTCTGTTGTGTTTGACAGAGGCGGATATGTTTTCCACGGCAGAGTTGCAGAGGTTGCAGCAGGCGCTCGTGAGGGCGGTCTGGAGTTCTGATGAACACTGCGGCACAATAAGGCGGCAATTGCTGTCAATCATATTGAAAGAGGTGAAAACAAACAATGGCAGAAAAAGTGGAGATAACCAAAAAGCAGGAGCGTATTGATGCAGATACGCTTGATATAAAAGAAAAAGTTGTTTCTCTTAACCGTGTTGCTAAAGTTGTTAAAGGTGGTAGAACCTTCAGATTCAGCGCTTTGGTTGTTGTTGGCGATGAAAACGGTCACGTTGGCTACGGTATGGGTAAGGCAGCTGAAATCCCCGATGCAATCCGCAAGGGTATTGACGATGCCAAGAAAAACATGGTGACGGTTCCTCTCGTGAAGACAACAATACCTCACGAGATAATCGGCGAATATGGTGCAGGAAGAGTTCTTCTGAAGCCGGCTGCCGAAGGTACCGGTGTTATCGCGGGCGGTCCCGCGCGTGCGGTTCTTGAGCTTGCAGGCATCAGAGACATCAGAACAAAGTGCCTGAGAAGCAACAACCCGAAGAACGTTGTTTCGGCAACTGTTGAAGCATTGGCGGCTCTGAAGAGTGTTGAAGAGGTTGCTAAGCTGAGAGGTAAAAAGCCTGAAGAGATTTTAGGTTAAGAGGTTTACTACCAAGTGAGATAGGAGGTTTTTTCCTTGGCTAACAAATTGAAGGTAACGCTTGTGAAAAGCACAATCGGCTGCAAAAAGGACCAGATTGCAACTGTTGAAGCACTTGGACTCAGAAAGCTTCATCAATGCGTTGAGAAGCCCGACAATCCTCAGACAAGAGGAATGATTTTCAAGGTTTCTCACCTGGTTTCAGTTGAAGAGGCGTAAATTTTGCGCCAAAAGCTATGATTTTAATAAAAAAATAAGAGGAGGTGTACTCGATGAAACTTCATGAATTATCTCCGAGCGAAGGCTCTAAAAAAAGTAAATTCAGAGTAGGCAGAGGGCACGGAAGCGGTAACGGCAAAACCAGCGGCAAGGGACACAAGGGACAGAACGCCCGCAGCGGCGGCGGTGTACGTCCGGGTTTTGAAGGCGGTCAGATGCCAATCTACAGAAGACTTCCGAAGCGTGGCTTTACAAACATTTTTGCAAAGGAATATGTTTCTGTTAATGTTGAGGCTTTGAATAAGCTTGATTGCAGTGAGGTTACTGCTGAGGTATTGAAAGAAAACGGTATCATTTCAAAAATCTGCGACGGCGTTGTCATTCTCGGTCGCGGTGAAGTGAATAAGGCGTTTACCGTTAAGGCAAAAAGATTCAGCAAAACTGCTGAAGAAAAGATTATTGCTGCCGGCGGAAAGGTTGAGGTGGTATAAATGTTGGAAACGATTAGAAACGCATGGAAAATTGCCGATCTAAGAAAGAAAATACTATACACCTTGGTAATGATTATAATTTTCCGTCTTGGTTCGTGCATTCCGGTGCCGCTTCTTGACCCCGAACAGCTGAAGGCGATGTTTGCAAGCACAGACAACTCGCTGTTTGGATTCATCGATCTGGTATCCGGCGGTGCGTTCCAGAACGCGACAATTTTTGCAATGAGTATCACACCGTATATTAACTCGTCAATCATCATGCAGCTCCTGTGCGTGGCTATCCCCGCACTTGAGCGTATGCAGAAGGAAGGCGAGGACGGAAGAAAAAAGATTGCTCAGATTCAGAGAGTCGGCACGGTTGTGCTTGCACTCATTCAGGCAACAGGACTGTACTTCATGCTCAAGTCCTATAACGCTGTCACCATGACAGGCTTCTGGGCAGCACTGATAATAATAATAACATTCTCTGCCGGCACAGCATTTCTCATGTGGCTGGGCGAACAGATTACTGAGAAGGGCGTCGGAAACGGTATCTCGCTCATCATCTTTGCAGGTATCGTATCGCGCATTCCTTCAATGGGCAGGTCGCTTTACCAGTACATGGTGAACGGAACGATGGGTATTATCGGCGCGACGGTGCTTCTCGTTGTATCACTTGCAATTGTGTGCATTGTTGTTGCAATGAATGAAGCCGAGCGGCGGATTTCGGTTCAGTATGCAAAGCGCGTTGTCGGAAGAAAAATGTATGGCGGTCAGAGCACGCATATACCGATTAAGGTTGCATCGGCAGGCGTTATACCGATTATCTTTGCGATGTCGATAATGTCATTCCCCGGTACAATCGCGGCATTTGCAGGAGTTTCGGAGACGTCCGGCGGCTTCTGGGGAGGATTTTTGAAGGTGTTCTCACCGAATCACTGGCTGTATGCGGTGCTGTACTTCTTCCTGATAATCTTCTTCACATATTTCTATACGGCAATTCAGTTCAATCCGATAGAAATGGCAAACAACATGAAGAAGAACGGCGGATTCATTCCGGGCATACGTCCGGGACGTCCGACCTCGGACTTCATCAGCAAGGTTCTCTCAAAGATAACCTTGGCAGGTGCGATATTCTTAGGCTTCATAGCCGTAATCCCGATTTTCATGAATCTGGGACTTCACATTCAGAACTTTTCAATCGGCGGAACATCGCTGCTCATCGTGGTTGGTGTTGCCCTTGAAACAGTAACTCAGCTGGAGTCACAGATGCTCATGAGGCATTATAAGGGATTTTTGGAATAGAATTAAAAGGAAAGCTTTACAGGGGATGTCTCAGATGCTCATTGGCATTTTAAGACAGCCCCTTGTGGAGTTTTTAACGGCTGCATAGGGGATAGGATTAAAAAAGAGCGGGAGCGCTCTTATGACAGAAAGGCGAGTGTTGGAAAATGAGGCTCATTTTATTGGCGGCTCCGGGCGCAGGAAAAGGAACACAGGCAGAACAGCTGAGCGGGCATTTCGGGATACCGCATATTTCGACAGGCTCAATTCTGCGGAAAAACATTGAGGACGGGACAGAGCTGGGTGATATAGCAAAAAAATATATCGATGACGGCAAATTTGTTCCGGACGATGTTATGATTGATATTGTCAGAAAAAGACTTCATGAACCCGATTGCAAAAAGGGATTTATTCTTGACGGATTCCCGAGAACCTTGGCTCAGGCGGAAGCCCTTGACAAGTCGGATATTGACATTGACAAGGTTCTGACGATTGAGGTTGCGGACGAGAAAATCATCAGCAGACTGTCGGGAAGGCTTGAGTGCAGGGAATGCGGAAGCACATATCATAAGATATACAGAAAGCCCGAAAAGGAAGGCGTTTGCGATGTCTGCGGCGGCGAGCTTGCAACAAGAGCGGACGATAAACCCGAAATCGTCAGGAACAGGCTTGAGGTATATCATAAGCAGACAGAACCGCTGAAGAAGTTCTACAGAGAAAAAGGTATGCTGAGAACGGCTGAGGGATGTGAGGAAATCAGCGACACCACGGCGGCTGTGCTTGAGGCTCTCAAGGACTGAAATCAAATTATATCTTAAAGAAGGAATAGCATGGTAACCATTAAATCGAAGACCGAAATTGAATATATGAAGGCAGCGGGACGTGTGACATATGAAACGCTGAAGGTGCTGGAGGAGCATGTCAGACCGGGAATTTCAACGCGCGAGCTTGACAGAATTGCGGAAAAATATATACGCAGCCGGGGCTGCACGCCGTCATTCAAAAACTACGGCGGATTTCCCGCAAGCGTATGCACAAGCGTTAATTCCGAAATCATTCACGGCATTCCGAACAAAAAGCCGCTTTCGGAGGGCGACATAATCAGCTTTGACGTCGGAGCGTGCTACAAAGGCTATCACGGCGATGCGGCGAGAACCGTCGGCGTCGGGAAGATAAGCGATGAGGCACAGCGGCTTATTGATGTGACACGGGAGAGCTTTTTTGAAGGAATCAAATTTGCAAAGGACGGCTACAGAATTTCGGACATTTCGGGTGCGATACAGAATTATGCAGAGGGACACGGGTACAGTGTTCTGAGAGAATACTGCGGTCACGGGGTCGGACATCAGCTTCATGAGGACCCTGAAATACCCAATTATGTCACTCCGAAACACAGGGGAATACGCATAAGACCGGGAATGTGCCTTGCGATTGAGCCGATGGTGAACCAAGGGTCACGCGAGATTTATGTGGGCGACAATGACTGGACCGTTTACACAATGGACGGAAAGCTTGCGGCGCACTATGAGAACACGGTTCTCATTACAAACGGCGAGCCGTATTTGCTGACATTGTGTGAATAACAAAAGGAGTTTGCAGATGGATATTGAATTTAACGTTGGTGACATTGTGCTTTCAAGGGCAGGACGTGACAGCGGAAGATATTATATCGTTATGGAATGTGCGGATAATTTTGCATTCATATGCGACGGTGATTTGCACAAGACCGATAAGCCCAAGAAGAAAAAGCTGAAGCACTTGAAGCCGGGCGGAAAGAAAAGTGAATATATCGCGGATAAGCTTGCGTGCGGTGCAAAGGTTACAAACGCTGAATTGAGAAGAGAGGTTTCCGAATTTGAATCGGAGTTCGGAATTGACAAAAGCTTTGAAAAATAATTAATGAAGGGAGGAAAAGTTATGGCAAAGGAAGATGTTCTGGAGGTTGAAGGCACAGTCCTGGAGGCACTGCCGAATGCAATGTTTCAGGTTGAGCTTGAAAACGGACATAAGATTCTGGCGCACATCTCGGGCAAGCTGAGAATGCATTTCATCAGAATCCTGCCGGGAGATAAGGTTACGGTTGAGATTTCACCGTATGACCTGACAAAGGGCAGAATAACATGGCGCGCGAAATAAACTGCGGTTTTGCATAGATTGCATGCAGAATGCCATGTTTACAAAATGAAATTTATGGAAAAACTACAAAATATAATTGCAAAAAGTACTTGACATAATAACGCTTTAATGGTATAATAATACGGTTAGCTGTGCCGATAGGTACAAGCTTTCGTAACTTTTTTAGGAGGTGAAGGAATTATGAAAGTACAACCTTCAGTTAAACCTATTTGTGAAAAGTGTAAAATAATTAAAAGAAAAGGCAAAGTTATGGTTATATGCGAAAACCCGCGTCACAAGCAGAAGCAGGGCTAAGCTGAATCAAAACCTTGTATGTGAGCAGAGTCAGGCTTATTCACCAATTAGTTTAAGCTGATGAAAACGAACCGGAGACGGTTTGTGATAAGTGAAATTCTGCTCCGCATAGCACTTTTCAAAGAAAAAATATTCGGAGGTGAATTAAAGTATGGCACGTATTGCAGGTGTTGACTTACCAAATGAGAAGAGAGTTGAGATTGGTCTGACCTATATTTTCGGTATAGGACTTTCAACTTCCAAGAAGATTCTGGCAGCAACGGGAATCAATCCGGACACAAGAGTTCGTGATTTGACAGAGGACGAGGTATCTTCATTGAGAGCTGAGATAGACAACTACAGCGTTGAGGGTGACCTCCGCCGTGATATTGCACTCGACATTAAGCGTCTCATTGAAATCAACTGTTACAGAGGTCTTCGCCACAGGAAAAACCTTCCTGTCAGAGGACAGCGTTCAAAGACAAATGCAAGAACGAGAAAAGGCCCGAGAAAGACAATGGCCAACAAGAAGAAATAATCAGAGTTTTGAAACTGTGTCTTTACGGATTGCGTAAAGCTCCGTCAAAATCAGGAGGTGAATTTAACTATGGCAAAGGCAGTCAAGAAAACCAGACGTCGTAGAGAAAAAAAGAATATTGAACGTGGTGCGGCTCATATCAAGTCAACCTTTAACAATACAATAGTTACCATAACAGATGTTGCAGGAAATGCAATTTCATGGGCATCTGCAGGCGGACTGGGTTTCAGAGGTTCAAAAAAGAGCACGCCGTTTGCAGCACAGATGGCAGCAGAGACTGCGGCTAAAGCTGCAATGGAGCACGGTCTTAAATATGTTGAGGTTTATGTAAAGGGTCCGGGAAGCGGACGTGAAGCTGCAATTCGTGCGCTTCAGGTTGCAGGACTTGAGGTTAATATGATTAAAGATGTTACACCGATTCCGCACAACGGTTGCAGACCGCCGAAGAGAAGACGTGTATAGTCGGCAGGATAAATACAGGAGGTGAATTAATACCATGGCAAGATATACAGAATCAGTTTGCAGAATATGCAGACGTGAGGGACAGAAGTTGTTCTTGAAGGGCGACAGATGTTATACAGATAAATGTGCTGTATCAAGACGTGCATATGCACCGGGTCAGCACGGTCAGAGCAGACGCAAGCTTTCCGAATACGGAATGCAGCTCAGAGAGAAGCAGAAGGTGAGACGTGCATACGGAATCCTGGAGGGTCAGTTTGCTCACTATTTCGAGCTTGCTAACAAAAAGCAGGGTGTTACGGGTGAAAACCTTCTTTCATTGATTGAAAGACGTCTTGACAATGTTGTTTTCAGACTTGGTCTTGCGGTTTCAAGACCTGAGGCAAGACAGCTGGTTTCACATGCACACTTTCTCGTAAACGGAAAGAAGGTTAACGTTCCTTCATATCTGGTTAAGGTTGGCGACGTTATCACAGTTTGCGAAACAAGCCGTTCAAGCTCAAAGTTTGACGCGGTTCTTGCTTCAACGGAATCAAGACTTGTTCCGAAGTGGTTGGATATGAACAGAGAGACTCTGGAAGGCAAAGTTGTTGCTTTTGCAGACAGAGAGGACATTGACCTTCCGATCGAGGAGCATCTCATTGTCGAGTTGTACAGCAAATAATAAGCGTTATCCGTTTATCCGGCGGCGTTTGCGGCGGATATATTATCTTAATCACACAGCCCGGAAGAACTGCGCATCACGCATTCGGAAACGACGCGAGGCTGTATTAAGACGGTCTTGCGGGATAATTGCGGCAATGCACATTTCCGCGCTGTAAGAAATAAGATAGGAGGGCTAAATATGATAGAAATTGAAAAGCCAAAAGTTGAATGCGTTCACATATCCGAAGACAACTCATACGGAAAATTTGTCGTTGAGCCTTTGGAAAGAGGATATGGCACAACTTTGGGTAACTCATTGAGAAGAATTATGCTTTCTTCGCTTCCCGGCGTTGCGGTTAATTCGGTCAAGATTGACGGGATTCTGCATGAGTTTTCGACAATACCGGGGGTGAAAGAGGACGTCACCGAAATCATTCTCAACATAAAGAAGCTTGCAGTGAAGCTTCATGCGGACGGCCCGAAAACAATTTACATCAATCATGAGGGTGCGGGAGACATTTGCGCCCGTGATATAAAGTGTGATTCGGACGTTGAGATTATCAACGGAGACCTGCACATAGCTGAGCTGAACGAGGACGCGAAGCTGTTTATGGAAATCGTAATTGACAAGGGACGCGGATATGTTTCTGCGGACAGAAACAAGCAGCTCATGCAGCCTGTTATCGGTGTTATCCCTGTTGACTCGATTTACACACCTGTTATGAAGGTTAATTATACGGTTGAGAACACAAGAGTCGGTCAGATAACGGATTATGACAAGCTGACGATTGAGGTCTGGACTGACGGAACAATTGATCCGCCGGACGCTGTCAGCCTTGCGGCAAAGATACTCAATGAGCATCTGAATCTGTTTATTGATTTGTCCGAGAGTGCGAAGAATGCAGAAATCATGATAGAAAAGGAAGAGAGCAAGAAGGAAAAGGTTCTTGAAACAACAATTGAGGAGCTTGACCTTTCGGTTCGTTCATACAATTGCTTGAAGCGTGCCGGAATCAACACTGTTCAGGATTTGACAAACCGCAGCGAGAACGACATGATGAAGGTGAGAAACCTTGGTCGCAAGTCTCTTGAAGAGGTAATTGCAAAGCTTGACAGCATGGGATTGTCTCTCACAACCAATGAGGATTAGTTTCGGAGCGAAAGCTTCATTGTAAATGAATTTTGAAAGAGGTGATAGTATGGCACACCAGAGAAAGTTGGGAAGACCGACTGATCAGAGAATTGCAATGTTAAGAAATCTGACAACTTCTTTCCTTGAAACGGGCAGAATTGAAACAACAACAACCCGTGCAAAGGAAGTTCAGAAGCTGGCAGAAAAAATGATTACACTCGGCAAAAGAAACACGCTTCACACAAGACGTCAGGCTCTTGCGTTCATAACAAAAGAGGACGTTGTGACAAAGCTGTTTGGCGAAATTGCGCCGAAATATGCTGAGCGTAACGGTGGTTATACAAGAGTTATAAAAATCGGACCGAGACGCGGCGACGCTGCGGAGGTTTCGGTTTTGGAGCTTGTGTAACGAATATGACTTTTTGGGGGGTGTTGCGGTTGCAATGCCCTCTTTTTTTGGGAGGACGAAGGCGATGAAAAAGCTTTGTATATTCGATATGGACGGAACGGTTGTGAACACAATTAATACCATTGCATATTTTGCAAATAATGCGCTCAAAAAGAACGGATTTGACGCGATACCGACCGAACGCTACAAAACCCTTGTCGGAAATGGTGCGGACGTGCTTGTCAGGCGTATGCTTGATGTTGTCGGCGGCAATGATGAGGATTTTGATGCTGTGAGCCGTGAATACAACACCAAGTATGACAATGATTTTATGTATCTGACCGAGCCGTATGAAGGAATTATTGCGCTTCTTGAGCAATTGAAGACTATGGGCATAAAGACAGCCATTCTTTCAAACAAGCCGGATGTGACGGCAAAGAAGGTGTCTGACAAGCTGTTCGGGAACGAGCGGATTGATTTATGCTTTGGCGCAAGAGATGGAAAGGCTCTCAAACCGAACCCCGAGTCTGTCCTTGAAATTATGGAAATATTCGGCGTGAATAAAGAAGAATGCTTATATATCGGAGATACGGCGACCGATATTCAGACGGCAAAAAATGCGGGGCTGTTTTCTGTCGGTGTGCTTTGGGGGTTTCGTGATGAGACTGAGCTGCGCGGAGCCGGAGCTGACGTGATTGTCTCAAAGCCTGCGGAAATTGCAGAGCTTGCAAGAATGTGAAATGTGCCGTAGAGCGAATGATGAAACGATGCCGAACAGAGTGCTGTCTGTTCGGCATCGTTATTTGATATGGGGTGAAAATTGCACTGATTCTGCTCATTCAATCGTTTTCCCGAGAAAGGCGGCGGCAGACTCCGCAAGCTTTTGTTCAAGCTCGCCAAAGCTGTCCTTTTCGGGAGAAGAGAGAAACATGACTGTGCCGATTGCGTCTCCGTCATATATAATCGGTGCCGCAACACCCGCAGTCAGCCGATCGTTGCCCTCGGAAACGGAAATATTTTTTGAACCGCTTTTGAGAACAAAGGTGTTTTTGTGTGACATGATTTTCTCAATGTCGTCCGATATTTTTTTGTTAATCAGTTCCTTCTTGGACATTCCCGAGACAGCAATAACGGTGTCCTTGTCGGAAATGCAGGCAGGAACGCCTGCGGTTTTCGCCAGAGCCTCGGCATATTGCTCAGCAAATTCACCAAGCTCACCGATGGGGGAATATTTCTTAAAAATCACCGTTCCGTCGCTCTCTGTGTATATTTCAAGAGGGTCACCCTCATTGATAACACTGACAGTATAAGCCTTTGCCTGTCTGTTCCTTGTTTTGCAGGCATATCGGGCGTC
>CAKSIW010000051.1 GCA_934463175.1 uncultured Clostridia bacterium | reverse complement strand
GTATACGGGAGAGGAAGGGTTGCATGAAAAGAAATAAGTTTTTTTTGATTTTTGTGCTTGCGGCGGTTCTTTTGACCGGCTGCGGCAAAAAGGCACAGAATGATTCGGGACTGACGCCCGAAACGAATGAAAATGTTCAGAATAATAATGAGGATAAACCTGAAATTGTGAAGGGCGCGGCTTTGCCCGATGACATTGCACAGTGGTCTGAGGTCAGCCGATATACGGGAGATGTTGACGGTGACGGAACGGACGAAAATGTTGTTCTGGCAACCTCTGCCGAACGCGGTGAGAACGGCTTGATAATGTGGAATGATGGGCAGAATTGGGCACTCTATGTTGATGACAGAGAAAACTCATATGTCCTTCTTCGTGAATATATTCAGCTCGGAAATGTATATTTTGAGGTTGCGGATTATTACACTGAACAGGGGGCGGAGCCTCACATAAACATAATTTCATCGACGGGGTCGGGATTTTGTGTTAAGAGCTGCAAATTCTCGGAGGCAGACAGTGCATATGAGGTGACAACTGCATATGACACAAGCCGCATTACAAAGGCAGGCATAAATAAGCGGTTTTCATCAATTCCCGAGATTGACGGCGAGAATTAAAGAAAGACTTGAACACAGCTTTGCGGTTTTGCAGGGCTGTGTTTTTTATGTCCAAAGTTCAAAATTCAAACACAAAAAGAACGGTTTTTCATAATATATAGCATAGGGCAATGAGTACACAAAGCCTTATGTCTGCCGCCCGACGGCAGACGAACACGCGGATTTGGAGGCGAGAGAATGAACTGCCTGAATGTTTCGGAAAAACTGGTATTCATCGGCGGAGATTTAAGACAAATCAGAGTTATAAATCAAATTGCAAAATGCGGAATCGGTGTCAGCATTCTTGGATTTGACGGTGAAAGCATGAAAAAAATTGACGATATTGCGGAGAGACTGAACAGCATTGATGAACTGAAAAACAATGCATACACAGCGGTTCTGCCGCTACCGTATACCATTGACGGTGTAAATATCAATGCACCGTTTTATAGCGGTAAAATGCCTGTTTCGGAGATTGTGAAGGCTGTGCCGAAGCAGACCTGCATTCTTGCCGGTCGCTGTGATGAACGGCTCAGAACGATGTGTGAGATATATAACATACGGCTGATTGACTATTTTTGCCGTGAAGAGCTTATGATGCTGAATGCAATTCCGACCGCAGAGGGCGCAATACAGATTGCGATGGAGGAGCTGCCGCACACTGTTCACAGCTCGGAATGCCTCGTCATCGGGAACGGAAGAATCGGGAAGATTCTTGCAAAAATGCTGTGCGGTATCGGCGCAAAGGTCACGGTTTCCGCACGGAAAAGGAAGGATCTGGCTCAGATAAGCGCATTCGGCTATGAGGGCGTGCCGATATGGGAGCTGCATGATTACATAGGAAAATTCGATATAATATTCAACACTGTTCCCTCAATGATTCTGGATCGCGACTTGCTGACCAAGGTTCACAGGCATTGCCTGATAATTGATCTGGCGTCAAAGCCCGGGGGTGTGGATTTTGCTGCGGCGCATGAGGCTGGGATTAAAACGGTGCACGCGCTGTCGCTTCCGGGAAAGGTTGCACCTGATACGGCAGGAGATATTATTAAGAATACAATCCTGAATATACTTGACGAAATGAAGGAATAGGAGGCTTCCGGTCTGCTCGCGGCTCACAGTGCAGACGCGGTATATCGGA
Organism: uncultured Clostridia bacterium; assembly: GCA_934463175.1. Taxonomy (GTDB): domain Bacteria; phylum Bacillota; class Clostridia; order Monoglobales; family Monoglobaceae; genus CAKSIW01. The sequence continues at coordinate 19,134 of CAKSIW010000051.1, read as the reverse complement.
CAATTGTGAGCCGAAAGGGGAGAGGAAAGATGGAGCTTGAAAAAATAACTGTCGGCTTTGCGGTCACGGGGTCATTTTGCACCTTTAAAAGAGTTTTTCCGCAGGTTGAAAAACTCATATCGGAGGGAGCAAGAGTGATTCCGATCATGTCGGAGGTCGGCTTCGGAACGGACACGCGTTTCGGAAAGGCGGCAGATAACATAGAATTCCTTGAGAAAACAACGGGTGAAACTGTCATAGGACGCATACAGGACGCTGAACCGATCGGACCCAAAAAGCTGCTTGATGTGCTGGTTGTTGCACCCTGTACGGGAAATACAATGGCGAAAATCGCAGCGGGAATTGCCGATTCTGCGGTGACGCTTGCGGTGAAATCGCACCTGAGAAACAAAAGACCTGTTGTCATTGCGGTTTCAAGCAATGACGGTCTGGGAAACAATGCAAAAAATCTCGGAATGCTTGCGAACATGAAAAACATTTATCTTGTGCCGTTCGGACAGGACGACTGCATGGAAAAGCAAAATTCGCTGGTTGCAGATATGAACAGAATTACTGACACGGTTAAGCTTGCGCTTGACGGTGAACAAATACAGCCTGTTATAATTTCATATTAACATAAAATGCAATATTTTATTTATAATTTGCAAAGACATTGCGCAGATTTAGTGCTAATATAAAGATAATAAAAGAAAATTAATATACTAAAGGAGGATATGGTATGAATTTCAGATTAGACGGTAAAATTGCGCTGGTTACGGGTGCTTCTTACGGAATCGGCTTTGCAATTGCAAAGGGACTTTCAGAGGCAGGCGCAACAATTGTGTTCAATGACATAAAGCAGGAGCTTGTTGACAAGGGACTTGCGGCATACAAGGAAATCGGAATTGAGGCTCACGGTTATGTCTGCGACGTTACGGACGAGACAGCTGTGGGAGAGCTTGTGAAGAAAATTGAGGCAGAGGTCGGAGTGATTGATATTCTTGTGAATAATGCGGGAATCATCAAGAGAATACCGATGTGCGAGATGTCGGCGGCTGAATTCCGTCAGGTTATTGATGTTGACCTTAATGCACCGTTCATTGTTTCAAAAGCGGTCATTCCCTCAATGATTAAGAAGGGTCACGGCAAAATCATTAACATTTGTTCGATGATGAGCGAGCTTGGACGTGAGACTGTATCCGCATATGCTGCGGCTAAGGGCGGTTTGAAGATGCTCACAAGAAACATTGCGTCGGAATACGGCGAATATAACATTCAGTGCAACGGAATCGGGCCCGGATATATTGCAACTCCGCAGACCGCTCCCCTCAGAGAGCGTCAGGCGGACGGCTCAAGACACCCGTTTGATTCATTTATCATTGCGAAAACACCTGCTGCACGCTGGGGAGATCCTGAGGATCTTGCAGGTCCTGCTGTGTTCCTTGCTTCGGAGGCATCGGACTTTGTAAACGGACACGTTTTGTATGTTGACGGCGGAATTTTGGCTTATATCGGAAAACAGCCCAAATAAGCTGCCTTTTTGAGAAAGGCTGCGGCGGAGATTGATTCTCCTCTGCGGCTTTTCTTTTATTTATTGTATATTTTACTTGATTTTTTGGAGAATATATATTATACTAAATAAAGTAAATATTTGCAGGAAAGGAAAAGAGAAACAGATGAATGAAAATGCAAATCCGAACGCTGCCTCGGGCGAATACGTAACAATTGTTGCGGAGGAGGACGGCGTGAATATAATCGGAATAACGCGCGGCAGAGATACAAAATTTCATCACACCGAAAAGCTTGACCGCGGTGAGGTTTATATTGCACAGTTCACAGAGAATACTTCGGCGATAAAGGTTCGCGGAAAATCAAAGATATACACAAAAACAGGTGTTGTGCAAAGCGGGTGCGACAAGACAGAATAGCCGAATTAAAGAAAGGACTGTGACGGCAGTTATGAGAAAAACAAAAATAATTTGCACACTGGGACCAGCAACCGATGATGAGGGCGTTCTCAGACAGCTTATGCTCAGCGGAATGAATGTTGCGAGAATAAACTTTTCGCACGGGACATATGACGAGCATTTGAAAAGAATTGAAAAGGTGAAGAGACTAAGAAAAGAGCTGAATTTGCCTATTGCGCTTTTGCTTGACACCAAGGGACCCGAAATCAGGACGCTGCTCTTCAAGGGCGGCAAGGCAGAGCTGACCGCGGGACAGACCTTCACGCTGACAACGGAGGAGATTGAGGGCGATGAAAAGCACTGCGGAATTTCATATAAGGAGCTTGCCGATGACATTCATGTCGGCTGTCATCTTTTGATGGACGACGGTCTCATTGACATGACCGTTGTTGATATAAAGCCGAATAAGGACATTGTTTGTAAAATCATAAACGGAGGCATAATTAAAGACAGAAAGAGCATAAATGCGCCGGGAATAAACCTCACAATGCCGTATGTGAGTCAAAAGGACAGAGATGACATATTGTTTGGCATTGAGAATGACTTTGACTTCATTGCAGCCTCATTCACCCGGTCATGCTATGATGTTTTTGAAGTGAAAAAGATTCTTGAGGAAAACAACGGACACGGAATACAGCTCATTGCAAAAATTGAAAACAGGCAGGGTGTTGAAAATATAGACGAAATTCTTCGTGCCTGCGACGGAATTATGGTTGCGCGCGGAGATATGGGTGTTGAGATTGATTTTGAGGAGCTTCCGCTGATACAGAAAAAGCTCATTGAAAAGTGCTATAAGGCAGGGAAAAAGGTTATCACGGCAACGCAGATGCTCGAATCAATGACAAATAATCCGCGCCCGACCAGAGCAGAGGCGTCGGACGTTGCAAATGCCGTGTATGACGGAACATCGGCTGTCATGCTTTCGGGTGAGACCGCAATCGGAAAATATCCTGTGGGAAGTCTTGAAACAATGGCAAGAATTGCTGAATGTACCGAGGCGGATATAAACTATAAAAAACGCTTTGAACAGTGGACATGGAACACTGATGCAAGCATAACGAATGCAATTGGGCATTCTGCGTGTACGACTGCGCACGATTTAAGGGCTGCGGCAATTATCACCGTGACCAAGTCGGGCTACACAGCGAGGACAATTTCAAGCTTCAGACCCGTGTGTCCGATTATTGCAACGGTGACAAGCGAGAGAGTGAGACGCCAGCTCAATCTTTCATGGGGCGTGTATCCGATAATTTGTGAGGAGAAGGACACAACAGATTCACTGTTTGAACATGCTGTTGAACGCACTGTTGAATGCGGATTGATTCAGAGGGGTGATCTGGTTGTCATAACGGGCGGCGCACCTGTCGGAATCAGCGGTACAACAAACATTGTCAAGGTGCATTTGGTCGGAGACATTCTTGTCAACGGAACGGGAGTTAACAATCTTTCGACAAGCGGAAGAATCTGTGTTGCGGAAAATGAGGAGGAGGCAGTCAGAAAATTCACCGACGGTGATATTCTGGTAATTTCGGAAACCTCGAATGCAATAATAAATATTCTGAAAAAATGCACGGGTATTATAACCGAGAAGCCGGGCATGGCGTCTCATGCGGCAATTGTCGGAATGACACTGGACATTCCTGTCATATGCGGAGCGAAAAATGCGACAAAGATTCTGAAACCGGGGACGGTTGTCACAATGGACGGTGTTCACGGTCTGGTTTATAACGGCGTTACAAAAGTGCTGTAAAATCATTAAGAGAGCCTTATGGATTGGCTCTCTTATATTTAAAAACGGGGGAAAGCAATGATACCGAATATACTGACTACGCTGAGACTGGTGATTATACCTTTTTTTGCATATTCAATGCTGCAAACGCAGAATATTTGGGCTGCTGTGGCATTATTTCTGCTGTCTGGGCTGACCGATATTGTTGACGGCTGGATTGCAAGGCGGTTTAATATGATAACAGACATAGGCAAGGTGTATGACCCGCTGGTGGACAAGCTTATGCAGATTACGGCTGTTTTGTGCCTTGCGGCAAAGGGAACTGTTCCGCTGTGGCTGATTTGCATTGTTGTGCTTCGCGAGCTGACAATGATTGCGGCAGGAGTTGTTTTCTATGTCAGAAAGACGGTTGTTCACTCAAACTGGTACGGCAAGGTAGCAACGGTTCTTTTCTATGCCGTCGTTCTTGTTCTGATTGTTTTCCCCAAGCTTGGAAGTGTTCCGAAAACCGCACTGCTGGTTGTTTTGGTGAGCGCACTTCTGCTTGCCGCGGCGGGATATTTCATCAGGGTGATTGACCCTGATGGCAGTGACATCTGCGAAAAAAGATAATAAAGTGTATAATTAAAAATTTACTATAAAGAAATGGAGACTGAAAAATGGCATATTATTTTGATGAACCTTCACACACATTCAGCGAGTATCTTTTTGTTCCGGGGTATTCGTCTGCGGAATGCATGACAAGCAATGTCAGCCTGAAAACACCTCTTGTCAAGTTTAAAAAGGGAGAGGAGCCGGCAATAACAATGAATATACCGATGGTGTCTGCTATCATGCAGTCGGTTTCGGGTGAGAAGCTTGCTGTTGCACTTGCCAAGGAAGGCGGAATTTCATTCATATACGGCTCTCAGACAATTGAGGACGAGGCTGCAATGGTTGCAAGAGTTAAGAGGCACAAAGCGGGATTTGTTGCAAGTGATTCAAACATACGTCCCGATCAGACGCTTGCGGACGTTCTTGCACTCAAGGAAAGGACAGGTCACAACACTGTTGCGGTGACAGAGGACGGAACGCCGAACGGAGTTCTTCTCGGAATTGTGACGGCAAGGGACTATCGTGTCAGCCGAATGGAGAAAACCGTACAGGTTAAAGAGTTTATGACTCCGTTTTCAAAGCTTGTATATGCTCCCGAAGGAACAAGCCTCAAGGAAGCAAATGACATTATATGGGACAATAAGCTGAATTCCCTGCCGATTGTTGATGAAGGCGGACATCTTGTTGCATTTGTGTTCAGAAAGGACTATGACCGTCACAAGGAAAATCCGTCAGAGGCACTTGACAATTCAAAGCGGTATATGGTTGGAGCGGGAATAAACACAAGAGACTATGAAGAAAGAGTTCCGGCTCTTGTTGAAGCAGGCGCGGACGTGCTTTGCATTGATTCCTCGGAGGGATTTTCGGAATGGCAGCTCAGAACGATAAAGTTCATACGCGAAAAATACGGTGACACGGTTAAGGTTGGAGCAGGAAACGTTGTTGACAAGGAAGGATTTCTTTTTCTTGCAGAGGCAGGCGCGGATTTCATAAAAATCGGAATCGGCGGCGGTTCAATCTGCATAACACGCGAACAGAAGGGAATCGGAAGAGGTCAGGCAACCGCTGTCCAAAAGGTTGCGGCGGCAAGAGACGAATATTTTGAAAAGACCGGAATTTACATTCCGATTTGCTCTGACGGCGGAATTGTGCATGATTATCACATAACGCTTGCGCTTGCAATGGGAGCGGATTTTGTCATGCTCGGCAGATATTTTGCGCGTTTTGACGAAAGCCCGACCAACAAGGTGGTTGTGAACGGAAATTACATGAAGGAATACTGGGGCGAAGGCTCTGCTCGTGCGAGAAACTGGCAGAGATATGATATGGGAGGCGCACAGAAGCTTTCGTTTGAGGAAGGTGTCGATTCATATGTTCCGTATGCCGGCAGACTCAAGGACAATGTTGCTCTCACGCTCAACAAGGTCAAGTCAACAATGTGCAACTGCGGTGTTCTGTCAATCCCTGAGCTTCAGAAAAACGCCAAGATGACACTTGTTTCTGCAACAAGCATAATTGAGGGCGGAGCGCATGATGTTGTGCTGAAGGATAAAAATGTAATTCCTGCGAAGTAGATATGGAAAAGGCGAAAAGGTTTGAAAGCGGAGCATATCTTCATGCGAGGAACGGAGGATTGCTGTTCTGCAGCGGCTGCCAAAAGATTGTCGGCAGCGTAAACCGCGACGGATACAGGTTCATAAGAATAAACTTTGTTTGCACCTGTAATGCGGACGAGGTGCGCGTCATGGAAATTTCACGCGGAAAGGAATTTATTGAGCCGAACACTGCAAAGAGGAAAATGCCGACAGCGGAGGACGGAGTGTATCTGTGCAAGAAATGCAGGACACCGCTGTTTTCAATGATTGAGAATCGTGTTCTTACATATATCTTTGCGGTTAGGTGTCAGTGCGGCGAGGACTATGACATGAAAACCAAGTTTGACAAAAGATTGGGAGAGACAGCAAAGCTTTTGAGAAACAGAAAGAATAAATGAAAACAGCACCGTGCCAAAGCTTTTGGCACGGTGCTGTCGTCTGTCAGATGATTATTTTCCGCGTTTTTTAGCAGCCCAGCCCTCTTTGTTGACCTGTCTGCTTCTTGCGATTGCAAGGGCGTTTTCAGGGACCTCCTGAGTTATTGTTGAGCCTGCCGCGGTGTATGCGCCGTCTTTAACGGTCACGGGCGAAACAAGATTACTGTTGCATCCGATGAATGCGTCATTTCCGATTGTTGTTCTGTGCTTGCTTATGCCGTCATAGTTAACGATGACCGTTCCGCAGCCGAAATTGACTCTTTTGCCGACATCTGCATCGCCGACATATGTCAGGTGTGCAACCTTTGTTCCGTCGTCAATTGACGAGTTTTTGATTTCCACAAAGTCTCCGATTTTAACATTGCTGCCAACCTTTGAATTTGGTCGCATATATGCAAACGGACCGACATTTGTGTTGCTGCCCACGCTGCTGTCAACCAAAACAGAGCGCTCAACGGTTGTTTTGCAGCCGACTGTTGAGTTTTTCAGCGTCGTGTCGGGTCCGATTATGCAGTCCTCGCCGACAATGCTTTTTCCCTCAATATAACAATTGGGATAGATTACTGTGTCAGCACCGATAACTGCCTCAGAGCTGACATATGTGCGGTCAGGGTCGATGACTGTGACACCGTCGCGCATAATGCGCATAACCTCACGGCGGTTGCAGATTTTCTCTGCCGCAGCCAGCTGAATCCTGTCATTAACTCCGAGCGTATCTTCAAAATCAACAATGCTCACGCCGACATTTTCGCCTTTGCTGAGCAGAATCTCAACGGTATCGGTGAGGTAATATTCACCCTGTGCATTATCACATTTAAGACAGCCCAAAGCCTCTTTCAGCTTTTCTGCATTAAAGAAAAACATTCCTGCATTGATTTCACAAATTTTCTTTTCTTCGTCAGAGGCGTCCTTTTCTTCAACAATACGGCAGATTTTGCCGTCCTCTCTGACAATTCTGCCGTAGCCGAACGGGTTTTCGCAGATTGCGGAAATGACGGTTGCGGCTCTGTGCTCTGCAATATGTTCATCAAGAGCTTTTTTCAGGGTTTCTGCGGTTATGAGCGGAGTGTCTCCGCAAAGAGCCATAATGATTCCGTCGTTTTCGGGAATTTCGGCAATTCCCTGCATAACGGCGTGACCTGTTCCGAGTTGTTCGTGCTGATATGCATATTTTGCGCGGTCACCGAGGTGTTCCCGCATTTCTTCTGCCTTGTGACCGATAACAACAACATTTTTTTCAGAGCCGACGCCCTCTGCCGCGTCAAGCACACGGTCGATGATTGCATTGCCGCATACCTTCTGCAGCGGCTTGGCGGTTTTTGATTTCATGCGCTTGCCTTCACCTGCGGCAAGTATAATGCTGTAAATTTTCATTTTTAACCCTCCGTAAGAGATAGTTTGTTGCTGTCTGATTTCGTGACAGCATAATAATAATAAAGATATTGCTGCGCAATTCCGCAATAGTTTCCGAATTTTTCGGCAACAAAGCTGCTTATGTTTTTTTCGTCAATGCCGTATACCTCGTTGAGAATACGCTTAATCCAGACGTCCTGAGGAAATGTCTTATAGCGTCCGAGTGAAAAGAGGAGGACGCAGTCTGCGACCTTGCTTCCGACACCGCGGATTTTCATAAGTTCCGCCTTTGCGTCGCGGTCATTCATCTTTTCAATTGCACTGAGGTCAGTTTCACCGCTTGCAACGCGTTTTGCGGCGTCAAGAATGTATTTGTCGCGAAAACCTGCGCGGATTTCCTTAAGGTCGGAAAGCTCAAGCGCGGCGAGAACGTCGGGAGACGGAAACCCGAAAAAGGTCTTTCCGTCAAATTCGATTTTATCACCGTAAAGCTCGCACAGCTTTGAAATTATTTTCTTAATTCGCGGTATGTTATTATTTGCCGAAATTATAAATGAAACGATTGTCTCCCAAAGCTCCTGACGCAGGATTCTGATTCCTCTTCCCCTCTCAATGCACGGACGAAGTGCCTCGTCCTGCCAAAGCCTGCTTTCAATCGCGTTATAATCATTTGAAAAATTCAAGTATCTGCTCCAATAGACAAGGTCTGGGTTGGAGCTTTCGAGATAAACGGTTTTTGGGTCGTGGTAATACATTTTGACAGCCGAGCTTCCGACAACACCGTAGAATGTGCCGTCCTCGGCTTTGTCCCACCGAAAGCACTGTCCGCAAAGAAATGTTTCGTCCAATGAAAAATGGTCAATGTTATATAGCCTTATCATGACAGATGACCCTCCTATTTTTCTTTTTGGCGGTTTTCCTTATCGGAAATTTTGTAGCAAAGCCGCATGAGACTGTCGCTCAAATGTATGTTTTCAATCACAATGTCTTCCTTTGAAGCAATTTCCGCATATGAGAAGTTCAGAAATGCGCCGATTCCAAGGTCGCTCAGCTCTTTTGCCACACGGTTGACAGCAGTTCGCGGAACCGCGAGAATTGCCATTGTCGGTTTTTCGTGTTCAATGAAGTCTCCGATGTCGTTATAGTCGGATACTGTGAGCTTTCCGACCGTCATGCCGATTTTTTCGGGGTCAATGTCGAAAATACCGGTCAGCCTGAAACCGCGTTTTTCAAAATTTGTATTTTGAGTGAATGCCCGTCCGATGTTTCCGGCACCGACAAGAATTGCGGTGTAGTGACGGTTCAGTCCGAGAATGCTTGAAATTTCACCGTAAAGATATTCCACATTATATCCGTATCCCTGCTGACCGAAACCGCCGAAGCAGTTTAAATCCTGTCTGATTTGTGAGGCGGTTATCCCCATTCGTTCGCTCAGCTCCTTGGAGGAAATGCGTTCAACACCGCTGTCGAGCAGTTCTCCCAAATATCTGTAGTACCTCGGCAGACGGTTTATAACCGAAGCCGAAACGTTTCTTTCCATTTTTTTATGCTCCCATCAAAATAAATTCGCATCAGAACACCGAAAATCGGCATTCTGACGCTTAATAAAATTATATTCGGATTAAAGCTTGCTCATAACATAGTCGGCAAATTCGGCTGAAGTTGCGCCTGTGTCTCTGCCGGTGATTGTCAAAGCTTTTTCTTCATACATGCATATGTCAAGAGCGCGTTCAAGTCTTTTTGCCTTTTCGGTATATCCGATGTGTTCGAGAAGCATGACTCCTGCACGGATAATGCTGCACGGGTCGGCATACTTGTCTCTGCCTTCAGTCACCATTCTGGGGGCACTGCCGTGGATTGCTTCAAACATTGCATATCTCTTTCCGATGTTTGCGCTGCCCGCAGTTCCGACGCCGCCCTGGAATTCGGCAGCCTCGTCCGTGAGAATATCGCCGTAGAGGTTCGGAAGAACAAGAACCTGGAACTGGGTTCTTCTTTTTTCGTCAACCAGCTTTGCGGTCATTATGTCAATATACCAGTCGTCAAGCTCAATCCCGGGATATTCCTTTGCAACCTCTTTGCATATGTTCAAAAACTTTCCGTCTGTTGTTTTGACAACGTTTGCCTTTGTGACAGCTGTGACACGGGTTTTGCCTGTTTTCTTTGCATATTCAAATGCAGCACGTGCAATTCTTTCCGAGCCTTCTGTTGTTGTTACGACAAAATCAATTGCGAGGTCATCGTTAACATGAATGCCCTTTGAGCCGACAGCATATCCGCCCTCGGTGTTCTCACGGTAGAAAGTCCAGTCAATGCCTTTTTCGGGAACCTTGACGGGTCTTACATTTGCAAAGAGGTCAAGCTCCTTGCGCATTGCAACGTTTGCACTCTCAATGTTCGGCCACGGGTCGCCTGCACGGGGAGTGGTTGTCGGACCTTTGAGAATGACATGGCATTTTTTCAGCTCCGCAAGCACATCATCGGGGAGTGCTTTGCCGACAGCGGCGCGGTTTTCAATTGTGCAGCCGTCAATAACTCTGAATTCGATTTTGCCGTCTGCAACCTCGTCCTTGAGCAAAAATTCAAGGATTCTCTGTGCCTGTGCGGTTATTGCGGGACCGATGCCGTCGCCGCCGACAACACCGATTATGATTTTGTCAAGTGCCGCATAGTCGATAAATTCATTATTCGCTTTCATTTTTTCAACACGCACAAGCTGCTCTTCAAGCAGCTTGCCGAATTTTTCTTTTGCATCTTCAACAAATTTGTTCATAGTGTTTGTGACCTTTCTGCCCGAAAAATTTTTCACATATCTTATCACGGGCTGATAAGACGGATTTCAATATGCAAATGCTATATCTGCTCACGCGTATAGTTGAGCAGACCGCCTGCTGCCATAATGTGACGCTGACGCTCGGAAAGAGCAATGTCAACAGGTATGTCAATGCCCTGTGTTTTGTTCGTCAAAACAATATCCTTTCCGTTTAAAATGCAGTCACGGATGTTGCTGAGACAAAGAACGTCTCCTTGGCTGATTTTGTCATAGTCGTCCGCGTTTTTAAATGTGAGCGGCATGATTCCGTTGTTGATGAGGTTTGCCATGTGTATTCTTGCAAAGGATTTTGCAATGACAGCCTTAACGCCGAGATACAGCGGAACAAGTGCTGCATGTTCACGGGATGAGCCCTGACCGTAGTTCGAGCCGGCAATGATAAATCCGCCGCCGTTTTCCTTTGCTCTTTTTGAGAACTCGCTGTCGCATGAGGCGAGGCAATAGTCCGAAAGATACGGAATGTTTGAACGGTATGGCAGAAGCTTTGCATTTGAGGGCATGATGTGGTCTGTTGTTATGTTGTCCTCAACCTTAATCAGACTAATTCCCTCAACATTTTCAGCAAGAGGTACGTTAATCGGAAAAGGCTTTATGTTCGGACCTCTGACAACCTCGACATCATCTGCCGACGGTGCGGGAGGGATAACCATATTATCGTTTATCTTGAATTTTTCAACCTTTTCAACCGTCAAATCAATGCTGTCGCCAAGCTCCATCGGGTTGGTGAGAACCCCTGTGATTGCCGAAACCGCGGCAACCTCGGGACTGACGAGATAAACCTGAGCCGACATCGTGCCTGAACGTCCGAAGAAGTTTCTGTTGTTTGTTCTGAGTGAAACGGCATCTGTTTTAGGTGACTGTCCCATACCTATGCAGGGACCGCACGCGCTTTCGAGAATGCGCGCGCCGGCGTCAATCATGTCGGCGAGTGCGCCGTTTTCCGCAAGCATATTGAGAACCTGCTTTGAACCCGGTCCGATGACAAGACTGACATCGGGGTGAACGGTCTTTCCTTTGAGTATTTTTGCAGCCTTCATCATATCGGCATATGATGAGTTTGTGCAGCTTCCGATGAACACCTGATCAACCTTGATTTTTCCGACATTGTCACAGGTGTCAACCGCGTCGGGGCTGTGGGGCTTTGCAACAAGAGGAACAAGCTCGCTCATGTTGACTGTGATGACCTTGTCATATACTGCGTCGCTGTCCGGCATAAGCTCAACAAAATCTTCTTCTCTGCCCTGAGCTCTCAAAAATTCACGCGTGATCTCATCACTGGGGAAAACGGAGGTTGTTGCACCGTGTTCTGCACCCATGTTTGTTATTGTTGCACGTTCGGGAACAGAAAGCGTTTTCACACCCTCGCCGGAATATTCGAGAATATAGCCGACACCGCCCTTGACCGAAATCTGACGGAGAACTTCAAGAATGACGTCTTTTGCCGTCACCCATTTGCGAAGCTTGCCGACAAGCTCAACCTTCATGATCTTAGGCATGGTGATGTAGTATGCGCCGCCGCCCATTGCAACAGCAACGTCAAGACCGCCCGCGCCGATTGCAAGCATACCGATACCGCCGCCGGTCGGGGTGTGGCTGTCAGAGCCGAGAAGGGTTTTGCCCGGCTTGCCGAAACGTTCAAGCTGAACCTGATGGCAGATTCCGTTGCCCGGACGTGAGAAATATATGCCGTGCTTTGCGGCAACAGTCTGAATGTATTTGTGGTCATCGGCATTTTCAAAGCCTGCCTGAAGAGTGTTGTGGTCAATGTACGCAACCGATTTTTCGGTTTTGACACGGTCTATGCCCATGGCTTCAAATTGCAGATATGCCATGGTGCCTGTCGAATCCTGAGTGAGCGTCTGGTCGATTTTAATGGAAATTTCCTGTCCCGCAACCATTTCGCCCGACACAAGATGCTCTTTGATTATCTTCTGTGCTAATGTAAGTCCCATGATTATCGCACTTCCTCCTAAAAATATTCATTATCCTTTATATTTTATACAAAAAAACCGTCTTTGTCAAGCATTCATTTCTCGGCAAAATAACCTATCTTTTTTTCTGTCTTGCCATTTTTTTTAACACAGAGCCGAAACCCTTGCGGAATGAGGCTTTGCGGACTGTAAAAAAATGTAACAGAAAAATTACGGAAAGTTTACATAAACATTACAATCCACAAAATGCACAGGGTTATCCACAGGGGAAAAGCATATATTAAGCGGAAATGAGGAACATTTCCACATTATACAGAGCAGAATATAAAAATGAAATGTGGAAAAAATAAATTTTTTAAGTTTCAAAAAAATACTTGCGAACGGACACCGATTATGCTACAATAGAAAAGAAAATATTTGAAAAAGGCGGAAGGGTATGATTTTGGGAGTTGATTTCGGCGACAGCCGCACGGGATATGCCGCATCAGATGCGCTCGGAATGGCGGCGCACACGCTTGAGGTATTCAGCGAAAAAAGCATGATGAAGGTTGCGGAGCATACGGCACAGCTTGCGAAGGAGCTGAAGGCTGAGAAAATTGTTCTCGGGTTTCCGAAAAACATGAACGGAACAGTCGGCGAACGCGGCAAAAAGTCAAAAAAGCTTGCGGCGGTTCTTGAAGAAATGACAGGACTTCCGGTTGTTTTGTGGGACGAGCGTCTGACCACGGTTTCGGCTCACAGTTTGATGAATGAAACCAATGTCCGCGGGAAAAAAAGGAAGGCAGCAGTAGACAAAATTGCCGCCGCGTTCATACTCCAGGCATATCTTGACAGCCTGAGAGCGTGAAAAACTAAAGGAAAGGATTTGTTGAAATGGCAAAGGATTTTGAAAATTTTGAGAATGAAAATGAGGAGAACTATCTGGTTGACTTGTTTGATGATGACGGAAACAAGCAGACCTTTGAGCATCTTGACACGGTTAAGGTTGATGATGATGAATATGTCATCTGCATTCCGTATAAAGAGGAAGATGACGGCGAGGTTGACGAGGTTGTCATTCTGAAAATGGAAAACGATGAAAACAATGACTATATCTTGGTTCCCGAGGAGAATCTTGAAATTCTTGACAGAGCATATGAAATATTTAAAGAAAGAAATGCCGATTTGTTTGAGTTTGAGGATTAATATTCGGATGACATGAATGTTTTCGGGCGGACACTGTCCGCCCGTGTAGTTTGTGCCGCAGTGCTGCGGTGCTGAAAAGGTGGTTTTTGAAATAGTTTTAATTATTGCGGAGAAACCGAGTCTTGCGCGGAACATTATGGAGGGACTCGGGAAAATGTCAAGGCACGACGGATACTTGGAGGGCGGCGGATATATAATAACGTGGGCTTTCGGACACCTGTTTTCGCTTGCGGATATTGAAGAATATTCGCCGAATCCCGACGGCTCCGTTCGATGGACAATGAATAATTTGCCGTGCTTTCCTGAAAAATTCATATTTGAGATTAAAAAGGACAAAAACAAAAAAACCGATGAGGGTGTGAAAAAGCAGTTCGGCATAATCCGCACGCTTTGCAACCGCGATGATGTTGATGTGATTGTGAATGCCGGAGATGCCGACCGTGAGGGCGAGATTATTGTTCGGACGTGTATTGAAAAGGCTTTGGACGGAGCGGAGAAAAAGCTGAAAAGAATATGGCTGCCCGACCAGACCCCTCAGACGGTTCGTGAGGCAATGGCGGCACTGAAGGACGAGAACGAATATGACAGCCTTGCAAACGAGGGCTATGCACGAACCTTCACCGACTGGCTCTATGGCGTGAATCTGACGCGGTATGCAACGCTGCGGACGGGGTCGCTGCTGCGTGTCGGGCGTGTTATTGTGCCGATTGTGAAGGCAATTTATGACCGCGATATGCAAATCAGGAATTTTGTTCCCGACATATATTACGCAATTTGCAGCAAGGCGGAGACAAACGGTACGGAGATTGAGCTGACAAGCAAAAAGAGGTTTGCAAAGAATGAGCTTGCACCGGCTGAAAAGCTGTGCGAGGAGTATAATGCCTGCCGTGCATATGTTGTTTCAAAGAAGAGAAAAAAGGATAAAATTGCGCCCGGAAAGCTGTATTCTCTGACAAAACTTCAGAATGCTCTCGGAAAACGGTATAAAATGTCAATGGCGCAGAGCCTTGAAATTGTTCAGTCGCTTTATGAAAAGGGATATGTGACATATCCGAGAACCAATTCGGAATATCTTGCAACAGCCGAACAGGGTAAAATCAAAAAGATTCTCGAGACCGTTAAAAAGCTGGGCTATCCCGTTGAGTTTAAAACGGGCAAAAACATTTTTGATGATTCAAAAATCGAGTCGCACTCTGCACTCACCCCGACATACAAAATACCGGATAAAAGCAGAATGACGGAGGAAGAACTGAAGGTATACAGCACAATCATGCGGCGGTTTGTTGCTGTTTTCTGTGCTGAAGAATGTCTTGCGGAGAAAACGGAGATTAAAATCGCGGTCGGAGAGCTTGAGGAGTTTCTGCTCAAAGGAACCGTTATTGTAAATCCCGGTTGGACGGCATATGATACATATACAAAAAAGGATAAGCTGCTGCCGCCGATTGAAAAAGGCGACGAGGTGAACATATGCTTCAAGCCGTGCGAAAAGGAGACAAGCCCGCCCAAGCACTACACAATCGAGACGCTGAACAACTATCTTAAAAATCCGTTCAAGGAAGAAAAGGCATCTGCGGCAGAAAGCGATGATGACACCGAGGAATATCGCGTGATGCTTGAAGGTTTGGAACTCGGTACGGAGGCAACACGAACAGGGATAATTGACAATGCGCGGAAGAGTCAATACATTGAGCTTAAAAAGGATACATACAAAATTCTTCCGGCAGGCGAGCATATGATTGAATCGTTAATGAGAATGAACATAAGCATGGACAAGTTCAAGACTTCAAAGATGGGCGCGGCACTCAAAAAAGTTTTTCGCGGGGAAATAACGGTTGATGATGCGGTCGGGCTTGTGAAACAGGAGATTTCGGACGTGTTTGAAGGAAAATGTGAAAGTGCGGGGAACTTTGACGGATTTGTCGGAGATACGGTCGGAAAGTGTCCGGTGTGCGGCAAAGATGTTGTCAGGACCCGGTTCGGATATGGCTGCAGCGGATACCGTGACGGTTGCAGATTTTCATCGGGAAATGTGATATGCGGAAGGGTCATATCACTTGAAAATATGAAAAAACTGCTTGAAACAGGTTCAACTCCCGTTATCGGAGGGTTTATTTCAAAAAAGAGCGGAAAGGAGTTTTCCGCAAGGCTTGTGCTTGAGGACGGAAGAACGGTATTTAAGTTTTGACAAAGGCAGGAGGTTTGGAATTAACTTCACATTGCAAAACATTTGACTTTTCCGCCGCAATGTGATAGTATATACAAGATAGAATTATAGTTGGGAGGCTATTCTGATGTTTCGGATAAAGCAAAAAAAGATACTGAATCCGACCGTAACGCAAATGACGGTTGAAGCGCCGAATGTCGCACGCAAGGCATTGGCAGGTCAGTTTATCATTCTGAGAGTTGATGAAAACGGAGAAAGGATTCCTCTGACAATTGCGGATTACAGCCGCGAGGAGGGAACAATCACCATAATATTCCAGATTGTCGGTGCAACCACTCAAAAGCTGAATATGCTGGAGGAGGGTGATGAAATCCATGATTTTGTCGGACCCTTGGGAGTTGCTTCACATACTGAAGGATTTAAAAAGGTTGCTGTCATAGGCGGCGGTGTCGGCTGTGCAATTGCATATCCGACGGCGAAGGCACTGAAACAGAGCGGTGCGGAGGTTCACTCGATTGTCGGATTCAGGAATCGTGATCTGGTCATTCTGGAGGACGAATTCCGCGGAGTGTCCGACAGACTGGAGATAATGACAGATGACGGCTCATACGGAAAAAAAGGTCTTGTCACGGACGCTCTGAGAGCATTGATTGAAAGAGGCGAGAAATATGACGAGGTTATCGCAATCGGTCCGCTGATTATGATGAAGTTTGTGTGTATGCTCACGCGCGAATTTGACATAAAAACAGTTGTGAGCATGAACCCCATTATGATTGACGGGACGGGAATGTGCGGCGGATGTCGTCTGACCGTCGGCGGAGAAATGAAGTTTGCGTGTGTTGACGGACCGGACTTTGACGGTCATCAGGTTGATTTTGATGAGGCAATACGCCGCTCGTCGGTCTACAAGCCGTTTGAACGCGAACAGCACGAGAAGGTGTGCAATCTGCTGAAGGAGGTAAGATAATATGCCGAATATGTCTTTGAAGAAAAATGAAATGCCGGTTCAGCAGCCTGATGTGAGAAACAAGAATTTCAATGAGGTTGCACTCGGCTACACAGAGGAACAGGCGATTGATGAGGCAAAAAGATGTCTGCACTGCAAGCATAAGCCTTGCGTGACGGGCTGTCCCGTTCAGATAAATATTCCGGAATTTATCGCAAGGGTTGCAGAAGGTGAATTTGAACAAGCATATGAGATTATTGCAGAGTCAAGCTCTCTTCCGGCAGTGTGCGGCAGAGTTTGTCCGCAGGAGACGCAGTGTGAATCCAAATGCGTACGCGGCATGAAGGGAGAGCCGGTTGCAATCGGCAGACTGGAGAGATTTGTTGCTGATTGGCATATGAAAAATGCGTCAGGCGGCGTGAGTGATGTGAAGAAAAACGGACACAAGGCTGCGGTGATCGGTGCAGGTCCTTCGGGACTCACATGTGCCGGGGATTTGGCAAAGCTCGGATATTCGGTCACGGTTTTTGAGGCACTGCATGTTGCGGGCGGAGTTTTAGTGTACGGTATTCCGGAATTCAGGCTTCCGAAGGAAATCGTGAGACGTGAAATCGAAAATTTGAAGGCGTTGGGAGTTGAAATCTGCACAAATACGGTAATCGGAAAAACATTTACGGTGGACGAGCTTTTTGAGATGGGCTTTGAAGCGGTGTTTATCGGTTCGGGTGCAGGCTTGCCGCGGTTTATGAACATACCGGGCGAAAACTATAACGGTGTGTATTCGGCAAATGAGTTCCTGACGAGAATAAATCTTATGAAAGCGTATGTTGACGGTTCGGCAACACCGATTCTGAAGTCAAAAAAGGTTGCGGTTGTCGGAGGCGGAAATGTTGCAATGGACGCTGCAAGGTGTGCGAAACGTCTGGGTGCGGAAACGGTTTACATTGTATACCGCCGTTCAATGGACGAAATGCCAGCGCGCCGTGAGGAGGTTGAACATGCGGAGGAAGAGGGTATTGTTTTCCTCACGCTAAACAATCCGGTGGAAATTCTGGGCGGTGATGACAATTTTGTGACAGGAATGAAATGCGTCAAGATGGAGCTTGGTGAGCCTGACGAGTCGGGCAGAAGACGTCCTGTTGAAATTGAGAATTCGGAGTATGAGCTTGAGGTTGACAGCGTGATTATGTCAATCGGGACATCACCGAATCCGCTTATACGAAGCACGACACGCGGACTTGAAACCAACAAGCGTGGCTGTATCATTACAGAGGGTGACAGCGGACTAACGACCAAGGAAGGCGTTTATGCAGGCGGTGACGCGGTTACAGGTGCAGCAACGGTTATTCTTGCAATGGGCGCAGGGAAAAATGCGGCAAAGGCAATTGATGAGTATATAAAGAGCAAATAAAAAAGGAGCGAAAGCTCCTTTTTTATTTGCTGACAGGCACAAAAGCAAAGCCGTGAAAGTACAATGTATATCGGAGGTGTGGCTATGGATATACATATAGCGTCATATGGGGAAACGGCGGAGACAATTGCACGGGAATACGGTGTGCCTGAATTTATCGTGAGATATTTAAATAATCTTGAAAACGGTGCAGAGCCTGCAACAGGGCAAGCACTGCTGATTCTGGAGCCTCTTGCATATCACACGGTTCAGCCGAGTGACACGGTCTATTCGATTGCGGGACGGTATGGAATAAGTGTCAATGAGCTTTACAGGAACAATCCGATTTTAATGGGCGGAGGAGTTATATATCCCGGTCAGACCCTTGTTGTTGAGCTTGAAAGCAATCGGGGACGAAATATTGATGTGAATGGGTATGCATATCCGTTTATTGACCGTGAGCTTCTCAGAGGAACCTTGCCATACATAAATTATATGACTCCGTTCACATACGGGATAACGGAGGAGGGTGGTTTGGTTGATTTGGATGACAGAGAGCTGATCGGTCTGGCGTTTGAATATGGAGTTTTACCGCTTATGCATTTGTCAACACTGACGGAGACGGGCGGATTCAGCAATGAACTTGCAAGTCTTGTGCTGAATAATTCCGAGATACAGGACAGATTAATTAATGAAATTTTGCAGAATATTGCAGAGAAGGATTATCGGGGTCTTGACATTGATTTTGAGTTTGTTTTTGCAGAGGACGCCGCATTATATGCGGAGTTCATCGACAGACTCAGGCAAACGCTCAATCCTCTCGGATATGAGGTAATTGCAGCGCTTGCACCGAAAACATCTGATGACCAAAAGGGTTTGCTTTATGAAGGACATAATTATGAGCTGATTGGGAATGCTGCAAATGCGGTGTTGCTTATGACATATGAGTGGGGATATACATACGGACATACATGATATAGGTAATAGCTTTGTATTGTTATAATTGATATTCCGACAGCACACGCGGAAAA
>CAKSIW010000050.1 GCA_934463175.1 uncultured Clostridia bacterium | reverse complement strand
CACATACACCGTCTCGGCGTTATCCGAAACGGGGTTCCGCAATGAAACAAGATTTGAAATTTCTCAGCTGTTCTCAAATGACAGACTGACTGCCGACAAAATTTCGGAGGTCATATTGCGGACTGATATTGCGGATTTTATATTGGGACGCGAGACAATCATGGATGCTGCCGAGGCGTCGGCGGACGGCACACTTTTTTTTAAGGCTGAAAGGTTTGCCCCGACAAGCGACGAGAACAGACGGCTGCTCAGTTCGGCAAAACGGGAAATCAGATTCGGATTTTTCGGCAGTGACAATGCGGAAAAGAAAATCGGAGGCAGAATTGATATTAGTATTCCGTATCTTTCGGGAACCGTTGAACAGAGCGTCAGAGTATATGAGATTAACGGCAGCGGTGTTCGCCTGAAGAGCTCGTCATATTCCGACGGTGTCCTGAAAACAGAGTCGGACGGCGGCGGAAGCTTGCTGATTGCGGAGGGCAGTGCGGTTCTGATTCAAGGACGGTCTCTCGATTTACAGGGAACAATTGCTCTTGTGTTTTATGCGGCACTTGAAAATGTCAATACGGACAGTGCGGAAATGATGTTCTGGGATTCTCCGCAGCAGGACTACACGGAGGAGACAGCCGAACGGATTGTAAAATGCTCGGGCAGAGATTTGAACGGATATAAATTTGAATATAAAAACATTTCGTCAAAGGATATGAACAAGACGGTTTATGCGAGACTTAAAGTTAAGGACAGCAGCGGAAATGTGATTTACGGCAGTGTGCCGGCGGAGGGCTACAGCGTCATTAAATATGCGCGCAACATGCTCGGAAACGAAAAATTGAGACCGCTCATTGTCAGAATGCTGAATTACGGGGCGGCGGCTCAGGAATATTTCGGCTCGGACGACCCGCCTGCAAATGAAATATTGTCTGAAGGTGAACGTGCTGTTGACTATACTAAAATTTATACAAGCCGTGCGCAGACCATAACGGAAGATACGGAAGGCGAAAAAAGTGCCGCGTCAATCAAGGGAAAAACCCTGTTGCTTGACGGTGATATTTCAATCAGATATTACACAGAAATGAACGAAAGTGCGGACGAAATGGGGATTTTGTTCTGGAATGAGAATGCGTTCAGAAATGCAAAGGAGCATGTTTTGGGAACACAGTCTGATTTCACCAATAAATTTGAGGAAAACGGCGGATATAAGGTGTTCACATACGGAAATATTGTTTCAAGTGCGATGAACAAGCAGATTTACGCGCGGATTTACACACGGCACGGAAGTGAATACCGCTACGGAGACATAGACTGCTACAGTGTCCGTGATTACGCGGCAAACAGCATTGCAAGGGGCGGTGACGAAAAACTCGTGCGTCTGCTCAGAAATCTGCTTCTCTATGGAGATGAGGCGGAACGGTATTTTGAAAGCCTGATTGTGACGGAATAAGAAGTCTGAATATAGCTGACAGGACATAAGTTCGGTTTGACTCCCGTGCGCCTGAGTTCGGTTAAACATCTGCATATTTTATGCAGATGTTTTTTTGCATAAGGCTTGTCAGCACCTCGGTTTCGGTGACGGTTCTGACAATTTTTCCGGAGGAGTCTGCAATGTGAATTATGTGAAAACGGTCATATGAAAGCAGATTCAGTAATGTCCGCGCAGGACGCTCTTTCGGTACGCAGATGACCTGTGTGCGCATATGTGCACCGTCCGACAGCTTGATGCGGCTGCCGAGAAGCTCGCGAAGTGTCATAACGGAAATCGCCTGCTGTTCACAGCAAAGGTTTTGCAGAAGAAAGGCAGAAACGAGAATCAGAGAAAAGTTGAAACGGTATGCGAAAAATATTGCGGCGGAAAATGCAAGAAGCAGAACAATTAAAGCCTTGCTCAGTCGCAGCATAAAATTATATGCACGAATCATTCCGAGGCGCGGCGTTATCATTGATTTCAAAATTCTGCCGCCGTCAAGAGGAAGCGACGGTATCAGATTGACGCAGCTTAACGCAAGGTTAATGTCGGCGCAGAATCGGAATCCGAGAGCGGTGCAGACCCAGAAAAGAATTAGGCTCATCAGAGGACCTGCAAATGCAATCAGAAATTCTTTTTCTGAGCTGTTTATGTAGCCGCGTTCAAGTCTTGCGCATATTCCGAACGGATATACGGTTATGCGTGATATTCCGACCTTGAGCCGGCGGGCGCACAGTATATGTGCCAGTTCATGCATAAGTGCAAAAAGGTATGATGTGATGAAAATTCCGAAATAGCCTCCGCAGAATGCGCAGATTATGACGGGAACGGTCCATATGCTGACATAAAAAGCAGAACCGAGTCTTATGTCAGATGTCTTGAAGCTTTTCAGATGTGTCTTGCGCATTTGTAATATCTCCGTTCTCCTGTGTTTTGTTTTCTCGGGTCGGGTAATGCGGCAGCAGATTGTCAAGTGCTGCGGTTATCTTTTGAGGGTCGATTTTATAGTCCAGTGCCGCCTTGATTTGCCGGTTTACCTTGCCTGACAGTTCGCTGTTTGTCCGATTTAGCAGGAACACGGCTGACAGACACAGCAGTGAAATCACAAGCTGCTTGCCGAGCCTTTGTGCATACCCCGTTTTTTTTGAAACATCACGGCTTTTTCTTCGGCTTCTGTATTCTTCATACTGTTCGGTCATAGGCATTTTGTAACCCTTTCTTTTTATATATGTTTAATTATATTAAAACTTTTTTGCTTTTATGCTTGAAAAAAATCAAAGATTAGTGTATTATAAATATCAGTATATTATTCAGGATTGACCGGGGGTTGTGTATGGAGTCAGCAGAAACAAAATTTGAGGGCTGTCTGAGAAGGGTTCAGAAGCCTGCGCGTTATATCGGCAATGAGTTTAACAGTGTTCACAAGACAGAGCGTGAAGGGCTTGTTTCATTTGCGTTCTGTTTTCCCGATGTATATGAGGTCGGAATGTCTCATCTCGGCATGAAAATACTATATCATATGATGAATGAACGTGATGACACGGTTTGTGAGCGTGTGTTTGCGCCGTGGGTTGATATGGAGGACGAGCTGAGAAAAAACAAAATACCGCTTTTATCTCTTGAAAGCCACACACCTGTCGCAGAGTTCGATATTGTCGGCTTCACCTTGCAGTATGAAATGAGTTATTCCAATATAATAAACATGTTAGACCTTGCGGAGATTCCGCTCAGGTCGGCTGAAAGAGATGAGGAATGCCCGTTTGTCTGTGCAGGGGGACCGTGCGCATATAACGGCGAACCGCTTGCGGATATAATTGACTTTTTCATTCTCGGCGAGGGTGAGGAAATTAATAATGAAATTATTGACGTATATAAGAAGTGGAAAGCGTCAGGCAAAGACAGAAGGGCATATCTTGAAATGATTGCCGAGCTGGAGGGAATTTATGTTCCGTCGTTTTATGATGTGGAATATAACGGCGACGGGACGGTGAAGTCTGTCAAACCGAATTGCAGTGCCGCACCGGAACGGATCAGAAAAAGAATTGTGAAAGAGCTTGATGAAAGCTATGTTCTTGACAAGATGATTGTTCCGTTTATGGATATTGTGCATGACAGAATCATGCTTGAGGTTTTCCGCGGCTGCATACGCGGCTGCCGTTTTTGCCAGGCAGGGTATTTGTACAGACCTGTGCGTGAGCATTCGGCAGATGTCTTGGTTGATGCGGCGCAAAAAATGATTGACAGCACGGGTTATGAGGAAATGTCGCTTTCGTCATTGAGCACAAGCGACTATACATGCCTTCAGGAGCTGATTGACCGCCTTTTGAAAATCACGGTTGACAAGAGAATAAATCTGTCGTTGCCGTCACTGCGCGTTGATAACTTTTCAATGGAGCTCATGGAAAAGGTTCAGAAGGTGAAAAAAAGCGGACTCACCTTTGCACCGGAGGCAGGAACTCAGCGGCTTCGGGATGTCATAAACAAAAATGTGCTTGAAGAGGATTTGCTTCGCACTGCAAAGATTGCGTTTGACGGAGGATATAACAGAATAAAGCTGTATTTCATGATTGGACTTCCGACAGAAACGATTGAAGACGTTGAAGGAATTGCGGAGCTTGCCGAAAAGGTTATCGGCGTGTTTTATTCAATACCGAAGGAAATCCGAAAGGGACGGTCGGTGAACATAACCGTCAGCACATCGTCTTTTGTTCCGAAGCCGTTCACACCGTTCCAGTGGGAACCTCAGAACCGCATGGAAGAGCTGATTGAAAAACAGAAGCTTTTGAAGGAAAGAATAAAATCACGCTGCATTTCATACAACTGGCACCAGAGCGACGTCAGCTTTTTGGAGGCTGTTTTCGCAAAGGGTGACAGACGGCTCGGCGAGGTTTTGATTAAAGCTCATGAAAAGGGCTGCCGCTTTGACGGCTGGGACGAGTATTTCAGCTATGACAGCTGGCGTGAGGCGTTTTCGGAATGCGGCATTGACCCCGAGCTTTATGCATACAGAAAAATTGACCACGGAGAGGTTCTGCCGTGGGATCATATTGATATAGGCGTCAGCAGAAGCTTCCTTGAAAAGGAGCATGAGCGTGCATACCGCGGCGAAACAACTCCGTCATGCCGGGAAAAATGTGCGGGCTGCGGCGCAGCATCGTTCGGAGGAGGTGTTTGCTTTGAGTAGGCGCAGACTGAAATTTTCAAAATCAGGTATGGGAAAATACATTTCACACCTTGACCTTCTCAGAACCTTCACAAGAGCAATTCACCGTGCCGATTTACCCGTGAGATACAGCAACGGCTTTAATCCGCACCAGCTGATAACGTTTTCTCTGCCGCTGCCGATCGGGGTGACAAGCGAGACTGAGTTTGTGGATATTGATTTTGAGGACAGTGCGGAAAATGCCGTAATTATGGATCGGCTTAACCGCAATCTTCCGCCCGACATAAAAATACTTTCGGTGACTGCACCGGAGTTTTCCGCAAATGACATTGCTGCGGCAGAATATACTATTGAAATCCGCGGAGCCGGTCTGTCGCAAGAAAAACTTGAAGCATTTTTCGGACAGCAGGATATTCCCGTTGTGAAAAAGACAAAAAAGGGAGAGAAGGAAGTCAATCTGAAGGATTTTATCCGTGAACACAAGCTCAGAGAATGCGGCGGACATGCGGCAGTGCTTGATGTTACGCTTTCCGCGGGAGGTGCGGCGAGCATTAAGCCCGACATTCTTGTTGCAAAGCTTGGTGATTTTCTCGGAGGAATTGAAAGTTTTTCAATACATCGGACGAAAATTTTATGCCGCGTCAATGAAAAAATTGAAATTTTCTGTTGACAAGCGGTGAAATATGTGATAAAATATTACGGTAACCGCACGAGAAGGGTTTGAAAGCTTTGCATAATTTGCAAACACCTCATTTGGCGAGTCTTGGGTAATAGGAGGGATTACGAATATGTACGCAGTTATTGAGACAGGCGGAAAGCAGTACAAGGTTCAGGAAGGTGATGTCATCTTCGTTGAAAAGCTTGACGCTGAAGAGGGAAGCACTGTTACAATCGACAAGGTGCTGGTTGTTGCTGACGGCGAGGACATCAAGGTCGGCTCACCGCTGGTTGAAGGTGCAACCGTTACGGCTTCTGCCGTAAAGAACGGTAAAAACAAAAAGATTATTGTTTACAAGTACAAGGCTAAGAAGGGCTATCACAAGAAACAGGGGCACAGACAGCCTTATACAAAACTTGAAATTCAGAAAATCAACGCATAAGTAAATGAGATTGGTTTTCTGTAACTGATTTTTTAAGAGAGGTGAATACAATGGCTCATAAGAAGGGTGTCGGCAGTACCAAAAACGGCAGAGATTCTGAGTCCAAACGCTTAGGCGCGAAAAAAGGTGACGGTCAGCACGTTCTGGCAGGTAACATCATTTTCAGACAGCGCGGAACAAAAATACACCCGGGAGTTAATGTCGGCAAAGGCGGAGATGATACTTTGTTTGCATTGATTAACGGTCGTGTTAAGTATGAACGCAAGGGCAGAGATAAGACACAGGTTTCTGTTTACGAAATCGTTCAGTAATCAGCCGAATAAAGTATAGGTGCACGCTCTGCGTGCACCTTGTTTTTACTTTGGATTGCGGAATCGGAAAAGCGGGCGATTCATGAATCACCCCTGCAATGCAATTCGGAAAACGGAGAAAATACAGTTTTGTGAAAACTGCTTAATCCGCATAAAATCAGTTTTTTGATTTTTATTTAACCAATAGAGATAATTAAAGAAGGAGGTCTTACAATATAATGTTTAAAGACACTTCCAAAATTTTTATACATGCGGGCAAGGGCGGTGACGGTGCTGTCACTTTCCACCGCGAAAAATATGTTGCGGCAGGAGGTCCTGACGGCGGCGACGGAGGCAACGGCGGAAATATCGTTGCGGTTGCGGATAAGAATGTCAGCACCCTGCTTGATTTCAGATATAAGAAAAAATATTCCGCACCTGACGGCGGAAACGGGCGTGACGGCAGAAGAAGCGGAAAGAACGGCGAGGATCTGATAATTAAGTTTCCCTGCGGAACTCTGATTCGCGACAGCGAAACGGGAAAGGTCATATGTGATTTGAAAAAGGACGGGGATCGGTTCATTATTGCAAAGGGCGGCAGCGGCGGCTGGGGAAACTCGCACTTTGCAACGGCAACCCGTCAGACTCCGAAGTTTGCAAAGGCGGGCTTGCCGGGAGACGAACGCGAAATCACGCTTGAATTGAAGCTGATTGCAGATGTCGGCTTGCTTGGATTCCCTAATGTCGGAAAATCGACATTTTTGTCGATTGTGAGCGATGCACGCCCCAAAATCGCAAACTATCACTTCACAACCCTTGTTCCCAATCTCGGAGTTGTCAGCATGGGCGAGGGGCAGGGCTTTGTCGTTGCGGACATTCCGGGAATAATCGAGGGAGCGCATGAGGGAGTCGGACTCGGGCATGCATTCCTGAGACATGTTGAAAGAACAAGAATCCTGCTGCATTTGGTTGATGTGTCGGGAAGCGAGGGACGCGACCCCGTTGAGGACGTTCACATCATAAACCGCGAGCTGGTCAGCTACAGCGAAAAGCTGGCGGAAAAGCCTCAGATTATTGTCGCAAACAAAGCGGATATTCCGTCGTTCAATGATAACTTTGAAAGATTTAAGGCGCAGATGGAGGACGAAGGATATAAGGTGTTTGCAATATCCGCGGCAACAAAGAGCGGTATTTCCGAGGTAATAAATTACACCTATGAGTGTCTTTCGCAGCTTCCCGAAGAGGAGGACGAGGATTATGACTATCTCGACCTTGACGAGGCAAGAGAAAGCGGCGGTATTGAAATCACGGCAGAGGACGGCGTTTTCGTTGTTGAAGGGCTTTATGTCAGAAAAATTGTCGGTTCGACAAATTTCGACGATTATGAGTCGCTCCAATATTTCCAGCGCGTTCTGAGGAAAAGCGGAATTATTGATATGCTTGAAGAAAAAGGAATCAAAGAGGGTGACACTGTTCATATGTACGGTGTTGAGTTTGACTATATAAGGTAGGAAATGAGTTATGGTTGGAATTGATGATATAAGAAACAATGAAGATGTGAAAACCTATATCCGTCAGGCGGACGAATCCTTGGTTGCTCTTGGATTCACGGAGCATTCGTTCCCGCATGTGACGCGTGTGTCTGAGACGGCAAAATATATTCTTGAAACGCTTGACTACCCGCAGCATGATGTTGAGCTGGTTCAGATTGCGGCATATCTGCATGACATCGGCAATGTTGTCAACAGAATTGAGCATTCTCAAAGCGGTGCGGTTATGGCTTTCAGAATTTTGGATAAGCTTGGAATGCCTTCAAAGGATATTGCGACGGTAATAACCGCGATCGGAAATCATGATGAAGGAACGGGCGTTGCGGTCAATCCCGTTGCGGCGGCTCTGATTATTGCCGATAAAACCGATGTACGCCGCAGCAGAGTGAGAAATAATGATGTTTCAACCTTTGATATTCACGACAGGGTGAACTATTCGGTGAAAAAGTCAACGGTTAAAATAAACGAAGGTCATTCGATAATCAAGCTGAAGCTTGAAATTGATCCTCATTACGGTTCAATCATGGATTATTTTGAAATTTTCATGCAGCGTATGCTGATGTGCCGCAAGGCTGCCGACAGACTCGGTCTCAGCTTTAAGCTTATCATAAATGAGCAGCAGCTGATATGATAAATATTGTGCCGCAGTTCTTGACTTTATTTGTCATATATGCTATTATTACAGTATAAAAACACAATATTTTGTTGATTTGCGGTGTGAGGAACACAATGCGGAAATGAAAGGCGGTTTTTGCAATGCAGGAAGAAAAGAAAAAAGCACTGGAGAATGTGTTCAGTCAGATAGAAAAACAGTTCGGAGCAGGTGCTGTTATGCGGCTTGGCGAAAAGCCGATGGCGGAGATTGAAGCGATACCGACAGGTGCAATGGCACTTGATATTGCTTTGGGAATCGGCGGTGTTCCGAGAGGTCGAATCATAGAGATATACGGTCCAGAATCCTCGGGTAAAACAACGGTTGCACTTCATATAATCGCAGAAGCTCAGAAAATGGGCGGTGAGGCGGCATTTATTGATGTTGAACACGCGCTGGATCCTGTTTATGCAGAAAATCTCGGCGTTCGTATTGATGATTTGATTGTTTCGCAGCCCGATACAGGTGAACAGGCACTTGAAATAACCGAGCAGCTTGTGCGTTCGGGTGCAATTGATGTCATTGTCATCGACTCGGTTGCGGCTCTTGTCACAAAACAGGAAATTGAGGGCGTTATGGGTGATGCGACGGTCGGCGCGCAGGCAAGACTGATGTCACAGGCTCTCAGAAAACTGACATCGGTTTTGAGCAAGTCAAACACAACTGCAATTTTCATAAATCAGCTGCGTGAGAAGGTTGGTGTGATGTTCGGAAACCCCGAAACAACTGCGGGCGGACGCGCACTGAAGTTCTATGCCTCAGTCAGACTCGATGTGAGACGCGCGGATTCTGTGAAAGGTGATGAAGGTGCGGTCGGAAACCACACCAAGGTTAAGGTTGTCAAGAACAAGGTTGCACCGCCGTGGAAGGAAGCGGAATTTGACATTATATATGGTGAAGGAATTTCCAAGGTCGGCAACATTCTGGACGTTGCGGTTGATTTCGGAATTGTGAAAAAGGCAGGCTCGTGGTTCTCATATAACGGCGACAAGCTGGGACAGGGACGTGAGGCTGTGAAAAAATTCCTGACGGAGAACCCGGAGATTTGCGCGGAAATTGAGGCAAAGGTCAGAGAAGAGGCAGGGCTTCCGTCAATGGACGGCGAGGGTGCTGTTGATATGTCAAACACCTTTATTCCCGTGCCGAAGCCTGTTTCAAAAAAGAAATAATGCTTGATTTGTGGTGCAATGCTGCGGCGTTGCACCATTCGGCAGATGTGGGGAGGATTTTTGATGAACGAGGAACGCGCAAAGAGCTTTGCGGGATATTTGCTTGCGTCAAGAATGTATACCTGCGATGAGATATATAAAAGACTTATCCGCAAGGGCTGTGATGATGAGACAGCAGAGAAGGTTGTTGCGGAATTCTGTTCGGCAGGAATCCTGAATGATGAAAAGTATGCCGAGATGTATATATATGACGCGGTTAACATTCACATGAAAGGCTTTTACAGAATAAAGCAGGAGCTTTTGAGAAAAGGAATTGCCGCAAGCGTAATTGAAAGAGCGGCAGAGGGAATGGAAGATGACGCTGAGGACAGACTGCTGGAATATGCAAGGCAGAGGTTTGGTGACAGGGTTTTCACCGATTACCGTGAGATTGAAAAGGCAAAGGCACATCTTATGCGGCGCGGCTACAGCTTTTCGGACATAAACAGGTGCTTTCGTGCACTTGACATAAAGGTTAGCAGGGGTGATGATGATTGAAGAAGGTTTCGCTGGTTTCACTGGGCTGTTCAAAAAATCTTGTGGACGCGGAGCAGATGCTCGGCGCATTGGAGGACGGCGGCTTTGAAATTGTTGAAAATGAGGAAGACGCGGATATAATGATTGTGAACACCTGTGCGTTCATTGACGCGGCAAAGCAGGAATCAATCGACTGCATACTCGAACATGCAGGGCATAAGAATGAGAAAAACGGAAAAATTCTTGTTGCGGCGGGGTGTATGAGCCAAAGGTATAAGGAAGAAATAATAAAAGAAATTCCCGAGGTTGACATTGTTGTCGGAACAAATGAATATGATAAAATAGCTGACATACTAAAGGCACACATTGAGGGTGTTTCCGATGTGCATTGTTCTGAGGAATATATGAATGGCTGTGCGCCGAGAAGGGTTGTCACAACGCCGAAATATACGGCTTATCTGAAAATTGCGGAGGGGTGCGATAACCGCTGCACATACTGTGTGATTCCGTCAATACGCGGAAAATACCGTAGCCGCAGTGAAGCTGAGCTGATTGATGAGGCAAGACGGCTTGCGGAGAGCGGCGTGCGCGAGCTTGTTGTAATTGCTCAGGACACCACGCGCTATGGAATGGATTTATACGGTGAATATCGGCTGCCCGGGCTTTTGCGTGAGCTTTGCGGTATTGAGGGCATTAAATGGATCAGACTTCACTATTGCTACCCCGAGCTTGTGACAGACGAGCTGATTGAGACTGTGGCTTGTGAGGACAAAATATGCAATTATTTTGACATACCGATTCAGCATTGCAATGATCGGATATTGAAGCTCATGGGGCGCAAGACGAATAAGAAACAGATAACCGGATTGATTGCAAAGCTCAGAAAAAGAATTCCCGATGCGGTGATCAGAACATCACTGATTGTCGGCTTTCCGACCGAGACGGAGGAGGAATTTTCAGAGCTGCGTGATTTTGTCACCGGCACGGAGTTTGACCGTCTCGGAGCATTTGCATATTCACAGGAGGAAGGAACGCCTGCGGCGCGTCTTGACGGACAGATTGACGATGAAGAGAAGAGAAACCGTCAGGAAATCATTATGATTGACCAGGCGGCGGTTTCGGAGGATTTGAACGCGGCGCGTGTCGGAAAAACATATGAGGTTTTATGCGAGGGCTATGACAGCATAATCAAGCAATATTACGGGCGTTCATATGCCGATTCGGCAGAGATTGACGGAAAGGTGTTCTTCACATCACAAAAGAAATGTGCTGAGGGAGAATTTGTGAAGGTTCAAATCACCGATTACATGGAGTTTGATTTATACGGCGAAGCCGTATTGGAGGGATAGAAAATGAACACACCGAATAAATTGACTCTTTTGAGAGTTATAATGGTGCCGCTTTTCATGTGGCTGCTTGACGTGAATATATATGCCGCACTTGCGGTTTTTGTGCTTGCGTCGCTGACAGACCAGCTTGACGGTCATCTTGCGAGAAAATATAATCAGGTCACAACCTTCGGAAAGCTTATGGATCCTCTTGCGGACAAGATTCTGACGATTTCGGCTCTGGTTTGCTTTGCGGCAAACGGTGTTGATTTCATAAACAAATGGGTTGTCATGGTGATTGTTGCACGTGAGCTGATTGTGACGGGCATTCGGCTCATTGCTCTTGAAAACAGCAAGGTCATTGCTGCGAGCATGTGGGGAAAGGCAAAAACTGTTTCACAGCTTGCCGCAATCATTGCGGTGATGCTTGACATGATTGTTCCGCTCAGATTCGGAGGCTTTTGTCTGACACAGTGGCTGGTTGTCATTGCGGTTATTCTGACGATATATTCGGGTGCGGATTATGTTATAAAGAACCGTGCGCTGCTCACATTCAGATAAAAAATTGGATTTTTTCGCCAAATATATTGACGAGCAGTGAGTTATATGGTATATTATAAAACGCAGCAAGAAATATAAACAGAAAAGGAGAGGTTCTAAGTGGATTCTTTTGAAATTGTGAAAAGTATTACTGCCGAGCAGCTGGACTGCGATGAGAGCGAAATAACAATGGACACTTCGTTTATAAACGACCTTGAAGCTGATTCCTTGAGCATGGTTGAGCTTATGATGGCTCTTGAAGAGGAATTTGACGTTGAAATCTCCGACGAGGATGCCGAAAAAATTTCAACGGTGGGCGATGCAGTCAACTACATTAACGAAAAGTGTGAATAACGCTGAGAAAACGCGATGGGGCTGTCTTGGGCAGCCCCCGTTTAGTTTATGAACGTGGTGAGAAGTAATGAATATTGGATATAAGTTTAACGATAAAAAACTTTTAGAAACGGCTCTGACGCACATTTCACTTGCCAATGACAGGCAGACAGAAAGCAATCAGCGGCTGGAGTTTTTGGGTGACAGTGTGCTTTCGTTTGTCATTGCGTCGCGGATATACGGTCTTTATCCTAAGTGTGACGAAGGCAGACTGACGAAAATAAGAGCGTCACTGGTTTGCGAAAAGACGCTTGCGGAGCTTGCCGCCGAAATGGATTTGGGGAGCGGAATCCGGTTCGGTAAATCCGAATCCTGCACAGACGGAATGCACAAGGCGTCAATTCTCGCCGACACATATGAAGCGGTTCTCGGTGCAATATATCTTGACAGCGACATAGAAACCGCAAGGGAATGGGTTTTGAAGAGCTTCGGGAACAGGATTGAAAATGTCAGGGTTGTTCATGAACAGGATTATAAGTCGGAGCTTCAGATTCATTTTCAAAAAAGAGACAAAAACACAAAGGTTGTCGGATATATACTGAAGAACAAAACAGGTCCCGACCACAGCCCGGTCTTCACGGCAAATGCCGTGTATGAAGGAAGAATCATCGGAGAGGGCAAAGGAAAAAACCGCAAGCTTGCAGAACAGGCTGCGGCAAAAGCGGCACTTGAAATGCTGGGTGTTGAAAATGAGAAAATATAATCTGCCGATTTTCATACCTCACAGAGGCTGTCCTCATGACTGTGTTTTCTGCAATCAGCGGAAAATAACCGGCGTTGACACGGAGGTGACTCCAAAACGTGTCAGAGAACTGGTAGAAGAGTTTTTAAGCACAACAGACAGCAAAAATTCAACTGCGGAGGTTGCATTTTTCGGGGGCAGCTTCACCGGACTTGACATGAAGCTTCAGGAGGAGTTTTTGAAAACCGCTTCGGAGTTTCGTCCGTTCATTGACGGAATCAGGCTTTCAACACGTCCCGACTATATTAACAGGGAAATTACAGCACTTTTGCAAAAATACGGTGTTACAACCGTTGAGCTTGGTGTTCAGAGTACCGATGACCGTGTTTTGGAAATGAATAACAGGGGACATACGTTTGAAGATGTGAAGCGTGCATCGGAGATGATAAAAAATGCGGGAATCAGTCTCGGTCATCAGATGATGATGGGAATGTTCGGCTCTGATGCAGAAAAGGACATGAAGACCGTTCGTGACATAATCGGACTCGAACCGTCATGCGTGAGGATATATCCTGTTGTAACCTTGGAAGGAACAGAGCTTGAAAGACTGTATAGATCGGGGAAATATAAGCCGTATTCAGTTGAAGAGGCGGCAGTCCTTGCCAAGGAGGCGGTCAGGCTGTTTCGCAAAAATCGGATTGAAGTCATCAGAATCGGACTTCATTCGTCTGAAGATCTGGAGGGCGGCAGTGTGGTTGCGGGACCGTATCACCCGGCGTTCGGCGAGATATGTGAGAGCCTTATATACCGCGATGTGATTGAGAAAAAAATAATAAATGCAGATGCCGAGCACGGCGAGCTTGTTTTTGAATGTCCGAAATCAGATGTGTCAAAGGCTGTCGGACACAGGCGAATGAACAGCATTTATTTTCGTGATAAATATGGTATCAGGCTGAGGGTCAGAGCTGTTTGAACGGAAGCTGTGATTTTTGGAGTGCCTGATATTTTAACACAATGAAAGCGGAAATCCGTCACACAAAAGCGAAATTCGGATTACTTTCTTTCGGCTATAGGAGGGTGTATATGAATTTGGAGCAGGTCAGGGAAACAGCGGCGTTTCTTATGTCGCGGGTACATATTGTACCGCAAATTGCAATAATTCTCGGAACAGGGCTTGGAAGCTTTGCTGAAAATATGGAGGAACGTGTGGAGATTCCGTATTGCAATATTCCCAATTTCCCGATTTCAACGGTTGAGGGACATAAGGGAAAGTTTGTTTTCGGCAAAATTGAAGGCAGATATATTGCGGTTATGCAGGGGAGAGTACACTGCTATGAAGGCTATTCCATGCAGGAGACGGCGTTTCCCGTCTGGGTTCTGCGTGCAATGGGGGCGGAAAGCATAATTGTTACCAATGCTGCGGGCGCGATAAATGAGGAATATGAGCCGGGAGATCTTGTTGTGATACGCGACCACATCAAGCTTTGCCTTGAAAGTCCCCTCATGGGAATCGGCGATAATGAGTTTGGAAAAAGATTTCATGATATGACGGGGATATATTCACCCGAACTCCGTGAGGAGGTCAGGGAGGCGGCATACGGTATGGGAATCCCGATTGAAGAAGGCGTTTATGCTTTCATGGGCGGACCGCAGTTTGAGACGCCTGCCGAAATCCGAATGCTGAAGCTGCTCGGTGCCGATCTTGTCGGTATGTCAACCGTGCCGGAAACGATTGTTGCGGCTCATGTCGGAATGAGAGTTCTGGCGATTTCGTGTGTAACAAACTATGCGGCAGGGCTTTCGGATAAAAAAATAAGCCACGAAGAGGTTGAGGAAATCGGCGAAATTGTCAGGGAGAAGTTCGAGCTTCTCATGAAAGGTATAATTTCCAGAATCAAGACAGAATGAGGAGATGTGCATATGGAAAAAATTGCGAGCTTCACTGTTGACCACAGACTGATAAAAGAGTGGATTTATATTTCAAGAATTGACGGGGATATTACGACATATGATCTGCGCATGAGAAAACCAAACAGCGGTGACGTCATGGACAATGCCGCAATACACTCGTTTGAACATCTTTTTGCGACCCTTATGCGAAACGGCAGACTTGGGGAATCTGTCATATACGTCGGTCCGATGGGGTGCCAGACAGGCTTTTATCTGCTTGTGAGAAACGCGGATAATGAACAGGTGACGGACGAGATCAGAAGGGTTCTTTCTGAGATTGCGGAATATGACGGGGAAATGCCGGGCGCAAGCGAAATCGAGTGCGGAAACTATCGGAACCTTGATGTCAAAAAGGCGAGATGCGAGGCAAAACGGTATCTCGAAAAGCTTGAAGGTGTTTCCGCGGACAGCTTGAATTACGAAGGCTGACGGTCTATCGGAAGGATTATGTTATGAGTGAATACATTTTAAGATATAAAAAGGATATTGAGGAGGCATACGGCAGAATACTTGCGCCCTATGCCGCAAAACAGCCGTGCAGCGGCAGCAGGCGGCGTGCAGAGAAGGAAAGAGAAGATGAAAACCGTGCGTCGTTTCAGCGTGACCGTGACAGAATAATACATTCCGAAGCGTTCAGACGCATGATGTATAAAACGCAGGTCTTTGTGAATCATGAGGGAGACCGTTTTCGGACAAGACTGACACACTCTTTGGAGGTTGCACAGCTTTCACGCGGAATTGCAAAGTCGCTTGCGCTTAATGAAGACCTGACAGAGGCAATTGCACTTGGGCATGACCTCGGACACACTCCGTTCGGACATGCCGCAGAAGCGGTGCTTGATGAGAAAATGAAGGCGGAGGGGCTTGGCGGCTTCTATCACAACGAGCAGAGCGTTCGTGTGGTTGAGGAGCTTGAAACAAGATACGGTGCGGAGGAGACTTCTGAAAAGAATTGCGGACTTAATCTGACATATGAGGTTCGTGAGGGAATGCTCAAGCATAATAATGACAGAACGGGAATGTTCGGTGAGCTGAAGCCGAATGCGCTGTGTTCAACTGCGGAAGGGCAGATTGTCAAGCTGACAGACACGCTTGCATACACCTGTCATGATTTGGACGACGGAATCAAATCGGGGATTCTTGAGAAAAACTGTAATGAAAACCCTGATATATATGCAGCCTTT
This sequence comes from uncultured Clostridia bacterium, assembly GCA_934463175.1. Classification (GTDB taxonomy): domain Bacteria; phylum Bacillota; class Clostridia; order Monoglobales; family Monoglobaceae; genus CAKSIW01. The sequence continues at coordinate 5,299 of CAKSIW010000050.1, read as the reverse complement.
GAGGATATAAAGGCGATGATAGCCGATGCGGCAGAATTTGAAATATCATACGGGCAATATGACCGTCTCGGGTTTATCGGTCAGCTGATACACTATTTTATTGACCGTCTGACACTGTCGGGGTATGAAAATCTGAAGGCTAATTCGGTTCACACGCGTGAGGACATTGCGAATCTTGCCGAAAAAGGCATTCCCGTGATTGCTTTTGACAATGAGACAGCAGGCTTTTTCAAAGCATTGAAAAAGTTTGTCGGAAAGGGAATTTACACAACATCAACGGTGCAGATGATGGACGAGAAAGCAAAACGTGTCATAGGCGGAATGTATGACGCCTTTTTTGAAAATATTCTGCTTTTGCCGCCGAAGTGGCGGTATAGAGCGGCAAACCGTGAAAAATTTGACTTATATAAATCAGAACCGAACGAATGTGCGGCAAGAAGCAGGATAATATGTGATTATATATCCTGTATGACCGACCGCTACGCGCTGGAGGAATATGAACGGCTGTTTAATCCGAATGTGAGAATATAGCTGAAAAAGTGCGGAGTCGGATGGTTAAGATGAGCAAACACTTGACAGGCGGCGGAAATTGTGCTATACTGATTAGGCTATGTTAAATTGGGGTGTTAGCGGTACTCTGTAACCCACAATCCGCTGTAGTGGGAATGAAAACTTGTGTTGAGGGACAGAATGCGTCTTGCAGAGCACAGCACGGCGGCGTTGATAATTCGGTCCCGCGCAATTGAAGCCTGTGAACCACGTCAGGGCAGGAATGCAGCAGCGTTAAGCAGTTCTTTTTCAATGTGCCGCGGGAGTGCCGGGTTTGAGCAGGTCGGCTGCGTTACGGAGGTGATTTTGTTTCAAACTCAAGCACATAGCTTTTTTATTTTAAAAGTTTTGACAAGCTCTTTGTTTTATTTGTTTTTTGTGAGGAGATATGGAATTATGGCTGGAACATATCAGGCGTTATACAGAAAGTGGCGTCCGCTGATATTTGAAGATGTTGTCGGTCAGGCGCATGTGTCGGAGACGCTCAAAAACAGCATTACTTCGGGCAGAATTGCTCATGCTTACCTTTTCTGCGGTACGCGCGGAACGGGAAAGACCTCAACCGCAAAGATTTTCTCGCGTGCTGTGAACTGTATAAATTCCAAGGACGGAAACCCGTGCAATGAATGTGAGGTGTGCCGCGGAATTATGGACGGCAGCATTCTTGATGTCTATGAAATGGACGCGGCAAGCAACAGCGGAATTGACAGCATACGCGAAATCCGTGATGAGGTTATATACAGTCCTGTCGGTTGCAGATATAAGGTGTATATTGTCGACGAGGCGCATATGCTCACAACCGAGGCGTTTAATGCATTGCTTAAAACCCTTGAAGAACCGCCGTCACATGTCATTTTTATTCTTGCGACGACCGAACCGCATAAGCTCCCTGCAACAATTCTGTCGAGATGTCAGAGATTTGATTTTAAGCGTATCGGTGTTGATGACATTGCAGGCAGAATGAAAAAGATTGTCGCAGTGGAGGGGATTCCAATCACGCCCGATGCGATTGAACTTGTGGCAGAGCTTGCGGACGGCTCAATGAGAGACGGACTGAGCATTCTTGACCAGTGTGCGGCATATTCGGACAGTGAACTGCGGTATGATGATATAATTGAAATTGTCGGGGTTGCGGATCGGCGGGTTTTGTTTGATATTGCCGACAGAATTTCGGAATGCGGCACGCGCGAAGCACTGATTCTGACAGATGAAATGCTGAGGAAGGGCAAGGAGGTTTTGAATTTCCTTGAAGAGCTTATCATGCATTTCAGAGCATTGATGATTTGCAAGTCAACGCCTGATGCACAGACAATACTTGAACGTTCCGAGGAAACAGTTGAGAAATATAAGCTCCAGTCCGAAAAGTTTTCGGTGGACAGGCTGTTGGGCATTATATCCGAGCTGAGTGATTTTCTGCTCCAGGCAAAGAGAATGTCTGCACCTAAAGTTGCTGCCGAAATGGCAATTGTCAGGCTGTGTCTGCCTGAGAATACGGCAGGCTTGGAAGAATTGTCGCAGCGAGTGCTGAGACTTGAGAATGAAATTTCCGAATTGAAGAAAAACGGAGTTTCCGTGAAAAGCGGCGGAAGGGGCGCAGCTGCGGAGAAAAGGGCAGAGGCTCTTGAAAAGACTCCTGTCGGTGCGGCAGAGCCTCATGCGGACAGTGCGGTTGAATGGAACAAGTGGAAGGAAGCACTGTCTCTCATAAAGCAGGAGAGCAAGAGCCTGTTTACGTTTTTGTTCAATGCATCAGCTCTTTATTTCGGAGATGAAATTGAGCTTGTGCTCACGGGTGACCTTGCATATGAAAAGATTAACACTCCCGAGGGAAAGAGATATCTCTCCGATCTTTTCACAAGCGTTCAGGGGGCAAAGCTCAATGTGGTCGTGTCAAAAAAGGGAAGCTTGAAGCCGCGTGACGGCGGAGGTTCATCAATTGCGGATATTGCTGCAAAAAAGGATTTGCTCGGTGACAAAATGACGGTTATCGAATCGGAATAATGATCAGGCGGACAAGAGTTCGCTGCGGTATTATACAAAGAAAGGATATGATTGGTGTGGCAAAGGGAGGATTTCCGCGCGGTATGGGCGGCGGAGGAAATATGAATCAAATGCTCAAGCAGGCAAAAAAAATGCAGGAGCAGATGATGAAAATGCAGGAAGAAATGGAAGAAAAGGTTTACGAGGCACAGTCGGGCGGCGGTGCGGTTTCGGTTAAAATCAGCGGAAAACGCGAACTGACCGAAATTAAAATACAGCCCGATGCGGTTGATCCCGATGATGTGGAAATGCTCGAGGATTTAATCCTGACAGCTGTGAATGAGGGCTTGCGCCTTGCGGAGGAAAGCTCTGCAAACGAGATGAGCAAGCTGACAGGCGGCTTGAATATCCCGGGATTGTTTTAAATTGAGTTTTATTGTTCAGCCTTCATTTCTTTTTGGAAATGAAGGCTGTTTTTGTGTGTTGCAATGCAAAAAAATATGTGATATGATAGAAGAAAAGAATATATTTTCTTTACCGCGGAAATAATCTGAAACAGGAGGTGAATGACGCATGGAAAGAATATATGCTGCAATTGATTTGAAGTCGTTTTATGCGTCGGTTGAGTGCGTTGAACGCGGACTTGATGCGCTTGACACAAACCTTGTTGTTGCAGATGAGAGCAGAACCGAAAAAACAATTTGCCTTGCGGTGTCACCAAGCTTAAAGGCTTACGGAATTCCGGGCAGGGCACGGCTTTTTGAGGTTATCAGCCGAATCAGAGAACAGAATGCACTAAGAAGGCTCAGTGCGCCGAACCGCAGGTTTTCGGGAAAGTCATATTCTGCGGCTCAGCTTGCAGATGATCCGAGCCTTGAGGCGTCATATATTGCCGCAATGCCGAGAATGGCACTGTATTCAAAATACAGCACGGATATATACGCGATTTATCTCAAATATGTTGCCCCGGAGGACATTCATGTTTATTCCGTTGACGAGGTTTTTATGGATATAACCGATTATCTCATGGCGGCAGGAATGTCTGCGCGTGAGTTTATCTCGGAAATAATTGCGGACGTTATGAGAACAACGGGGATAACGGCTGCTGCGGGGATTGGAACAAACCTTTACCTGTGCAAGATTGCAATGGATATTATGGCAAAGAAAATGCCGCCCGATGAGAACGGTGCGCGGATTGCATACCTTGATGAAATGACATATCGGCATGAGCTTTGGAGCCACACACCGCTCACGGATTTTTGGCGTATCGGGCATGGATATGCCAAAAAGCTGGCGGAAAACGGAATGTATACAATGGGAGATGTTGCGAGGTTTTCGCTGTCGGACTATGGCGAGGACAGATTATATAAGCTGTTCGGCGTCAACGCAGAGCTTTTGATTGACCATGCATGGGGCTGGGAACCGTGCACAATGGAGGCAATAAAAAAATATAAACCGCAGAACAGCAGCATAAGCATGGGACAGGTTTTGCATATGCCATACAGTGCGGAAAAAGCGAGGCTGATTGTCAGGGAAATGTCGGAGCAGCTCGCGCTTGACCTTGTTGCAAAGGCGTGTGTCACAGATCAGATTGTGCTGACGGTCGGATATGACATTGAAAGTCTTCAAAATCCGAACATAAGCCGAAAATATAAGGGTGAAATCACAACGGATCCTTACGGCAGAAAGATACCAAAGCAAGCGCACGGCTCGGTCAATCTCGGAAGACATACTTCATCGGCAAAAATAATTTCCGATTCCGCAGCAAGGCTATATGACGATATTGTTAACCGCAATTTGCTTGTCAGAAAAATAACACTGTGTGCAAATCATGTTCTGAACGAGGACAAAGCGGCAGAGAAAAAAGAGTTTTTGCAGCTGGATTTGTTCACGGATTATGAGTGTGAGGAAAAGGAAAGGGCAGAGCTTGAAATGGCACTTGAAAAGGAACACAGCGTGCAGAAGGCAATGCTTGAAATTAAAAGCCGCTTCGGAAAGAATGCGGTTTTGAAGGGAATCAACCTCGAGGAGGGTGCAACAGCAATTGAACGAAACGGACAGATTGGGGGACACAAGGCATGAAACGGGATTACAGCGATATTATCAGTTTTCCGCATCACCGCTCGGCAAGACGGGCGCATATGTCAATCCCCGACAGGGCAGTTCAGTTTGCACCCTTTGCGGCATTGACGGGACACAACGATGCAATTCGGGAGACCGCAAGACTGACAGATGAGAAAACGGATCTTAGTGAACAGCGGACCGAGGAGCTGAACCGCAGAGTGAGAATATTGCAGGAAAAAACAGACAGCCGACCCGAATTGACTGTTGAGCTGTTTGTTGATGACGAGAAGAAAAGCGGAGGACGGTATGTGACACATACAGGGAGGCTGAGAAGGCTTGATGATGTGCTGCGCTGCCTGATATTTGAGGACGGCATTGAAATTCCGCTGGACAGCGTTGTGCGGCTTAGCGGTGATATATTCGGAGAAAGCGGAGAAAAATGAAATGAGAGAGTGCTTTTCGCACCCTCTCATTTTGCTGTTAAAGACCTTTTGAAATGAGATTTTCTTTCTCGGCTGAAAAACGGTCGGGAGCAGTTTCTTCAAGAAGCATATCAATGAACGGCTTGCATTCCCTTGCTTTGTCAAAGAAATAGCGGAAGTCAAAAAGACCCTTGCCTGCTGTGCAGTGAACAGCACGGCCCTGATCGTCACGAAGTCTGTCCTTGAGATGTATTGCGGAAATTTTGCTGTTTACAGTGCTGAAA
>CAKSIW010000049.1 GCA_934463175.1 uncultured Clostridia bacterium | reverse complement strand
AGCTTTGCAGAAAATGCGGCGCGAAAAAGCGTGAGGCAAGATTTGTGCAGATAACGGTTTCTGACGTGGCTGCCCGCGCCTCGCTTCCGCTTTACAGAAGATATGTGCATGACATTTACGAATATGACCTTAATGACTGCATGATGTCCGCAGCGAAAATGACGGATACGGCGATTTCGGCAATTGAGGAGGGCTTCGGAGCATTGCATGACAGAATGCTCCATGATTTTGCAGCGGAGTTTGTCCGTGCGGCGGTGAGACATTTTGATGTGTGCATGAAAAAGGACGATATGACTCTTGCAAAACGTGAGAGAGAATATGAAAATATTGCAAGAAAGACTGAAAAAAGAGTGAAGGGGGCGGCACTTAGGTGAGAACTGTTTTGATTACGGGAGCATCGCGCGGAATCGGCAGAGCGGCGGCTCTGAAATTTGCGGCGGAGGGCTGTGCCGTTGCGGTGAATTTCAACCAAAGCAGGGAGGCGGCGGAGGAGGTTTGCGCTGAGATAAAGCGGCACGGCGGCATGGCGGAGGCAATCTGCGCGGACGTGTCCGACAGCGGTGCGGCAGAACGCATGGTTGCCGAGACGGTGAGAGTGTTCGGCGGCTTGGACGTGCTGGTGAACAATGCGGGAATTGCTTTGCCGCAGGGGCTGTTCTGTGATTTCGGACAGGCAGACGCGGAGAGAGTTTTTGATGTAAATGTTTTCGGAATGATGAACTGCTGCCGTGCGGCAATACCGCATTTTGTGCACAGACATTCGGGAAAAATTGTGAATGTGTCGTCAGTCTGGGGTGTGTGCGGCGGTTCATGCGAGGTCATATATTCGGCAAGCAAGGCGGCAGTGATTGGATTCACAAAGGCTTTGTCGCGTGAGCTTGCGCCGTCGGGTATAAACGTTAACTGCGTTGCCCCGGGAATGATTGACACCGACATGAATGCGCACCTGTCGGAGGACGAGCTGGAGGAGTTCAGACAGGAAATTCCGCTGATGAGAATCGGAACACCGCAGAATGCGGCGGACGCGATTTGCTACCTTGCGTCAGACAAGGCGGACTACATAACGGGTCAGGTTTTGTCGGTTGACGGAGGAATTGCGTGAGACAGGGGGCGAAAATATGAAAGAGAACAAGGAATGTGTGCTTTATGACAGACCGTGCACAAACTGCGGCGAGTGCGATATGTGTGACCTCGACCCGTCAAAAAAGTGCGACAATTGCGGAAGGTGTATTGATTCGGGGAATGACTATAACACTGTTGATGTGGATTTGCAAAGTCAAAACGGAGATATGCCGCTCAACTATCATGAGGACGATGAAGACGAAGCAGATGATTTGTCGGGCGAGTTCGGTGAGCTGTTCGGCGGTGAGGATTAAAACAGAGAAAGGCTGTGTTACATAAATGTCAATTGAAAGAGTTCGTGAATATCTGAAAAAATTCGGTGCAGACACAAGAATCAGGGAGTTTGAGGTGTCAAGCGCAACGGTCAGCCTTGCGGCTGAGGCTCTCGGCTGTGCACCCGAGAGAATCGCAAAAACGCTCTCTTTTGTGCTGTCGGACGGCTGTATTTTAATTGTTGCGGCAGGAGACGCGAGAGTTGATAATAAAAAATTCAAGCTGAGATTCGGAGAAAAGGCAAAAATGCCGTCTCCCGATGAAGCGGCGGAGCTGATTGGGCACAAGGTCGGCGGAGTTTGTCCGTTTGCCGTGAATGAGGGCGTGAGGGTTTTTCTCGATGAATCGCTCAAACGCTTTGAAACGGTGTTTCCTGCCTGCGGCAGCGGAAACAGTGCGATTGAACTGACAATTTCCGAGCTGGAGGAGTTTTCGGGAAATCCCGAATGGGTTGATGTCTGCAAGCTTCCGCAGTGAAGCGGAAACAGCGCGATTAAACTGACAATTTCCGAGCCGGAGGAGTTTTCGGGAAACCGCGAATGGGTTGATGTCTGCAAGCTTCCGCAGTGAAATTGTAAATATTTACGCGTTTACATCGGAGAGGGATTGTGTTATACTTAAATTCGGGAAGTGACATGATATGATGACAAAAGGAAAACTGAAAAAAATTACCGCGGTGCTTCTTTCGGCGGCAGTGGTGCTTTGCCAAGTTCCGGCGGCGGCATCGGTGCTGGGAAGCGCGAAAATAAACGGATATACGGTCAAAATCGCTGACGGGACACATTTTTCGCATAATGTGTTCTACAGCGACCAAAACGGAGTCGGACAGCAGACCGAGAACTATTTTACATACGAACCGGGAAGCACGGTGTTTCCGACAATCACAAACGGGAATGCCCTCTACGGCGGCTCTGTTATGTCAAAGGAGACGGAACGGCTGGAGGGCATGGGACAAGATGTTGTGGGCGGTGCAAACGCCGATTTCTTTTCTCTTCAAACGGGAGTTCCGATGAGCAATGCGATTGTTGACGGCAAAATCCTCACAAAGGACGCGTCGGGACAGGACGCAATCGGAATACTGGAGGACGGAACGGCGTTTATATCATATTTTTCAATTGCGTCGGTTCTGAAACGCGAGGACGGAAGCGAAACGAATATATATAACATAAACAAATACCGTCAGCCGTATGCGATATATATGATGACAAGCGATTTTTCGGATACAACGAGAAACACGACAAAGGGCTTTGATGTCATACTCGGCAGCGTCGAGGGCGAAATGAGACTCGGAAGCACGCTGACCGCCGTTGTTGAGTCGGTTTCGGAGAACAGCGGAGCAATTGCAATACCGAAGGACAAAATTGTTCTGACTGTTGATTCAAATGCACCTGCGGAATTTCTTGTTCCGATTTCAACTCTGAATGTCGGTGAGAAGGTCAGCATATCATTTGGGGTTATCGGTGACGAGAGGTGGAATCACGTTAAGGTCGGCATGGGGTCGGTCGGCGGCAGGCTCCTGACAAACGGTGTGGTCAATTCGAGCCTTGCGGCAGGTGCTGCGCCGAGAACCGCAATCGGTATAACGGAGAACGGAGGTATTGTTCTTTATACGATTGACGGCAGACAGAACGGATACAGCTATGGAGTGCAGCTGAAAACGCTTGCCGCAAGAATGAAGGAGCTGGGGTGCACCGATGCAATAAATCTTGACGGCGGCGGTTCGACAACTGTTTATGCACAGCTTCCGGGTGACGAAAAGGCAGAGCGGCGCAACAAACCGTCAGACGGCAGGGAACGGTCGGTTTCAACCTTTTTCTACTTCATAAACAAGGCAGCGCGCGGCGGCGGTGCGGCACATCTGCACATGTATCCGCTCAGCAATTATGTCATGACGGGTGCCACGCTTCAGCTTATGGTGACTGCAACCGATGAGGGATATTATCCGGCGGAGCTTCCGCAGGGAATCACATACAGCGTTGAGGAGGGAAAACAAAGCACCGTGACCGCGGACGGCTTGTTCACCGCACGTGACAGCGGAACAGTTGAGGTGATTGCCGAGGCGGACGGAATCCGAACGATCGTTCCCGTTGTGTGCCTTGACATGCCGACAAGCGTTGTTGTCCGCGTCCCGGGCGGCAGCGAGGTGAAAAGTCTTTTCCTTGAACCGAAGCAGTCGGTGACGCTGACAGCCGAGGCATACGGCGGCTTTAATAAGCTCACGGCACAGCAGGAAAGTTTTGGGTGGAGTGCTGATGAAAGCATAGGCTCATTTGACGGGAACACCTTCACCGCTGCGGAAAACTACGGTGCGTCGGGGAAAATATATGTCAGGGCAGGCGCGAGAACCGTTGAAATACCCGTGACTCTGAAGAGTGCCGACAGCTCCGACCCGGATGCATATCCATACATTGAGCTGAATTTTGAGAACGGCGTGCTGACGGGCAAAGTTACGGGCAAGAAGGAGATACAGACTAATAAGGACGGAATTTTGCTCAAAGCGGACGGCAGACAGTGTGCGTTTGAATATGATGAGAAAAGCGGAGAGCTGACAGCGCAGCTGCCCGATGACACAAGCAAAATTACGGTGTATGCAACCAACACGCTTGGGTATACTAACTGCGGAACAGTTTATACGGGAAATGAAAGCCGTCCGCAGAATCCGTTCTCAGACACAGGCGGACATTGGGCGGAGAGCATACTCAGCTATATGTTCAAGGCAGGAATTGTGAGCGGAGAAAATGTTGACGGAATGCTGAAGTTCAATCCTCAAAAGCAGATGACGCGTTCGGAGTTTGCCGTGATGGTGTGCAACTATCTCGGAGTGAACACGGCGGATTATGCGGACACGGCTTTGCCTTATTCGGATTTTGACAAAATCCCGCAGTGGGCGCAAAACAGCTTCAAGGCACTTTACAGTCTCGGGATTGTCACAGGACGGTATGTCAGCGAGAACGAACGCTGTGCCGACCCGATGTCTCCGATTAACCGTGCCGAGGCGGCAACAATCGTTGCAAGGACTCTGCCGGGCGGATTTTTCAGAATAAACATAACCGCACCCGACAAGGCGAGCATTCCCGACTGGGCAGAGAACGGCATTAATGTTCTGGTCAAGCTCGGGGCGATGAACGGCTATGAGGACGGAAGCTTTTTGCCGATGCAGAGACTGACAAAGGCGGAGGCTGCAAAAATTTTATATTCTGTGATGTAGGGTGTTGACAAAACGCGGAATATGAGTTACAATAGAAAATGGTTCCGGTAGGTAAGGCTACCACAGGGATACGGATTGCTGCCGCGAAACGGTGGAGACACCGTCAGCTGGTTTGAGCAGGCGATATCGAAAACGAAGGTATCGCATAATGCAATTTCATCGCCCTGCGAAGCTAAAGCTTGAACGGTGACGGTTTCTGAAATATTGGTTTATTTCCCCCTGTCGCTGTTTTCGGCGGCAGGGGAAATTGTTTTATTCATCAGAAAAGGAGGAAACGCAGATGTTGGAAGAGATATTAACATTACTTGAAAAGAAGGATTTTGTTAAGCTGCGAAGTACTCTGTCTGAGCTAAACGCGCCCGATATTGCGGCGATGCTGGAGGAGCTGCCGAAGGAGCAGGTGCTTTTGCTGTTCCGTTTCCTGCCGAAGGAGCTTGCGGCGGACACCTTTGTTGAAATGGAGCCTGACACACAGGCTCACCTGATTAAGGCGTTCACCGATAAGGAGCTTCATGACGTGCTTGATGAAATGTTCTTAGATGATACGGTTGATATAATTGAGGAAATGCCTGCAAATGTCGTGAAGAGAATAATCCGTCAGTCCGACCCCGATATGCGTTCGGAAATCAATAAGGTGCTGAAATATCCGAAGGACAGCGCGGGCAGCATTATGACAATCGAGTATGTCGATTTGAAAACCGAAATGACGGTTGAACAGGCGTTTGCGCGGATACGGGCAACAGGCGTTGACAAGGAGACAATCTACACCTGCTATGTCACGGACGCAAACAGACATCTTTTGGGCTTCACGACCGTGAAGGAGCTTTTGCTCAGTGAAAACGGCACAAAAATCGGCGATATGATGGAGACGAACGTAATATACGTTGACACCTATGAGGACAAGGAAGAGGTTGCAAATCTGTTCGGAAAATATGACTTTCTTGCAATGCCTGTTGTTGACCGCGAAACGCGGCTGGTCGGAATAATCACGTTTGATGATGTCATTGATGTCATTCAGGACGAGAACACTGAGGATATTGAAAAGATGGCGGCGTTGATTCCGTCGGAAAAGCCATATCTCAAAACCTCGGTTTTTGAAACATATAAGAAAAGGATACCGTGGCTCATGCTGCTGATGATTTCGGCAACCTTCACGGGAAAAATAATTGCGTCGTTTGAAAAAACGCTTGCGGCTTGTGTTGCGCTGACGGCGTTCATTCCGATGCTCATGGACACGGGTGGAAACTCGGGAAGCCAGTCCTCCGTCACAATCATCAGAAGTCTTTCGCTGGGTGACATAAGCATAAAGGATATATTCAGGATTCTCCGAAAGGAGCTTGCTGTTGCTTTTTTATGCGGCATATCGCTTGCGGCGGTGAATTTTGTGAAAATGCTCATCATTGACAGCGGAACAATCACGGCGTCGGGGCAAAATGCGGCTGCGGTTGCGCTGGTTGTGTCGCTGACTTTGATTGTGACAATTGTATGCGCAAAGCTTGTTGGCTGTTCGCTACCGATTCTTGCAAAGAAAATCGGATTTGACCCTGCGGTCATGGCAAGCCCGTTCATTACAACAATTGTGGACGCAATTTCACTTGTTATATATTTTCAGATTGCAATTCATATGCTGAAGTTTTGAAAAGCTTAAATCCGAAGAATTTATTAAAACAAAAAAAGCACACCGAGGTGTGCTTTTTTGTTTGCGGTACCAAACCGCAGAGATATAAACTATCCTTTACCAAGTCATTGCAAATTCGGTTAATTCGGGGCTTTCGGCTTTTCCGATCATCGGTTTTGCAGTATCAAGTGCCGAAAGTGCAGACATTTCTTCATCAGTCAGAGCAAAATCAAAAATATCAATATTTTCCTTTATTCTATCCATGTGTACTGATTTAGGAATTACCGATATACCGTTCTGAACAAGAAAACGCAAAGCAATTTGTGCGGGTGTTTTCCCGTAACCTGCCGCAATTTTTTTCACAGTCTCATTTTCGAACATTTCATTTGCCCGACCTTGTCCGAGAGGTGCATATGCCTGATGTGCCACTCCGTATTTTTTCAGCCAGCCGCTTTCATTCTTCCTCTGGCAAAAAAGGTGTGTCTCAATCTGATTTATGCACGGCTTAATTTTATTGAATGTGATTAAATCTATCATTCTGTCGGCATCAAAGTTTGAAACACCGATTGCTCTGATTTCACCGTTTTCATAAAAGCGTTCAAGCGTTCTCCAGGCTTCATAAACGTTGCCGTACGGTCAATGAAGAAGCACCATATCCACATAATCGAGCTGTAATTTTCTCAGTGATTCGGCAAGCGTTCTTTCCGCATCGGCTTTTTCATAATTGCGAAACCACAGCTTTGTTGTGATAAACAGTTCATCTCTTGCCACACCGCAGTTTTTAATTGCATTGCCGACATATTCCTCGTTTCCGTATGCCTGTGCCGTGTCAATCAGTCTATATCCTGCGCTGATTGCCGAGGCAACGCTCTTTTCGCATTCTCCCTTGCCGGTGATCTGAAATGTACCAAATCCGACAAGAGGCATTTGAATACCGTTATTCAGGGTCAGATATTTCATAATGAAAACCTCCGTACATAAATTGAATTTTTTATAGCTTTATGCTACAATGATTATATCAGGTTTGAGTAACTCGAAGTCAATACTTTTTTGAAAAAAAGGAGAAATTTTTATGAATTATACAATTAAACAGTTTGCAGAAAAATTTTCAGTATCGGAGCATACTGTCAGATATTACACGGATATAGGGCTTTTGCCCTGCAAGCGGGACAGCAATAATCACCGTATTCTTGATGATGAGTCGGCAAACTGGATGCAGGGGATTTGCTGCCTGAAGGGCTGCGGTGCGTCCATTGAAGATATAAAGGAATACTGCCGTCTGTGCCGCTTGCCCGAATCGGCAAATACACTTAAAGCACGGTATAACATTATTCTTAAACAACGTGACGAGGCATACAGACGGCTTAGGGAGATCCAAGATACTGTTGCTTATATGGAAAATAAGGTCAGACACTATGAAGATATTTTATCCGGTATATTACCCGATGACACAAATCCGCAAAATGGACGCAAAGCACAAAACCGCAAAAGCATTGTTGATGTTTGAAAGCACACAGCTTGTAACGATTGTTTTATTGCTGATTTTCTTTACCGCAGCTATTGACAGTGAGCTGTGATAAAGGAGAAACAGTGCAGCCGGCGGTTTATTTCGGTACAAAAAAATCGGAACAAGCATGGCTTGTTCCGACGTGGTGGATCTTCAGGGACTCGAACCCCGGACCGACCGGTTATGAGCCGGTTGCTCTAACCAACTGAGCTAAAGATCCGTGTGCATTTTCATGCGACTAATTTATTATACAGCAATAAGAATGATTTGTCAAGAAAAAAAGCAAAAAAAAGTATGCAAAAATTGCAAAAAAACTATTGACAAAGGAAAAACACTGTGATATAATAGGTAGGTCGCTGAATGAAACAATAAATTGAATACGGCTCCGTGGTCAAGAGGTTAAGACACCGCCCTTTCACGGCGGTAACAGGGGTTCAATTCCCCTCGGAGTCACCACAACGGAATGGACAACAGTCCATTCTTTTTTTTTCTTTAAAAACACTTGACAAATTAATATAACAGTGTTATATTATATATGAAATGTAACACTGTTATATCGGAGGAAGCCCAATGAATGTGAAGGATAACACGACGCTTGCCGCGATATTGGACGCGGCAAAGGCGGAGTTTCTTGAAAAAGGCTTTAAATCGGCGTCGCTCAGAAATATTGTAAAAACCGCAGGCGTCACCACGGGTGCTTTCTACGGATATTACAAGAGCAAGGAAGAACTGTTTGACGCACTGGTCGGAGAACAGTATGAAACGGTGATGTCGGATTTTATCGGTGCGCAGGAGGAATTTGCCGGTTTGCCGCCCGAAAGCCAGAAGGATAATATGGGGAAAATATCGGGGGACTGTATGGAACGCATGACGGACTATATTTACCAAAACACCGAGGCGTTCAGACTCATACTTTCATGCTCCGAGGGAACAAAATATGAGAATATGATTCATGATATGGTGGAGATTGAGGTCAGTGCAACCCATAGGTTTGCAAAGAGTCTTGAAAAGCTGGGGTTTGCGGAATATACGGTTGACCCTCAGCTTGAGCATATGCTTTGCAGCGGTTTGTTTTCAGCATATTTTGAGCTTGTCATACACGACATGCCATATGAGAAAGCAAAGGAATATGTTCATAATCTGAGAGAATTTTATACGGCGGGCTGGAAAAAAATTATGGGGTTTTAACCCTTTAATTTTTAAACGCGAGTTATTTGGAACTAATTTACGGATATTCGGAAACGGCTGCGGCGTTTTCGTTATCAAATATACAAAAATGCAGGGAGGTTTTTGCTTTGAAAAAACAATCAAGCTTATCACGGCTGATGGGGTATGCAGGGAGGTATAGGTTTCTGACCTATGCTTCGTGGGTTTTATCCGCCGCAAGCAGCATTGCGGCACTCGTGCCCTTTTGGTACATCTGGAAAATCATAAAAGAGGTTTTGGAGGTGTCGCCGAACTTCGGTGGGGCGCGCTCCTTGGCGCACTGCGGACTGATGGCGGTTGTGTTTGCGGTTTTGTCGTTTTTGATTTACATTTGCGCTCTTTTGTGCTCACATCTTTCGGCGTTTCGTGTTGCAACAAATATGAGAATTGAAATATGCGAACACATTGCAAAGCTGCCGCTTGGCTTCTGCGGACTTTTCGGCAGCGGCAGGCTGCGCAAAATCATCAGCGACAGCACGGGCGCAACCGAAACATATCTTGCACATCAGCTTCCCGACAAATACGGAGCAATTGCAACACCGATCGGCTTGCTTGCGCTGCTCATGGGGTTTGACTGGAGGCTGGGGCTTTTGAGCCTTGCGCCTGTTGCTCTGGGGTTTGTCATCATGTCTGCCATGACGGGAAAGCGTATGGAAGAGAAAATGAGACAATACGGCAATGCGCTTGCTGCCATGTCGAACGAGGCTGTTGAATATGTGCGCGGTATTTCTGTTGTCAAAACCTTCGGACAGTCGGTGTTTTCTTTTAAAAGGTTTAAGGGAACAATTGATGAATACGGGAAATGGGTGATTGCATACACAAAGGAAATGCGTATGCCGATGATGTTTTATACGGCAGCAATTAACGGGGTGTTTGCGTTTTTGATTGCAGGGGCATATCTGTTCACAAAAAACGGTGTCACAAACGGGTTTTTGCTGAACCTGCTGTTTTACATAATAATAACGCCTGTGATTTCCGTGACGCTTACAAAAATTATGTATATGAGCGAAAACAATATGGTTGTTGCGGACGCGCTGAAAAGAGTTGACAGTGTTCTGGACGCCGCACCAATGCCTGAGAGTGCAAGTCCCATGAGTCCGCAGTCCGCGTCGGTTGAGCTTGACGATGTTCATTTCAGCTATGACGGCAAGGAAGAGACAATACGCGGAGTGTCTCTCAAAATAAAACAAGGTGAAACGGTTGCGTTTGTCGGACCGTCAGGAGGAGGCAAAACCACGCTTGCAAGCCTGATTGCAAGGCTGTTTGACGTGAATGGCGGAAGCATAAAAATCGGCGGTGTTGATGTCCGTGAAATTTCAAAGGACGAGCTGATGAAAAAAGTATCCTTTGTGTTTCAGGACAGCAGGCTGATTCGGGCGTCAATTCTGGAAAATGTGAAAATGGGCAAGCCTGAGGCGACAGATGCTGAGGTCATGGAGGCACTTGATGCGGCGCTGTGTGCGGATATTATTGAAAAGCTGCCGAACGGTGCGGACACTGTCATCGGAACAGGCGGTGTGTATCTCTCGGGCGGAGAGCAGCAGCGCATTGCAATTGCACGGGCAATGCTCAAAAATGCACCGGTTATCATTCTTGACGAGGCAACCGCGTTTGCAGACCCCGATAATGAAGTTAAGGTGCAGGCGGCGTTTGAAAGGCTGGCTGAGGGCAAGACTGTCATTATGATTGCACACAGGTTTTCCACCGTCACGGATGCTGACTGCATTTATGTGATTAAAGACGGAAAAATTGAGGAAAGCGGCAGGTTTGATGAGCTGACGGAAAGGGACGGTTTGTTTGCAAAAATGCAGAGAGACTATCAGGCTTCGGTTGAGTGGAAGGTTGCAAAGGAGGGTTAAAATTATGTTAAAGCTGATACAAAGGGCAACGGCATCATCAAAGGAGGGCGCGGTCGGCTTAATTAAGGGGACGGCTGCGTGTGCTTTTCAGAATATTGCGTTTATGCTTCCGACGGGACTTCTGTATTTTATGGTTTCGGATTTGCTCGGAGGGTGTGAACTGAGAGATAAGAGAGCGTTTTATATCATCGGCAGCCTTGTCTGCTTTGCGCTGATTTTCATAACGTCTTGGTTTCAGTATAACAACACGTTTTTCACAACTTATGAAGAAAGCGGAAAACGCAGAATAAGCCTTGCGGAAAAGCTTCGCAGACTGCCGCTGTCGTTTTTCGGGAAAAAAGACCTTGCAGATTTGACAAGCACAATCATGGCAGACTGCGAGGTGCTTGAGAAGGACTGCTCTCACTACATTCCGGCACTGTTCGGTTCGGTCATTTCCACTCTGCTCATCGCAGTCAGCCTTTTTGTCTTTGACCCCGTGATGGCACTCAGTGCGCTTTGGGTGATTCCGGTGTCGGTTCTGATTATTGTTCTGAGCTACAGGATTCAGGATAAGTTTCAGATGAAAAACATGAGGGCAAAGATGATATGTGCGGACGGGATTCAGGAATACATTGAGACAGTGCGTGATTTAAAGGCAAACAATGCCGAGGGAACATATATGGAGGGCTTAAAGAAAAAAATCCGCGGTGTTGAGAAGGGGGCAATTTCCGCCGAGCTTGTGACGGCAATATTTGTCACATCAGCAGGAATGATACTGAAGCTTGGCGTTGCAACCGTTGCTCTTGCAGGCAGCATACGGCTTGTGAACGGAAGCATAGATGTTCTGACGCTGTTTATGTTTTTGCTTGTTGCTTCCCGTCTCTATGACCCGATGCAGTCGTCACTCCAAAACCTTGCGGCTGTGATTGCGATGAGAACGAATGTTGCGCGCATGAATGAAATTCTTGACTATCCTGTTCAGAAGGGTGAAAGCACTCTCACAAACAAAGGCTGTGACATTGTGTTTGATCATGTTGGGTTTTCATATGACGGCGGTGAGCAGGTGCTGAAGGACGTGTCATTCACGGCAAAGCAGGGTGAGGTCACGGCACTTGTCGGACCGTCCGGAGGCGGAAAAACAACCGTGTCGCGGCTTGCTGCAAGATTCTGGGATATTCAAAAAGGAAAAATCACGGTCGGCGGTATGGACATTTCAGGCGTTGATCCCGAAACGCTGATGAAGCTGTTTTCAATTGTATTTCAGGACGTGACACTCTTTAACAACACCGTCATGGAAAACATCAGACTCGGGAAAAAGGACGCAACCGACGAGGAGGTTTTGAATGCCGCACGGCTTGCAAACTGCGATGAGTTTGCCGAAAAGCTTCCCGATGGCTGGAACACGGACATAGGCGAAAACGGCTGTGAATTGTCGGGCGGAGAGAGACAGAGAATTTCAATCGCAAGAGCGTTTTTGAAGGATGCGCCGATTGTTTTGCTTGACGAGGCAACAGCAAGCCTTGATGTCGAAAATGAAACGGCAATACAGACGGCTCTTTCAAGGCTGATTAAGGATAAAACCGTGCTTGTCATTGCCCACAGAATGAGAACGGTTGCCGGTGCCGACAAAATCGTTGTCCTGTCTGACGGCGTTGTTGCGGAACAGGGAACGCCGGGTGAGCTTGCCGCTCAGAACGGAATATTCAGAAGAATGTCGGAGCTTCAGGTGCAGAACCGAACTTTATAGCTTTACAGAAAAATTTTATTATCCCTATTGACAAAGCTTATAAAATGTGTTATTATTTAATCAAGTTAGTTAATCCTAACTTTAAAGGCGTTTTGGCGCAGCTGCATGGTTCTGCGCTTATATTTTTAAGAATGGGTTAGCCAAAACTAACCTAAAAAGGAGTTTATTATGCTTGAGAAACTGCTTGCATATCATTGTGCACCTGCTCTGGCAGGGATAAAGCCGGCGAACCTTGCCTCGTGCCGAAAAGCCGATTATCCGAATCTGAACGGAGAGCTTGACAGGCTGAACGGCGAGCTGAACCGAAAGGACATATACATTGAAGTTCTGTGTGAGTGTGAAAAGCGTGCACTTGTGCTTGTATACCGAAAGGGAGTGCTTGAAAAACAACTGAACGCGCATGGCTGCAAGGAATTTCTTATGCGGTACGGCTATCCGTCTGAGGGCAGTCTTGCGGATTATCTGAGCATACTCAAAACAAGATTCGGCAGTGATGGATTTCCGCATGAAATAGGAGTGTTCCTCGGCTATCCGCTGTATGACATATATTGCTTCATCAGCCACCGCAGCGAGGGGTGTCTTTTGGTCGGCGAGTGGAGGGTATATCACAACGCGGAGGAGGCGGAAAAGCTGTTTTGCCGTTTCAAGGCGTGCAGAAAGGCTCTTTTGCGGCGCGTCACGCAAAACGGAAAAACGCTTGCGCAGATTTTTTGTGCGGCATGAGACAGTGTAAGTTTATTGGAAAAACCGATAAATTACATATATATTTCATATCAAGAGGAGGTTTTACAAAATGAGTAAAACAGCAGTTATTTACTGGAGCGGCACGGGCAACACGGAGGCAATGGCAGACGCGGTGCTGGAGGGCGCAAAGTCGGTTAATCCCGAGACGGCATATTACACCGTTTCCGACATTTCGGCAGATGATGCCGCGCTTTTTGACACTCTCATACTGGGCTGCCCCGCAATGGGAGCAGAGGTTCTGGAGGAGTCCGAATTTGAACCGTTCTTTGCGGCTCTCGAATCAAAGCTTTCGGGCAAAAACGTTGCTTTGTTCGGCTCATACGGCTGGGGTGACGGTGAATGGATGCGCAGCTGGGAGGAACGTGTTGCAGACGCAGGTGCAAAGCTGGTCGGCGGCGAGGGCTTGATTATCAATGAAGCACCCGATGATGACGGGCTTGACAAGTGCCGCGAGCTTGGCAAGGCTGCCGCAGGTGTTTGAGAGCTTTGACATGAAAAAGCAAGCATATTGCCCCAACGGCAGTGTGCTTGTTTTTTGTTTCCCGAGGTTTACAGCAAGGGGAAAAGGTGGTATAATGAAACAGCTGACACCGCACAGCACAAAATGTCAGGATTTCGGATTGAGAATCGGCTATAATGGGCATATGGAAAGGAATGGTGCGATATGGATTGGATTTCGGGCTTGCAGCGTGCGCTTGATTATGTTGAGGAGCATATAACAGAGCCGATTGACCCCGAGAGCGTTGCAAAGGCGGCATATTCGTCAAGTTTTCATTTTCAGCGTGTGTTCAGTGCGGTTTGCGGCTTCAGCCTTGGAGATTACATTCGGCTTCGCAGACTGTCTCTTGCCGGCAGTGAGCTTGCGTGCAGTGACGTGAAGGTGATTGACACCGCACTGAAATACGGATATGAAAGCCCCGAAAGCTTTTCGCGCGCATTTGTCCGTTTTCACGGCGTCACACCGTCTGCGGCAAAAAGAGGCGCTAATCTGAAATCGTTTTCCAGACTTTCCGTAAAACTTATATTACACGGAGGTATTGCCATGGATTACAGAATTGAAAAAAAGGATTCGTTTGATGTTGTGCTGAGGAAAAAGCGGTTTCCGAAGGCTCATGAAATCACAACGCGCGAAATTGCGAAGTTCTGGGAGGAGTGCGGCAGAGACGGAACAATTCCCGCAATATGCAAGTATGTTCCCGAGAAAAATGTTTTTGACAAATGCATAATAGGGATAAGCTTTGGTGCGGACAGCGCAAAGACGGACGAGGATTTTCCGTATGGAATCGGCGCACACTATAACGGCGCGGAAATCACTGAGGACTATCTGAAGGTTGAAACAATTCCGCCGCACACATATGCGGTTTTCAAGTGTAAGGGAAAAATGCCGGAAGCGTTTCAAAAGGTGTATAAATATATTTGCACGGAATTTTTCCCCGCAAGCGAATATGTGCCGTGCGGAATAGAAATTGAGAGCTATCCGTCACCCGACATTGAGAATGATGATTATACCTGCGAAGTCTGGATTGCGGTTGAGAAGAAAAAGTAGGTCATTGATAGATTTGATCAGGGCAGTGCAGAAAGCACTGCCCTGATTTTATATCTCGTTGTCAATTATTATCACATCATCGCCGATTTTTCTTATATTTTCCCATTTAATGACAAAATCATCGTCACGTCCGAAAAGACCGAGGAGCCTGTATGCCCCGGGGACAATCAGAGCAACCAGCCGTCCGTTTTCCAAATCTATCTCCACGTCAGAGACAAACCCAAGTCTGGCGCCGTCCGAGACGTTTATGACTTCCTTTGAGCGCAGCTCATTAATACTGCAATTCAATTTCAATCACCCCTTCAGTTAAAATTTTATGTCTTTTTTGTTTTTCTTATTCCAAAGAAAACCGTATTTTTTTACAGTATATTTTAACCTGTTAGTGCAAATAATGTAGGCATACCGATTTTGATAAAATTCAATGAGGGGACTGATTCACATTATAATAAACAAGGTTGAAATATGCGGTGTCAACACATCAAAGCTCCCCACACTCAGCGAGAAGCAAAAACAGGAGCTTTTTGCAAGGATAAAGGACGGTGACAGCGATGCGAGGAGGGAATTTATATACGGAAATCTCAGGCTTGTTCTGAGCGTTTTGCAGCGGTTCGGGAACAGAAACGAAAATATTGACGACCTTTTCCAGGTCGGCTGCATCGGACTCATCAAAGCACTTGATAATTTTGACACGTCTCACGGTGTTAAATTTTCCACCTATGCCGTGCCGATGATAATCGGCGAAATCAGGCGGTATCTGCGCGACAACACACCGATTCGGGTCAGCCGTTCGCTGCGTGACACGGCGTATAAGGCACTTTCGGCAAAGGAAAGACTGATTAACAAAAATTCCAAAGAGCCGACGATTGATGAAATTGCGGCAGAGATGGGAGTGACCCGTTCGGAGGTCTCGGCGGCTCTTGACGCGATATGCGACCCCGTGTCGCTTCATGAGCCGATTTATCATGACGGGGGCGACGCGATTTTTGTCATGGATCAGGTGAAGGACGAAAAAAACATTGATGATTCGTGGCTTGAAGAAATATCGCTGAAGGAGGCGATGAAACGGCTTCCCCAGCGTGAGCAGAATATTCTTGAGCTGAGATTTTTTCTCGGCAGAACACAGATGGAAATTGCAAATGAAATCGGAATATCCCAGGCACAGGTTTCACGGCTGGAAAAGAATGCACTGGGACATATGAGAAAATATTTATAGCAAAGCCGCCGAAATGCGGCTACATATCAGTCAAGGTGAAAAACAGGCATCAAATCGACCGACACGGGACTTTCATCAGGGTTGGTTTTCATTATATCCGCCATATAGTGCCACCATTTGCGGCATATTTTGGTGTCGGCGGATTTTCCCCACTTTTCCTCACTTTCAATCTCAATATATCCGAAAAGAGTGTTTGTTTCACGGTCGAGAAATATGGAATAGTTGCGTCCGCCGTATTCGTGAATCATATCCTTCATTTCCTGCCAAAGGGCATTGTGACGGCGTTCGTATTCCTCCTCCATACCCTCAAACAGCTCCATTTTGAATGCTTTAATCATAACAAAATCTCCGTTTCTCCGCCCCGTGACGGAATAAATTTTAATTATACCATAACAACGGAGGCATCGGAAAGCCGTCGCGGTATTATGATAAAATGTTCTCCGGAACACAAAAAGCACTGATTCCGTTTCATGAAATTATTATACCATAATTATTTTGTTCGGTCAAGAAACGGGTGAAATACTTATAAAAAATATTAAAAAGTATATACGAAAAAGAAAAAGTGTGATAGGATTAGGACAGAGGTGATTTTTTATGTGGCTTGCATATGCATTTCTGTCGGCATTTTTTGCAGGAATATGTGCTGTGCTGTCAAAGGTGGGAATGACGGGAATAAATTCAAATCTGGCTACGGCGATAAGAACGGTTGTGGTTTTTATCTTTGCGTGGCTCATGGTTTTTGTTGTCGGTGCGCAGGACGGCATGGCGGCAATCAGTGCAAAAACGTATGTTTTTCTTGTCCTGTCGGGCTTGGCGACGGGAGTTTCGTGGCTGTGCTATTTCAAGGCACTCAAAATCGGCGATGTGAATAAGGTTGCGCCGATTGATAAATCAAGCACAATTTTGACAATGATAATTGCGTTTGTGTTCCTGCATGAGGAAATATCGCCGCTCAAATTCATCTGCATTGTTTTAATTGGGGCAGGTACATATCTGATGATAGAAAAAAAGGCGTCGGGGGGAAAAACCTCCGAAAAATCGGATTGGCTTGTCTGGGCGGTTCTTTCTGTGGTTTTTGCGGCACTCACGTCAATCTTAGGCAAGATTGGAATTTCGGACATAAACTCAACGCTGGGCACGGCAATCCGCACCTTTGTTGTGCTGATTATGGCATGGGTTGTTGTTTTTGTGACGAAAAGCGGCAGAGGCGAATGTAAAGTCACAAAAAATGATTTTGTTTTTCTGATTCTTTCGGGTATTGCCACTGGTCTTTCATGGTTGTGCTACTACAGAGCACTTCAGGATGGTCCTGCAAGCGTGGTGGTTCCGATTGACAAGCTCAGCATTCTGGTCACAATCGGGTTTTCCTATGTGATATTAAAAGAACGGCTGACGGGGAAATCCCTGGCGGGACTCGTTCTGCTCACTCTCGGAACACTGCTTCTGCTTGTGTGAAGCCAAGCGGTGCGGAAGCGGCATAAACCTTTTGGTTTGGACATTAAAACAAAAAGATACTTCTTGTGTAATAATAAACGTGTTATAATATGAAAAAGGTGAAAATCTGAAAATATAAGGAAGGAGAAAAAACATGAAGGATTTAAGTATGTTTAAAACAGGAGAAAAAATGATGCTTTTGCAAAATATTTCAGCGGTCAGAGCTATCTTGCACCGCTGTCAACCGAGCAGGTCGGGATTTTCAATGTTACGTTTGAGCCCAGCTGCCGAAACAACTGGCACATTCATCATGCGGATAAAGGCGGCGGACAAATTCTGATTTGTGTTGCGGGACGCGGATATTATCAGGAGTGGGGAAAGGACGCAAGAGAGCTTAATCCCGGAGATGTTGTGAACATTGCTCCGGGCGTTAAGCATTGGCACGGAGCGGCAAAGGACAGCTGGTTTTCTCACCTTGCGGTTGAGGTTCCGGGGGAGGGCACACGGAATGAATGGTGCGAATCCGTTGCGGATGAAGAATATAATAAGCTGAAATAGTGCATGGCGGCGGAAAAGCCTTGATTTTGAAAAAAGAACGAAAAAGCGGCACCCGGCATGCCGCACGGTGAATAAATCTGATTTGGAAAGGAATGGTAATTTATGAAGAAAATTACGCAACTGCGGGGCGGGAGGCACTCGGAGAGTTTGCTCCCGACTTTGCGCATTTTAATGATGACATTCTTTTCGGGGAAAACTGGAACAATGAGGATATTGACACAAAAACAAGATGTATTGTAACCGTGGTTGCACTCATGGCACAGGGAATCACCGATTCCTCGCTGAAATACCATTTGCAGAATGCAAAAAACAACGGAGTTACGCAAAAGGAAATTGCGGCAATTGTAATACATGCTGCGTTTTATGCCGGCTGGCCAAAAGCGTGGGCTGTTTTCAACATGGCAAAGGAAGTGTGGGGTGAGTGAAATTATGAAATATGCAAAGCTCGGAAACACGGACATTGAGGTTTCAAAGCTGTGCGTTGGCTGTATGAGCTTCGGGAAACCGTCTGAGGACTTCCATGAGTGGACTCTCAGCCCCGGGAACACGGAGGAGGTTGTCCGTCATGCCTTGAATCTCGGCATAAACTTTTTTGATACGGCAAACGTATATTCTCACGGCACAAGCGAGGAATATCTCGGACGGGCAATCAGGAACAATGCTTCCCGTGACAAGGTTGTGCTTGCGTCAAAGGTATATTTCAATGACGGGCATTTGTCAAAGGAAGCGATAAACCGTGAGATAGACGGCACATTAAAAAGACTCGGCACGGATTATCTTGACCTTTATATCATTCATCGGTTTGACTACGGTACACCGATTGAGGAAACAATGGAAGCCCTTCACGGCCTTGTGAAATGCGGCAAGGTCCGCGCACTCGGCGCGTCCGCAATGTACGGCTATCAGTTCTATAACATGCAGCTTGCGGCAAGAGACAACGGGTGGACACCTTTTTCGTCAATGCAGAATCACTATAATCTTGTCTACCGTGAGGACGAAAGAGAGCTGATTCCTCTTTGCAAACAGATGAATACGGCACTGACGCCATACAGTCCGCTTGCGGCAGGCAGGCTTTGCCGTACGGACTGGCATTCGGACACAAAACGCAGCGTGACCGACCGCACCGCAGCCGAAAAATATGACAGGACGGAAAACGAGGACAGAAAAATTGCGGAAAGAGTTGCGGAGCTTGCGGAAAAATACGGAAAAACAATGATTCAGATTGCCATTGCATGGCAGTTCAAAAAAGGCATCACTTCACCGATTATCGGTGCCACAAAGCCTGAGCATTTTGACGATGCGGCTCTCGCTCTTGAATTTGAGCTGACAGATGAGGATTCGGCATATCTTGAAGAATTATACGTTCCGCATAATATTGTGGGGGCATTATCGGACAAAAAATAAAAGGGCTTCGGGACATCTCCGAAAAAATCCAACCTTTTTTAATTTCCTGCGTGTAATATATAATAAAATACTTTTGGAGATGTGAAGATGAACGGCAGCAAATCAAACTCTTTTATATCAAACGTGATGATAATACTGTCAGCACAGATAATTGTTAAAATACTCGGAATGCTCTACAGAATGGTAATCACCAACATAAACGGCTTCGGAGACGCCGGAAACGGCTATTATTCTGCCGGATTTCAGGTATACACGCTGCTTCTGGCACTGTCGTCGGTCGGAATACCGAATGCAATAGCCAAGCTGATTTCCGAAAAAACCGCGGTTTCAGACTATAACGGGGCGAAAAAGCTTTTTAATGCGGCACTGCTCATTTTTTCGGTCATCGGTATAATTCTTTCGGCAGGGCTGTTTTTGCTGTCAGAACCCATTGCCAAAAATCTTCTCAATATGGAGGGCGCGAAATATACCCTTGCCGCGCTCTCCCCGTCAATCTTTTTTGTGTGCGTATCAAGCGTATTCAGAGGGTATTTTTCGGGTATAAACAAAATGCAGATTATGAGTGTTTCGCAAATAATCGAGCAGCTCTTCAAGTCCGTTCTCACAATCCTGTTTGTCATAATGTCTGTCGGAAGCCGTGCGGAATATATGTCTGCATATGCAAATCTCGCAACAACAGCCGCGACGGTATTCGGAACACTATATCTTTTGTATTCCTATAAACAAAAAAACGATGCTCAGATTGCAGCCGAAAGAGCCGACATAAGCTCAGGATTTGTTTCGGCTGCAAAGAAAATACTCATGATTGCAGTCCCGATTTCGCTGTGCTCCGTCATTTCGGCAATAAACCGTGTTGTTGACACGGCAACCATAACACGCGGAATTGAAACGGCATTCAAAGGCTTCATTCCGCCGCATGCCGGCGCGGCAGCGATAATAAACCCGACTGCCGCACAGCTTAATGCAGAAGCGGTCAGACTTTCGGGTATGCTTGCAAAAAGTGACACCCTGATTAATTTGCCGCTGGCACTGAATATTGCCTTGGCGACGGTTCTTGTGCCGAGCATATCAAAATGCAATGCCGAAAAAAGCACTCAGATGATAAAAAAATATATAAATTCATCTTTTCTCACCTCTGTTGTGCTGATTCTGCCGTGCGCCGCAGGCTATATTGTTCTTGCAAAGCCGATTTATAATTTGATTTATCCGAATGCCGCACTCGGGTCTGAGCTTTTGCAGCTGAGTGCCGTCTGCCTTGTGTTCACCGCGCTGAATCAGACAATGACGGGCGCGCTTCAGGGAATCGGAAAGGTGTATGTGCCGGCGTTTGCTCTTGCGGCAGGGTGTGCAATAAAGCTCATCTCAAATATGCTTCTGATAAAAATTCCCGAAGTCAACATATACGGTGCAGTCATAGGCTCTGTGCTTTGCCAGCTTGCTGTTTTTGTGACAGAGTTTTATTATCTGTCAAAGGAAATACAGGGCAAATCGGATATAAGAAAAATGCTTGCAAAGCCTCTTGTGTGCTGCCTGATTATGACGGCGGCGGCATATGCCGTTTACAATATATGCGCTCAGGCTTTCGGGTCAAATCTGATTGCGGTTGCAGCATCGGTTTTGGTGTCTGCCGGAGTCTACGGCGCAGGAATTATACTGTTAAAGGTTTTTTCTGATGAAGAATTGGAAAGAATACCGGTTTTTGGAGGAATATATAAAAAACATATATTAAACCGATAAAATATGTACCAACCTGAGTGCTGATTTTGCGTGTAATATAACAGAGAGGATAAGGGAGGTGCGGTGAATGTGGGCGAAAAGGAAATAATCAAACGCTGTCAGAACGGTGACAAAGCCGCATTTGACGCACTGATACGCAGCTTTTATCCGTATGTGACAAAATATCTGCTGAAGCTGACGCGTGATGAGGCTTTGACGGAGGATTTGACACAGGACGTTTTTCTGAAGGTGATTCGGACGATTGAGAATTACAGAACAGACGGCAAGGCGTCCTTTGCAACATACATTATTACAATCGCAAAAACACGTTCATTGATTACACGCGCCGCAACAGAGCTGTGATTTCGGAGCTTTCCGAGGCGGAAACGAAGGACGGAGAAAACCTTGAAAACAGAGTTCTGACAAATCTGGAGTATGACGAAGCGGTGAAATATATTGATTCTCTTCCGCCCAATCAGGCGGTCGTGATACGGCTTAAATATATTGAGGAATACACATTAAAGGAAATAGAAAGCATAACGGGTGTTCCGTCAAAAACGGTGAAAAGCCGCATACATGAAGGAACGAAGAAGCTGCGAAGTCTTTTGAAAG
>CAKSIW010000048.1 GCA_934463175.1 uncultured Clostridia bacterium | reverse complement strand
GAACACGTGAGTTTGAACAGATGGAGCTTGAATTCTTCTGTAAACCGGGAACAGATCTTGAATGGTTTGCATTCTGGAAGGACACATGCAAAAAGTGGCTGCTTTCTCTCGGAATATGTGAAGAAAACATTAAGCTGCGCGACCATGAAAAGGAGGAACTGTCGCACTACAGCAATGCGACAACCGACATTGAGTTCATGTTCCCGTTCGGCTGGGGCGAGCTGTGGGGAATTGCGGACAGAACGGATTTTGACCTCACACAGCACAGCAATCACAGCGGCGAAAAGCTTGAATATAACGACCCCGAAACAAATGAAAAGTACATTCCGTACTGCATTGAACCGTCACTGGGTGCTGACCGTGTTACGCTTGCATTTTTGGTTGAAGCATATGACGAGGAGCTTTTGGACGCAGAAAAGAACGACACAAGAGTTGTTATGCATTTTCACCCTGCTCTTGCTCCGATTAAGGCTGCGGTTCTTCCGCTTTCAAAGAAGCTTTCGGAGGGCGCGGGCAAGGTATACGAAAAGCTTGCGGCTGAATTTATGTGTGAATATGACGAGGCAGGCAGCATAGGCAAGCGTTACCGCAGACAGGACGAAATCGGAACGCCGTTCTGCATAACCTATGATTTTGATTCGGAAGAAGACGGTGCTGTTACGGTTCGCCACCGTGACAGCATGGAACAGGAACGCGTGAAGATTGATGAACTGACCGCGTATATAAGCGAGAGAATTAAGTTTTAAAGAAGGTGTGTGTGGTGCGGTTTTCCGATATAGCCGGACATGAACGGATAAAGAATGTTCTTGTGCGTTCTTTTGAGGACGGGCATGTTGGACATGCTTATATATTTGAGGGCTGCCGCGGCATAGGAAGGCTGTCTGCCGCCAAGGCATTCGCACAGCTTCTGATGTGTGAAAATCCTGCGGACGGCGAGGTATGCGGAAGGTGCAAAAGCTGTGCTATGGCGGAATCGGAAAACCACCCGGACATACAGATTGTAACAAATCAGCTGTATGACAGCACAAAAAAGTCGGCGGATATTCTTGTTGATACGGTGAGATGTATGAAACGCGATATATATATCAAGCCGTATTGCGCCGAAAGGAAGATATACATTGTTCCGAGAGCCGATACGATGAATGTTCATGCACAGAACAGCCTTTTGAAGGTGCTTGAAGAGCCGCCGGAATACTGCACAATTATTCTTATTGCGGAAAATTCAAATCAGTTTCTTCCGACAATTCTTTCAAGAGCTGTTTTGCTGAAGTTCAGTCCGCTTGACACTGAGCTTGTGAAGAATTTTCTTAAAAAAAGGCTGAACGGTATCACGGACGAGGAGGCTTCGGTTAAGGCGTGCATGAGCGGCGGACGTATCGGAAGGGCGCTTGAGCTTGCAGATGATGCGGAGGCGGACGCTCTCAGAAGTGAAGCTGCGGAGCATATCGCGGCTTTGAAAAACGGCGGTCGCAGAACGATATATGACATGACGCTTTTTTTGAAGCATAACAAGGAAAAAATTGATTTTATTATTGATACGATGCGTGATTTTTTCAGGGATATGATTTATGTTGCAAGCGATGCTGAAGAATTTGTCGTCAATCGGGATAAGCTTGCCGAATTGACGCATATTTGCGGCAGTTCGACAGCTTCAACACCGCTTCGTTTGCTTGAAACACTCGAAAAATATAGACTGTATTTTTCAAGAAATATCAGTTATGCACAAACGGTGCAGTGTATGGCTATGGAGCTTTGGGAGGTAGTACATGACAGAGATTATAGGAGTTAGATTTAACAAAGGCGGCAAGGTATATTACTTTGACCCCAAGGGAAACAAGGTTGAGCAGGGCAGGGGCGTTGTTGTTGAGACGGCGCGCGGTGTTGAGTTCGGAATTGTTGCCGTTGCAAACAAAGAGGTGTCGGAAAAAGAAATTGTAGCTCCGCTCAAACCAATTGTCCGCCCGGCTTCCAATGAGGACTATGCACAGCTTGAACGCAACAGGCAAAAGGAGAAGGAAGCATTTAAGATTGCTTCAAAAAAGATAGAAGAGCATAAGCTTGACATGAAGCTCATTAATACTGAATATACCTTTGACGGCAGCAAAATTTTGTTTTATTTCACGGCTGACGGCAGAATTGATTTCCGCGAACTGGTGAAAAGCCTTGCAGGGGTTTTCAAAACAAGAATTGAGCTTCGCCAGATTGGCGTGCGTGATGAGGCAAAAACACTCGGCGCACTCGGAATATGCGGACGTCCGCTTTGCTGTTCAACGTTTCTTAACGATTTTCACCCTGTTTCAATCAGAATGGCAAAGGATCAGGGACTTTCACTCAACCCGACCAAGATTTCGGGAATATGCGGCAGGCTTATGTGCTGTCTGCAATATGAGCAGCCGGCATATGATGATTTGCTGAAAAAGATTCCCGCAAAAGGGTCAATCGTTGAATATGAAAACGAAAAGGGTGTTGTCATTGACACGTTTGTTCTGAGAGGGATTCTGAAGGTGCGTTTTGAGTCAAATGACGAGGCTGTTTTCAAGTTCCTGAATGTGAAGGACGTGAAGGTTCTGAAAAGAGTGAGACGGGAAAACAAAGATGAGGACGCGGCGGATAATTCAAAGAAAAAACAGAAAAAAAGAGAATAGAATGTGCACACTTTGCGTTTTAGGTGCGCCTGACTTTGACGGGGTAATGCAATGCATTGTCCCGTGTTGATTTTGATGTTGAATGTGACGGACAGAGAAGTATTTTGAAAATTGGGAGGAAGCATTTTGTATCTTAAAAGTGTCGAGATGCAGGGCTTTAAGTCTTTTGCAGATAAAATATATTTGGATTTTAATCCCGGTATCACCGCGATTGTAGGTCCGAACGGTTCGGGAAAGAGCAATATTTCCGATGCGATACGCTGGGTTATGGGTGAGCAAAGCATAAAAACTCTTCGCGGAAGCCGAATGGAAGATGTTATCTTTGCAGGCACGGAAAAACGCAAGCCGCAGGGCTTTGCAGAGGTATCACTCACGCTTGATAATTCCGAACACATATTTCCCGTTGACTTTGAAGAGGTGACTGTGACACGGCGCGTTTACCGCAGCGGTGAGGGTGAATATTTTATAAACAAGGCATCATGCCGCCTGAAGGATATTCATGAGCTGTTTATGGATACAGGCTTGGGCAGAGAAGGATATTCCATCATCGGGCAGGGAAAAATTGATGAAATACTCAGCACCAAATCGGAGGACAGGAGACAGATTTTTGAAGAAGCCTCGGGTATAACCAAGTATAAATACAGAAAAATCGAGTCTGAAAGAAAGCTTGAAAAAACAAACGATAACCTGACGCGTGTTCGGGATATTATGACGGAGCTGGAGGGGCAGCTTGAACCTCTGAGAATCCAGTCCGAAAAGGCAAAGAAATATCTGAATCTGCGTGAGACACTGAAAACTGTTGAGGTTGACGCGTCTGTCGCAAGAATTGACGGCTTTAAAGCGGAACTGAAGGAAATTGACGGGGAGCTTGAGGCAGTTTCGGGCAGTATTGATGAAATGCAGACCGAGGCAGATAAGATTGAACGGCAGACAAATGAAATGTATGAAAAAATAGGTTTTTTTGAGCATGAGGCTGAAAAGTGCCGTGAAGAGCAAAAAGACACTGTTGAGAAAATAAACGGGGAGAACAACAGAATAAACATTTATAATGCCAACATCGGTCATTGCCGTGAAAATATTGAACGGATAAACAGTGAGCTTGAGAAAAGTGTGCGGGGCATGAGTCAGCTTGATGAGCTGCTTGCGGAACATGCAAAAGTGCTTGAAAACTATCGTGCCGAGGCGGAAAGGATTTCTGCCGACACATCGGCAGCAGAGGAGCAATTTGAAAAGATTAATGCGGTTTTTGAGGAAAAAAACGAAAACATTGAAGAAATAAAGTCTGAAATAATTTCAAAGACCTCTCAAATCGGTGCGTTAAAAAGTAAAATACTGAATTATAATATACTGCTTGAAAACTTCAGGGCAGGATATGAAAAGGCTCAAAGCTCGCTTGATGAAAACCGCGGAAGCTTTGAGAATGCCGTGCGTGAAAACAAGGAGCTTAAAGATGCCCTGAAAAATATTTCGGCTGAATTGGAGAGTGCAAAAGCCGCGGCGGCAAATGCGGAAGTTGAGTTCAGAAAGAAAAATGATGAACACAGGGCGGCAAATGAAAAGAAAAACTCACTGCTTGCTTTGCTGAGTCAAAAAAATTCGAGACGCGGTGCTCTTGAGGATCTGGAAAATGATTTTGACGGATATAACAGGAGCGTCAAAGCCGTTATGACTGCATATAAGCAGGGACGTTTGAGAGATGCGGAAATACACGGTCCGCTGTCATCGCTTGTTTCAACGGATAAAAGGTATGTTACGGCAATCGAAACGGCACTTGCGTCTGTCGGTCAAAACATTGTCACAGGAAATGAACGTGATGCAAAATTCGCAATTGAATATCTGAAGCAAAACCGACTCGGAAGGGCAACCTTTATGCCGATTTCAACGGTTAAGCCCCGCGGTGCGGACATAAGCCCCGCACGCGGACTTAAAGGATATATTGCCGCTGCCTGCGAGCTTGTTGAATATGACGGAATATACGACGGAATTATTAAAAATGTGCTTGGCGCGACGGTTGTTGCCGACAATATTGACAACGCAATAGCAATGGCGGCAAAGTGCGGACATCGGTTCAGAATCGTGACCTTGGACGGCGATGTAATGCAGCCCGGCGGTGCCATGAGCGGAGGAAGCAGCGGAAAAAATTCGGGTGTTCTTTCGCGTGCGGCGGAAATTGAAAGTCTAAAAGAAGATATTTCTGTTATCAAAGAACAGCTTGCAAAACTTGAAAAAAATATCTCCGAAAAAGCAGAGGAGGCTTCGCAGAGCAGTGTTCGGCTTGAAAAGCTGCGCACGGAGATTTCCGATAAGAACGGAATGTATATAAAGATAAAATCCGATTTTGAACACAGTGAAAAATATCTTGCAGAATATAATCAAAGCAGAAGTCAGCTTGTGAATGAAATCGAGACAATTGAAAAAAGAGTTGCGGAAATAAACAGTGATATTGAAAGATGCGGCACGGATATTTCCGGTCTTGAAGCAGAAATTGAAGGGCTTAGGGGAGAATCCGACGGAAAACAAAGCGAAACGGACAGAATTTCCGAGCAGGTTCGCGCCCTTCAGGAAAAGCTGCTCAGTCTCAGCATAGAAAAAAGCACAAATGTTAAGGATATTGAACTGCAAAACGAACGAATCAGCGCAGTCAGAGACGAAAGGCGCAGTATTGCTGCGGAGAATGATGAAAAAAGGACACAGCTCAATGAGTTTGAAGAAAAAATAGAAGAACTAAGCCGTAATATTGAGACAAGCCGCTTGGAGCTTGAAAAAATCAAATCAGACTCAAAAGAGCTTGATGAAAGACTGAATGAAATGTCCGAAAAGCGTCATGAGGCTGACAGCAAGTCAAAGGAGCTGCAGCAGAGTTTGAAGGAAATTAATGAAAAGCTCTTTTCAATCGGTCAGCAGAAGGTGAAAATCGAAGCTAAAAAGTCAAAAACGGAAACAGAGCTTGACGGAATATTCTCGTATCTTTGGGAGGAATATGAACTGACCTATTCCGAGGCTGCAAAGCTCAAACGCGACGGCTTAACCGACATAAAGCAGGCAGCGGGAGAAATTGCGTCTCTGAAAGGGAAAATAAAGGCTTTGGGAAACATCAATATTGACGCAATTGAGGAATATAAGGACGTCAGAGAAAGGTTTGATTTTCTGACCGAGCAGACGCGTGACTTGGAAAAGGCAAAGGGTGAGCTTGAAAAAATCATTGACGAAATGCTTGAAATAATGCAGAGCAGATTTTCTGAGCAGTTCAGAATCATCAGCAAAAATTTCAATGCGGTGTTCCGTGAGCTTTTCGGGGGCGGTCAGGCGAACCTCATACTTGCCGATCCTGATGACCTGCTTGGCAGCGGAATTGAAATTGAAGCCCAGCCGCCCGGCAAAAAATTGCAGAGTCTGACGCTGCTTTCGGGCGGAGAGAGAGCATTCACGGCAATTGCGCTTTTGTTTGCAATACTCAAAGTGCGTCCGACGCCGTTTTGCATTCTTGATGAGATTGAGGCGGCTCTTGATGATGTGAACGTATACAGATATGCTGAATATTTGAAGAAATATTGCGGAAAAACACAGTTCATTGTTGTTACGCACAGACGCGGAACAATGGAGGCTGCAAACATTCTGTATGGTGTGACAATGCAGGAGCGCGGAATTTCAAAGCTTTTATCATTAAATATTGACGAGGTGACTGAATGATGGGATTATTCGGAAAATTAAAGGAAAGTCTTTCAAAGACAAAGGAGGCAATTAATTCAAGGCTTGAAGATGTTGTGAAGATGTTCAAAACGGTTGATGACGAGCTGTTTGATGAGCTTGAGGAAATTCTCATAATGTCCGATATCGGAGTTGAGACATCATGTGACATCATAGAAAGGCTTCGGCAGGCAGCAAAGGATAAAAAAATCACCGACAGCTCGGAGCTTAAAGCGGAGCTGAACGAAATCCTTGTTGAAATTCTGACAGAGGGTGACAATGACATGAAAACAGAGGGGACTCCCGCGGTTATCATGGTTATCGGAGTTAACGGCGTCGGAAAGACAACATCAATCGGAAAGCTTGCGCATATGTATAAAATGCAGGGTAAAAAAGTTGTTATTGCGGCGGCAGATACGTTCCGTGCGGCAGCAATTGAACAGCTGGAGGTGTGGGCAGAACGTGCTGACGCGGAAATCATAAAGCAGCAGGAGGGATCTGACCCTGCGGCGGTCATATATGACGCAGTCGGTGCAGCGGTGAAAAGGAAAGCGGACATTTTGCTCTGTGACACTGCGGGTCGCTTGCACAACAAGAAAAATCTTATGGAGGAGCTTAAAAAGATATACAGAATACTTGACAAGGAGCTGCCGGGGTCAAGCAAAGAGGTTCTTTTGGTTCTTGATGCGACAACGGGGCAGAATGCCGTTTCGCAGGCAAAGCAATTCAAGGAGGCTGCTGACATCACAGGTATTATTCTGACAAAGCTTGACGGGACTGCAAAGGGCGGAATTGTTTTTGCAATAAAAAATGAATATGGCATACCTGTTAAGCTGATCGGACTCGGAGAAAAAATTGACGACATGGAACAATTTGACCCAAAGGCGTTTGTTGACGCGATATTGAGTGACGGGGAGGAGCAGAATGGTTGACGGTTTTAAAAATGACGTCTCAGCACCGCGGAGAAAGCTTCCGCGGAAAATAATACTTATTGCGGCGGCGATTGCTGTGATAATTCTGTGTGTTCGGCTTGGCGGACTTTTTCTGAAATATATTGAAGTCAGGGAAATCGGCGGACAATATGCCGAGGTTTTTGTGAAAAATCTCGCATTGGGTATCTCTGTCAAGACAATCGGATTTTTCATTATTTTTGCGTTTTCTGTCGGAAATGTATTTGTAATAAGAAAAAATCTCCGAATGCTGAATCTAAAACGGGGCATCTTTGAACGAAGGCTTTTTTCCGTGCTTGTTTCGCTTGCCGTGTCGCTGCTTCTTGAAACAATTGTCAGTGACACGCTTGGAGAAAAGCTTCTGGTGTTTTTAAATGCATGTTTTTTCGGAAAAACAGATCCTGTTTTCGGCAAGGACATAGGCTATTATTTGTTCCAAAGACCATTTTTGACGGCTGTTTGCTCCACAGCGTTTAATGTGTGGCTTTTCATGTCGTGTGCAGCAGCCGCGGCATATTGGTTTTTCGGAACGGTTTCGGGCGGATATAAAAGCTGCGAAATGTTTTCATTCCGCAGCATTGCGTTTCATAACTGTGTGAATATTTGCATTCTGATTCTCATATACTGCATATCATACATCTTTAAGGCGGAGAATATTTTGTATGGCAGTTTCGGCGAGCTTCGCGGAGCAGGCTTCACCGATAAGCATATTTGGCTTGCCGGCTCACGTGTCGCGCCTTTTCTGATTGCCGCAATTACGGCTGTGTCGATTTTTCTGATGAGAAAAGGAAAACGCAGAGCCGCTGTGAAAACGGTGCTTGTCTATCCTGCCTTTTGGCTTCTGACAGGAATTGCGGCATTTGCGGTTCAGACTGTTGTTGTTTTGCCGAACGAGGTTATCAGAGAAAACGAAAGCATTTCCCAAAACATAGAGTTCACCCAGGCAGCATACGGTCTTGATGACATTTCAGAGGTTGAGTTCAGGGTGAATAATAATCTGACTGCGGAAGATGTGAAAAATAATGCGTCCGTCACCGACAACATACGCATTCTGGATTTGTCGGCAAATCTCACTGTGCTTAACCAGATTCAGGGAATAAGAAATTATTATCAGTTTTATGAAACAGACATTGTCCCATATGAGGTCGGAGGAAAAAAAGGCGCGGTCGCAGTCACGGCAAGGGAAATCACAAAGGAAAATCTGAGTGACAGTGCCGACACATATATAAACCGAAAACTGCGGTACACTCATGGCTTTGGTGTGGTTATGAATGAGATAAACCGTGTGAGTCCGCAGGGGCAGCCTGAATTTCTGATAAAGGATATACCGCCGAAGTCCGCAGAGGGGATCAGAAAGATTAAACAGCCGAGGATATATTACGGTGAGCTGACCGATGATTATGTTATTGTCGGGAGCGATAAGTATAAGGAGCTTGATTATTCCGAGGGACAGGACGATGTTGAGTTTGCATATGACGGAACGGGCGGACTGAAGATGAATTTCTTCAATCGCTTGCTCTTTGCGGCACGGTATGGTGACATAAGGCTTTTGATTTCCGATCTTGTGTCTGCTGACAGCAGAATCCTGATAAACCGTGATATTATGGAAAGGCTCAAAATCGCTGTACCGTTTTTGAAATATGACACCGACCCGTATATTGTGATTGATTCGGACGGAAGCCTGAAATGGATTGCGGACGCATACACGACCTCTGATGCCTATCCTTTTGCGCAGAGCAGCGGTGAGTTTAATTATATCAGAAATTCTGTCAAGGCTGTTATTGATGCATATTGCGGAGACATAAAGCTCTATGTTTCGGATAAAAATGACCCGATAATACAAATGTACAGCGCGGCATATCCCAATCTTTTTGAAAAAGAGGACATTCCCGAGGGAATACGCGGATATATTAAATATCCGGAATACCTTTTTAAGGTTCAGTCGGATATTTACGGAAAATATCACATTTCAAACCCAAAGACGTTTTATAACAAAAACGACATGTGGGTTGTTGCAAAGGAAAGATACGGAGCCGCAACCGAGGAAAAGGATATTGTGCCGTATTATAACATGATGCGTCTTGACGGGGAAACGGAGGGGGAGTTGCTGCTCACAATTCCATATACGCTGGCAAATAAGGATAATATGGTTTCGTGGTTTGCGGTCAGAAACGAATGGGCAAACTATGGAAAGCTTCAGGTGTATAAGTTCCCGAAGGATATAAATGTATACGGACCCATGCAGATTGAAAACCGCATAAATTCGGATGCGGATATTTCAAAGGAGCTTAATCTTTGGAGTCAGGGCGGCTCAAAGGTGATTCGGGGTAATATGATTGTTGTTCCGATTAACAACTCAATTCTGTATGTTGAACCGATATATATTGCGTCCAGCAACAAATCGGCACTGCCTGAGCTTAAACAGGTTGCGGTTGCCTATAATGAAACAATTGTTATGAGAAATTCACTGAATGGGGCACTATATGCACTGTTTGGCGAAAACGCACCTGATGAGACGGAGCCGAAATACAGCTCTGCTGACAAATCAGAGTATAACAATGCAGCAAAGAGGGTTATAGATGAATTCAGAAGGCTTCAGCAATCATCTTCAGAGAATGACTGGTCTGCTTTCGGTGAATCAATGACTGCGCTTGAAGAAAGTGTAGATGAGCTTGAAAAAAGCTTAGAATGAAAAAATTACAAAAAAACAGCATATCCGACAGGGTATGCTGTTTTTTATAATGTTCTCTAAAAAATTACGCTTTTTTTGCCTGCTTTTTTGCTTTAACGGAAGAGTCCTTCCAGATTGACCACAGAGAACCTGCGAGACAAATGGAGGTGTATGTTCCGATTGCAATACCGATAATGATTGGCAGAGCAAAAACCTTGATTGATGTCACGCCGAGAATGTAAACCATGCCGATTGTGAGAAGCGTGGTAACTGTTGTGTTTATTGAGCGTGCAAGTGTCTGATTTATGCTCGTATTAGCAATTTCGGAATATGTCTGTTTCTTTGCGTGACGCATATTTTCTCTGATACGGTCGAATATGATGATTGTCGAGTTAATTGAATAACCGAGAACCGTGAGAACTGCTGCGATAAAGTTTGTGTCAATTGCAGTTCTTGTGATTGAATATATTCCGCAGAGAATCAGAATGTCATGCGCAAGTGCAACGACTGCCGAAACACCGGAAACAACCTCAAATCTGAAGGTTACATAAACAAGAATTGCAATTGCGGCAAGAATTGACATCCAGACAGCACTTCTTGCAAGCTCCTTGCCTGTTGACGGTGAAACAATATCCTTGTTTTTGAGTTCGACTTCACCGTATTTCTTTGAAAGGAACTCCGTAATCGAACGAATCTTTTCGTCACTGAAAGCTGCTCTTTCATCGTCTGTCTTGAGTGCATTGTCATAGCCGAATTTAATAACAACCTCTTGATTTTCCGACTTCTGAACCGAAGACGCTTTCTGGTGTGTTCCGAGTGCTTCGGAAACAATGTCCTCAACATCTTTAACGGTGAAATCACCCTTTATTGAATAGGTTACAGCCATACCGCCTGCAAAATCCGTGTCAAGATTGAAACCCTGAATAATCAAGGATGCAGCGCTCACAACCATCAGTATAATTGAAATTGTGAAGAAAATCTTTCTTTTTCCAATAATATTAAGCATTTTCTGCGCCCTCCTTTTTTGACTTGTTAATTCCATAGAGCCACAGATTTCTGACATTCATTCCAATCATCTGCTTGAGAAGAAGTCTCGTGAGAGAAATCGCGGAAATCATGCTGACAACAACACCGATAAGGAGTGTGACACCAAAGCCCTTGATTGTTCCTGTTCCGAGGAAAATCAGAATTACGGCAGAGATGATTGTTGTGATGTTTGAATCAATAACTGCGGAGAGTGCACGGTGGAAGCCTGCA
This sequence comes from uncultured Clostridia bacterium, assembly GCA_934463175.1. Lineage (GTDB taxonomy): Bacteria > Bacillota > Clostridia > Monoglobales > Monoglobaceae > CAKSIW01. The sequence continues at coordinate 11,295 of CAKSIW010000048.1, read as the reverse complement.
TCAACCGCGGAACGTACAGTTTTTCCGAGCTTCAGCTCTTCCTTGATTCTCTCAAAGATAACTACGTTCGCGTCAACTGCCATACCGATTGAAAGGATAATACCTGCAATACCGGGAAGCGTGAGGTTGACGTGAAGGTTTGCGAGAAGAATTCCCACAATTGCCATGTATGCCGCAAGTGCAATATCTGCCATAAGACCGGGCAGACGATACAGAAGAAGCATAAACAGCATTACAAGAATAATACCGATGAGACCTGCTGTGAGCGAGGTTTTCAGAGCGGTATCACCAAGGGTTGCACTGATTGCTCTCAGCTCAACCTGCGAAAGTGAGAACGGAAGCTGACCTGATCTGATGTTTGCGGCAAGTGCTTTTGCACTTTCTGCATCAAAGCTTCCCGAAATCATACAGTTTTCACTGTCGATTCTTGTGCTGACACTCGGTGCGGAAATCACCATATCGTCCATCATGATTGCAATGTAGTTCTGTCCCTGAGCAAGACCTGCAATTCTACCTGTTGCTTCTGAAAATTTCTTTGTTCCTTCAGCTGTGAGAGTGAGGCTGACATAGTGCTCCGCACTTCCCATCTGACTTGTCTGACCGTATTCCGCAGAAGCTGTTTTAACATCGCTTCCTGTCAGAACCTCAGCACCTGTGCTGTCAACAAATTTGAGCTGAGCGGTTGCGCCGAGAGTTTCGGCAGCTTCCTTCGGGTCTGAAATCGACGGAATCTCGATTCTGACCTTTTTTGCTCCCTGTCTTGTTACGGTTGCCTCGGAATAGCCGAGACCGTCGAGACGCGTTCTCATCATGTTTGCAACAGTGTTCATCTGTTCATCGGTCGGATTAGCTTCACTTGCTTCAAAGACTATTACCGAACCGCCCTTCAGGTCAAGACCCTGAACAACACCGTCGGGATCGAGTACGCCCGGGAATCTAACGGTATCAGTAAAGTCAAGTCCGTATAATGCAACGAACAGAAGTGCTGCAATTACGGCGATTGTCGCCGTAAGCTTAATAATACTTCTTGACACTGCTTTTTTCCTCCTTGCTTATCTCTTGTATGAGATAATTTTGTATTTTAGTGTTTTAATTATTTTTAAAGTAATATGCATAATGCGGCTTGTCCGCATTGGCTGCAAAGCTTTGCGCAGCATATCGGAATCGGTGTGCTGCGCGGTGATATTATTTTGCGAACCACTAAACTATTATATATTTTTTTGGTCAAATAGTCAATAGTTTCAGCAAAGTTTTTTGTCAAAAAACGTTATCTGCGTCTTTGGCGGCGTGTGTTTATTCCGATAATTCCGCCTGCGGCTCCGCAGACAGTGCCGATTACGGCGGCGCATACAGCATTCATTCCAAAGCTGACATTTTGTGCGGCAAGGTTTCCGATTAAGCATAAAACCGCGGCATAAATTAATCCCGATACTGCACCGCAGATTAGTCCACCGCGTGCCGAATGGCGTCCCGACATAAAACCGCAGCTGACAGTTCCGAGCGCGGTGATGAAGTTCACCATGACCGAAATTCCCTTGTCGGAAAAACACTGCCATGTTGCAATGAGTGCTGCCGGAAGAAGGAGAATAACCGAAATTATGTATGCTGCGGCAACCGCCTTCATAATGTAGAGAATATCAAGCGCGGGAGCATTCTCTGATCCCGATGTGTTTGATTTGAGCATAAAAAACCCCCTCTTTGCATTAATGATTTACATTCAGTAAATAATATGCAGAATTTGAGGGAGTCATTCTTGAAAAATCAAATCTTATGTTTTAAAGCCGTTTTATTCGGCGGATTCCTCGTTCTCTGCGCCCGGAATCGGAGTTACGGTTTTGGTGTCTTCACCTTTTTTGAGAAAACGGCTGACAGCACTGCGGTCAACTGTAATGTATGACTTATTTACGCCGATTCCCGATTCGAGAACAAACAAATCGTCCTTGATTCTTGCAATTTTGCCGTGTATGCCGCCGACTGTTGCAACCTCGTCGCCAACCTTGAGCGCGGCAATCATGTTTTTAAGCTCTTTTTCCTTTTTTTTCTGCGGTCTTATCAGAATGAAATAGAACACCGCAAACATCAGAACAAGCATCAAAATCGGAGATGCCATTGAAAGTGCGCCGGCCTCCGGTGTTGCAGCGGCTGCATTTGCCGCTCCGTCAGCATAAGCTGTGATAAATGAAAACATTTTTTTACCTCCTGAGTGTGACGGTTCGCTCATTAATCGGCAAACCGTTTTTAAGTTATAAAGCTATTATAACCTTTTTTTCATTATATTGCAATAGAAAAATGAAAATTTTACCGTTAAAATTATATTCTGCGTGACATAATATCGACATTTTTCCTTCTGAAATCAGCAAAGCAGCCTTCATCAAGAGCGTTTCTTATGTCTGCCGCAAGCTTGTTGTAGAATGTCAGGTTGTGAATGACCGCAAGACGAAGCGCAAGTATTTCACCGGCCTTGAAGAGGTGGCGCAGATAGCCCTTTGAAAAATTGCGGCACGTGTGGCAGCTGCAATTTTTGTCGAGAGGCGAATCATCTGTTTCATATTTGGCATTGTTTATGTTCACAATCCCCTCCGAGGTGAAAAGTGTTCCGTGACGCGCATTTCTGCTTGGCATAACGCAGTCAAAAAAGTCAACACCGCGGCTCACGGCTTCAATAATGTTGGCAGGAGTTCCGACCCCCATCAGATAGCGCGGTTTGCCGGCAGGTGCAAATTGTTCAACACTCTCAATTATTTCATACATGACCTCGGCAGGTTCTCCGACAGCAAGACCGCCTATGGCATATCCGTCAAGATCAAGCTCGGCAATTTGCTTCATATTTTCAATTCTGAGGTCGGAATATGTGCTGCCCTGATTGATTCCGAAAAGCATTTGCTGCTTGTTTATTGTATCATCAAGTGAATTAAGACGTGTCAGCTCAGCTTTGCAGCGTTTCAGCCAGCGAACTGTTCTTTCGGAGGACTGTTTTGCATAGTCCTTTTCGCATGGATTTTCAACACACTCGTCAAATGCCATAGCGATGGTTGAAGCGAGGTTTGACTGAATCTGCATACTTTCCTCGGGACCCATAAAAATATGTCTGCCGTCAATATGCGAGGAGAAATATACGCCCTCTTCCTTGATTTTGCGCAGCTTGGCAAGTGAAAAGACTTGAAAACCGCCGCTGTCAGTCAAAATGGGTCTGTCCCAGTTCATAAACTTGTGCAGACCGCCAAGCGTTTTAACAACTTTATCTCCGGGGCGGAGGTGGAGGTGGTAGGTGTTTGAAAGCTCAACCTGACAGCCGATTTCCTTGAGGTCAAACGAATCAAGACCGCCCTTGATTGCGGCAGCCGTGCCGACGTTCATAAACACCGGCGTTTGAATTGTTCCGTGCGGTGTGCTGAACTCTCCCCGGCGTGCCGCACCTTCTTTTTTTATGAGTTTAAACATATTTGGTATACCTTTCTGTTTTTATAGAATTAACATTGCGTCGCCGAAACTGAAGAATCTGTATTGCTCCTTAATTGCCTCATCATATGCACGCATAATTGTTTCTCTGTCGGCAAACGCGGAAATGAGCATAAGAAGCGTTGATTCGGGAAGATGAAAGTTTGTGATTATTGAATCAACAGCCTTAAAGCGGTAACCGGGATAGATAAATATGGAAGTGTCTCCCGTTTTCGGCATTATTTCGCCGTTTTCCGACGCGCATGTTTCAAGGGTTCTGACAGAGGTTGTGCCGACTGCAATGATTCTGCCGCCGTTTTTCCTTGCTGTGTTTATTATGTCGGCTGTTTCTGCCGAAACCTCATAGTATTCGGAATGCATTTTATGTTCTTCAATGTTATCAACAGACACGGGTCGAAATGTTCCGAGACCGACATGAAGCGTGACAAATGCACATTTTACACCCTTTGCACGTATTTTTGCCAAAAGCTCTTCGGTAAAATGCAGACCTGCTGTGGGAGCTGCTGCAGAACCCTCAATCTTTGAATAAACGGTTTGATAGCGGTTCTTGTCTTCAAGCTTTTCTTTTATATACGGCGGAAGAGGCATTTCGCCGAGCCTGTCAAGGATTTCCTCCCATATTCCGTCATATTCAAAGCGCGCAATGCGGTTTCCGTCATCTTTGACCTCCAGTATTTCCGCGTGCAGCAATCCTCCGCCAAAAACAAATCTGCTGCCGCGTCTTGCTTTTTTGCCGGGGCGCAGAATGATTTCCCATGTGTCAATGTCAATGCGGCGAAGAAGAAGAAATTCAATTCTGCCGCCGCTGCCCTCCTTTTCACCGTAGAGACGTGCGGGAATGACTTTTGTGTTATTCATAACAAGGCAGTCGCCCTCATTCAGATAGTCAACAATATCATAGAAATGTTTGTGACATATATCGCCTGTTTTGCGGCTGAGAACCATGAGCCGTGAAGAAGCTCTGTCCTTGAGCGGGTGCTGTGCAATCAGTTCGTGCGGTAAATCGTAATAAAAATCTTTTATATTCAAAATAAAATCATTTTCCTTTCTGTTATTATATTTTAATAAGCCTTTTCAAGGTATGTACCTGTGTAATAGTGTGTCAGAATATCACTGTATTTAAACCCTGCGTCAGCCATACCCTTTGCTCCGTATTGGCTCATTCCGACGCCATGCCCCCAGCCCTCGCCGTCAAAGATGAATGTGTCATCATCTCCGGAGAAGGTTGGAGAATAATCAGCGGTTCGACTGCCGTCGGTTGCAATATAAATATTGCCGTCTGCCGTCACAATGCCGTCTTTGCTGAGGACGGAGACTGATTTCAGAGTTTTCTGTATGGAAGCTCCGTTTCCGTCAGTGCAGAAAACTGATGGATATGATGACGTTCCGCCTTTTGTCACTGTGTACTTCTGACTGTATGTCACCTCGCTGAATATACTGCGGCATGCTTCGCGCTCAAAAATCTTTTCACCCTGAGTTCCGCGAACCAAGAGCTTCAGCACACGACCGGCGGCGGTATATTCCAAGGCATTTATGTCGGTTACTTCACCGACGGAATAGCCGCGGCTGTTCATTATTTCGGTTGCACGGCTGCGCGTCAGCGTTTTTGTCCATTTTCCGTTATAGATGTTTTCAGTGTCCTCGTAAGGATTATCAACACTGACAAGATACGGATACGGCGTTCCCCATACATTTTCGACGCTTTCGGTGCACGAACCCATGGAAGAGGAATAGACCGCCTGAATCGGCTCTCCGTCAAAGAACAAAAGCTCACCGCGCGTCTCACCGACAGCAGAGCTGACCGCGTCAGTTTCTGCCGATATTCCCGAATATGCCTGACAGCAGGTGGTTCGGCACACGTCAAAACCGAATTTGCTGTGATAGCCGATTCGTCCGAGCGAAAAGTTTCTTGCGCACACAGCTTGCGCCTTCAGAGCCTCAATGTTCCATGAGGGAGACATTTCACGCGAAACAACACCGCATAAATATTCTTCAACGGGGACAATGTTTGTGACAGTTATTTTTCCTCCGTCATATAATCTAAGCTCAAACCCGCCGCGGTATGCGCCGCCTGCTGCACCGTCAATCGTGACAGTGTCGGATTCGGATTTGCCGAATATGCCGAAAGCCGAATCGGTACGCTCAAACAGGAACAGTATTCTCCCGTTTGACACATCATCGGCACGGAGCAGATTTCCCGTGAGCAACAGCGGCGCACCGCCGGCAGGAAGATTGTTTGCCGCCCAAGCCGCGTCGTTTTCGGTTTCAAAGCTGCCGTGAAGAACATATATTCCCGAGGAAAGATATGCAATATACGTATCCGCACCGAGAGCCGCAAGCTCAGATACTTTTGCCGACGCCGAAGAAATGTCCGCAAAGCTGCCGAAGCTGACATGCCACTTGAGCGTGTCCTGCTTTGCACAGATTTCGGTTTGCGGAATATTCAGAACAGCGGAAAAGCTTCTGTCGTATACCGAACCGACAGAAAAACCGTTTGCGCAGCTTAATGAAAGCGATTGCACGGCTGAAGAATCATAGTATATTCCGACTCTGAGCTTGTCGGGATAGCTTGCCGAGAATGCATTAACTGACGAAAACACAGTTGCGCATATCACATAAATGAAAAAAAACAGTGATTTTTTCATGATAAGACCTTTCATAAAGTTTTATATAATTTCTCTAAAAATAAAATTCGACAAAAAAATGCCAAATCCTTTTGAGATATTATTAAAATTATGTTACAAAAAACAATTGACAATACGGCTGAAATATCATATAATATAAAGTAATTATATAATTACCGGGAGGCGTCTTAATTGAAAAAATACAATGTCGGAATAGTCGGAGCTACGGGAATGGTGGGGCAGCGTTTCATCACCCTGCTCGACAAACATCCGTGGTTTGACATAAAACTGCTTGCGGCATCACCGAGAAGTGCGGGAAAGAGCTATGGCGACGCGGTCGGAAACCGCTGGGCTATGAAAACAGATATTCCCGATTATGTTAAGGAAATGGTTGTCTATGATGCGGCGGCGGACATAGAAAAAATTGCAAAGCAGGTTGATTTCGTATTCTGTGCCGTTGACATGAAAAAGGATGAAATCCGTGCGCTGGAGGAAGCGTATGCAAAGGCGGAATGCCCTGTCATTTCAAACAACTCTGCACACAGACACACAGCCGATGTGCCGATGATTGTTCCCGAGCTCAACCCTGAACATGCGGAAATCATTAACGCTCAGAGGAAACGTCTCGGAACCAAAAGAGGCTTTGTTGCGGTTAAATCAAACTGCTCTCTGCAAAGCTATGTTCCGGCACTTCATCCGCTCAGAAAATTTGGCATAAAAAATGTGCTTGCCTGCACATATCAGGCAATTTCGGGTGCGGGAAAGACTTTTGAAACATGGCCCGAAATGGTTGATAATGTCATACCGTATATCGGCGGCGAGGAAGAGAAGAGCGAAATTGAACCGCTGAAAATCTGGGGCAGAATTGAGGACGGAAAAATTGTTGATGCCACGACTCCGGCGATAACAACACAATGTCTGCGTGTTCCGATTTCCGACGGACATATGGCAGCTGTTTTTGTAAGCTTTGAAAATAAGCCGTCAATTGATGAGATAAAGAAGCTATGGAAGGAATTCCGCGGTGTGCCGCAGGAGCTTGAACTGCCGTCCGCACCGAAGCAGTTCCTGAATTATTTTGAAGAGGATAACCGTCCGCAGACAAAGCTTGACCGCGAAAAAGAGGGCGGTATGGCGGTTTCAATGGGACGCTTGCGTGAGGACAGTCAGTTTGACTATAAATTTGTCTGTCTTTCCCACAACACGCTGAGAGGTGCAGCAGGCGGAGCTATTTTGATGGCGGAGCTGCTTGCGGCAAAGGGTTATCTTGACTGAATCTGACAGAAGGGAGACATAACTATGAAAAAACCGGTTTTTACAGGCTCCGGTGTCGCTTTGATTACGCCGTATCTTGAAGACGGCGTTGATTTTGAAAAGCTTGCCGAGCTGATTGAATTTCATATTGAGAATCACACCGATGCATTGGTTATCTGCGGCTCAACTGGCGAGTCTGCAACAATGTCACTTGAGGAACATAAGGACGTTCTGAGGTTTTGTGCCGAAAAGGCAAAAGGAAGAATTGTCCTGATTGCAGGCACAGGCAGCAATGATACAAATGCTGCGATAAGCCTCAGCCAATATGCCGAAAGTGTCGGATATGACGCTTTGCTTGTTGTGACACCGTATTACAACAAATCGACGCAGAAGGGTCTGAAAATTCACTACGGTGCAATTGCAGACAGCGTTAAAATTCCGATTATTCTATATAATGTTCCGAGCAGAACAGGCATATCCATATCGGTTGATACATTTAAGTATTTGGATAAAAACTATAAAAATATTGTTGCAGTCAAAGAAGCAACTGGTGATGTTGCGCTTGCGGCTGTCATAAAGGCTGAAACCGACTTGGTTATATATGCGGGGAATGATGATATTATTGTGCCGATTATGGCACTTGGCGGCAGCGGCGTGATTTCCGTTGTTGCAAACATTCTTCCGCAGGAAACACACGACATATGTGAAGATTATGCAAGCGGCAGAATCGAAAGTGCACGTGAGAAATATCTCGGGATGCTTGACCTCATGCACGCTCTGTTTATTGAGGTGAACCCCGTTCCGATTAAAACCGCAATGAATCTTCTCGGCTATAACGTCGGAAAGCTCAGGCTGCCGCTTTGTGAAATGGAAGAGACAAATCTTGAAAAGCTCAAGGCTTCATTGACGAAGTATGGCTTGAAACTGAAATAAATGCATGTGCGGAAGGTCGGTTCGGCTTTCCGCGCATTTTTGAGGAAGTGAGACAAATGACAAGAATTTTATTGTGCGGAGCAAACGGAAAAATGGGAAATGCGGTCACACGGATTGCAGAAGAACATGATGATGTGACAATCTCGGCAGGACTGGACGCCAACACGAAAAGCCGCAGCGGATTCCCTGTATATGATAATTTTACAGATATTGGGGAAGAGGTTGACTGCATAGTTGATTTTTCACACCCGTCACTCACGGACGGAATTTTGGAATATGCAAAAAGCCGCGGTATTCCTGCGGTGATATGCACAACCGGACTGAGCCGTGAACAGGTGTCAAAGCTTGAATTTTATTCGCGTGAGATACCGATTTTCTTTTCGGCAAATATGTCAATCGGTGTGAATCTCATAACAGATTTGGTTTGCCGTGCAGCAAAGGTTCTGGACAGAAGCTTTGACATTGAAATCGTTGAAAAACACCACAATCAAAAGGTTGACGCGCCAAGCGGAACCGCGCTTGCAATTGCAGACGCGATTTCGGAAACCGTAAGTTTCAATCCGCAGTATACCTACGACCGTCACTCCGTCAGAAAGAAACGCGGACGTGACGAAATTGGGATTCATTCTGTCCGCGGCGGAAATATTGTCGGGGAGCATTCGATAATTTTTGCAGGCTGTGACGAGGTTATAGAAATCAAGCACACAGCAGCCTCAAAGGAGGTTTTTGCAGCCGGAGCAATTCGTGCAGCCGCATTTCTTTCGGGGAAAGCCGCAGGACTTTATAATATGACAGATTTGATTAAGAGCATATAAAAGTATTCTTGATAAAACAGTAATAATGTTTTCGTTGAAACGGCATAGTATTTTCTATGCCGTTTCTTTGTTGTTGAATAATGATAATTACAGTATGCCGACCAAAACATAAACAATGTCAAATTCCTGTGTTCGATTCTTCGGTGTGTGAACATAAACACGCTTTGCCATATTGTGTAATACTGACAGAGTTAATTTCTGTAAATTAAGATATTTATGTACCTATTTGCTTGTGCAGTAGTTTTCTTATCTATTCCAATCCAATCCTTTCTGCTGATTTTGATAAAACTTTTTAATAGTTTTTCTCATTTAAGTAACAACTGAAAAGGAAAAAACAACTTTTTTGCATAAAAAAGAGCATTTCTTAACTTAAATAACAAAAAATTATAGACAACTTTTTTATTTTATGATATAATATTAATGCTACAACTTTTCAAATTTTTTAAACATAGTTTAATATTTTGTTCGGTTAAGAGGTACGCTAATATTGTAAAAAGCGTACACTCTTGTTTCGTCATCTCTTAACCGAAATTTGTGTTATGGATTTGAAAAGTGTGTAGCAACCTTTAGAGACCAGAGTTGTCCGTTTTTTAATGCGTAGCTCTGCTCTCGGGTTGGCTACGCATTTTTTATTTTCGGAGGCGGTTGCTACAATAAATTCATACACAAAACAACAGAAAAGAGAGAAGAGAAATGAAGTTTTGTACGAAGTGCGGAAATCAAATGGCAGATGATATGGTTTTCTGCCAAAAGTGCGGGACAAAAGATTTATCAGTTGAAGATATAGCTTTTGCTCAAAAAGAAGAACAAGAGTTTTCTGCTCCAATACATACTACAGGAAGTTTTGAGCACAACAATGCTAAAACCGTAAAATTAAGAACAAGTATGAAAATATGGATGATTGTTTTCTTTGCTTTTGCCGGTATTTCTGCAATCGGTTGTATTGCCGACATATCAATGTTTGCCGGAGTTTGCTTGTTTGGTATTTTAGGGTTAATGTTTTTAGTTCTTGCAAAGGTTCCTAAAGGTTCTGTAAAATTATTTTCAGGGTTAGAGTGCTTTAAGAAAACAAACGGAATTTCAAAAGGTGCATTTATTGGTATAAGTATTTTCCTTGCATTCTTTTTGTATACAGGTATTATAAATACTTTTGATACAGACAACATCGTAGACACGGAGGAAAAGAAAGAAGAAGTGCAAACGAAAAAAGAGCCGGAAATTCCAGTTGACTTTGCAAATGAATGTCCAATATCTGTTTCGGTATCTATGTATGATAATATTATTGGGTTTCCGGAATTAAAGTGCAATATTAAGAATAATACAGATAAGGAAGTTTCAGCAATCCAATTATACTTTTTACCCAAAGATGTTTATGGCGAAAATGTTAACGGAATTTTTACTCAGAACAAATTGCAATGTGATAAACCAATATCAGCAAACGGAGCAGATACAATGGTATGGCAGATGATAGACCAAAGCGTTAAATCAGGTGATTTATATGTATATAGTGTCTATTTTTCTGACGGAACGGAATGGGGCGACAGAAATGCCCCAATAAGCAAGATTAAAAAATATGCAATAAAAACAGCAGTTAGTTATTAAAATAAGGAAAATGAGGTAGAGTTTATGAGAAGTAAAATTTTATTTATAGCAAGTGCCCTTGCAACGCTTTATACTGTTTATTTAATCTCGTATTTTGGCAGTGGAATACTTAATGCAGATGGTGCTGAAGCTGTCGGCGGCGCAATCGCAACAGCATTGGTTACCCCACATATAATTATGTTTTTAATCGGTGCAGTTTTTGGTTGGATTGGTCTTCTTGCTAAAAAAAGCTGGGCTGCACTGGTTGCTGCAATTTAATATTCAGTCGGAACATTATTCTTTATTATGTATGCAATGTTCGGTATTCCAATTTTAGTATTTGGTTTTATCGGATATAGCAAACAAAAGAAACTTAATTTGCAGAATAACTAAAAAACAAATTGAATAGCAAAAAAAAACAGGCAAGTCAATGGTTAAATGAGCTATGCTCTCTCTTGACAAACCTGTTCTCTTTTTACGTACTGTCATCAAATGGAAATTAAGCCGAAAAACGGACTTAAGGCACTTTTCCCAAAATATAACGTGCTTAACTCTCGGGCGTGTGAGATTTTTTCTGTAAATTAGATTTTTCTATGACAAAATATCGGTTTTTAGTGGGCAGGATAGCTGAG
>CAKSIW010000047.1 GCA_934463175.1 uncultured Clostridia bacterium | reverse complement strand
CCCTCAACCTCTGCATACTCTGTGTATGCGTCTCTTACAGGGTCATCTTTATATGCCATACCTATTCCGTTGCCGTGGCTGTTTATTGCGACCTCCGTCTTTCCGATGGGCTCAAGCCAGAAAGGCATTTCGATTGTGCAGCCCTCACCGCGTCCGCCGCCGCCTTTCAAGCCGTTTGTATCAACCGGAACAATCTCATATTCATGCTTTTCAAGCCTTGACGCGCCTTTGTCGCGGTATTCGGTGTCTGAGCACCTTGAAATCAAAACGCCGTCACGGTATACCTCATAATATTCAACAGCATTGTAGTCGTCATAGCTCGGATTCCATGCAAGATTCACCGAGGTTGCCTTGTTGTCGGCTTTCAAACCGCTCACAGCAGTCGGTGCATTATTCGCAAGCGGAACATTGTTTTCGTCCCACAGACAGCAGACAAGCTCCTCACCTGCACTCACTGCAATACCGGAAACACAAAACTCCTTTGTGCCATAAATCGGAAGCTCCGCACTCGTCTTTGTATCCTCACCGACAAACCGCATTTCCCCTGTTGTGCTGTTATAAGCATAAACAACAAAGCTTATTTTCTCAGCTCCGACCGTACCGGGATTTTCAACCGTCGTCCGCGCCGTGACCGTTCCGTCACCGCTTGCGGAAATTCTGACGCTGCCGCCGCCAATGAAGCTTCCCGCAAGGGACTTCACCGTCAAATCAAAGGTCTTTTCCAAGGAAAATCCGCCGTATGTCACTGTTGCTGTCAGAGTGACATATTTTTCATCTTCGCTGCGCAGAACCTCAGCCATACTGCCGTCAGCTGAAATTCTTATTGCACTGCTGTCCGAACTGCTCCATTCAACCGTGCTTGAATATTTGCTGCCCGACTGCGGTAAATCAAAGTCTCCCGAAACAACGCCGTCACTCAGCACATCAAGCACAAGTGCGTCTGCGTCCACACTGCACTTTCTGAAGTCCTCATCTTCAAGCATAAGAACCTCACACTTGCCAAGCCGTGAGAAGGACGCCTTTGATTTCGGATTATGCTTAATTCTCACATACTGTGCGCGGTAATAGCCTGAAGCACCGTTTTTGCGTACCGCTCCGACAGGCTCTGCGGTCTCACCGATGAGAGTTTCCCCGTCATATATTTCAGCCGTGTATGTTCCGCCTTTCATATCTGTTTCAATCACACACGTCAGCGTTTTTCCTGTTATGTCTCCGGTGTATAAGGACTGCTCGCCGTTTTCCGTGAGTGCATAAATTCTGCCTTCTTCACCCGTTTCAAAAACAAGCTCCGCAAAATCGTTTTTTTCACCGTCCGCAAGCGCAGCAGACACCATGTTTTTCCCCGAATTATATTCAAAGCCCTCAATCAGCCGAACATCTTTCGGGAAGGCTATGTCAAACGTCATTCTCACATTTCCGTATAAATCACCGTCCGACAGTTTTTTATTAAACGTATTGCATTGCGTATCCGCAGACAGCGAAGGCTCCGTTCTGTAAACCGCAATACTGTGGAAATAGTTCACCTTTGAAGGCGTTGTCTCAATTCTGAGACTGTTTGCTCCGCCCTCTGCCGCAAGCTTGCTTGTCAGGTCAATGTCCGAAAGCTCAACACGTGCTGTCCGCCACTCTCCTGCACCGTCTGCCACAAGTGCTGCACTGTCATAAACAACCGCACTGCCGTCTCCGCCGCCCTTCTTGGGATAAAACAGCGTACAGCTGTTTCCGTCAGCATCATCGGTGTAATAAACAATTTCCACCGTCAGACTGTTTTCATCACTTGAAAACTTCGATGTGTCAACAATAAATCTTGACGCGTTGGTTCTCAGTGCCCCCTTTGACGGGTCTGAGAGCCAGTCGGAATTTATATATGTGAACTGCCCGAGAGCATTTTTCCCGCTGTGTTCGGTGACAAACACGGAATTGTTGCCTGCTCCCTTGAATTCATATGTTACCCCGTCATACTCAATCGGCTCATCAAGCGAAGTTATGAACGGACTTCCCCATTGCCTCAGCTGAAGAGTTATGCCGTTTGCGTTTTCTCCGCTGTTCAGGCGGCTTGTGTCAATGCTCTCCGCACGCCACCATATGAGCGAATCCGATTTCATTTCAAGTGCGCCGTCCTTTATCTCTGCCGAAAACGTTCCACCTGCACGCGAGAGCGACTCCGACGGAATTTCAGCGTCGGACTCCGCGGAATAATCCTGTGTCCAAACGTTCTGCCAATCCGCCGCATATGCGCCTGTGCACATTGCAAAAGTCAATCCGACAGTCAAAACAAGCTTTCCGATTATGCAATTTTTTCTTTTCATATCAACCCACCTCAATAATATGCAACTATGAGTTCCTTGACATAGTTATAACGTCTGTATATGAACACCTTCACGCTGTCATCTTCAACCGCCATGCTGCCGTCGCTGTTCTGACCTGTTTTTTGCTGAACCGCATTGACGCTTGTTATGGTGATTTTGTCCTTTTTCGCATCATATGCCGCAACAAACGCCGTTGTTGTTCCCCATGCAGATGTCGGAGTCAGCTTTCCGTAACTCGACCCTGACGGGTTCACCGTCACAATCATACGTCCGTTGTTTGCATAAAGCGGTCCGAAAATCTGACAGAATTCGTCTCCGAGACCTCCTTTGATGAACGGTTCGGGGTTGTCGCTGAGACGGCATATGAGCGAAACCTTTGAAAGCTTTCTGTTATACACCGAAACCCTGACAACGTCTCCGCGCTTTATGTCATCGGGAATCGTTCCGTCATCGTCCGCGCGGTATGCAACAAGCTTTCCGAAGCTATAGCCGGTCAGCTGCTTATACACCTCGCCATCGGAATAGAGAATTGTTCCGACGTCCTCAACAAGAACATGTCCGTCAACTTCTGTACCGTATTTTTTCACGGCAATCTCAATCGCCGCCGCCTCAAAAAACCTGTCACAGTCATAAACCTTTATGCTGTAGTATTCATTTCCCGCAATCTGATTAAAGGGAATCACACCATATTCAATTCCGCCCTCCGCGTCCTCAAACGCTGCAAAGCATGTTGTGTTTCCGTTCACGCAATATTTATATCCGAACAGACAGCAGTTTCCCGACATATAGTAGGAGCTGCCGTTTGTGTGGTCAAGCGTGAATTTCGTCTCGTCATAGCCATATTCCGATGAAACGGGGGTTGCAAGCTCCGCCTCGCATATTTCGCCGTCTTTGTTGAACGCAACCTTCATGACCTGCTTTTCAACCTTGCTTGTCGGAGTCGGACGCACCTTTTCCAGCAAATCCCTGCCTGTTTTTCCGGTTTCGTCATTGATTCCGTCATTAATTCTGACCTTGCTTGCCGTAACCGCACATATGTTTGTTCCGTCCTTCAGAACAAGCTTGAATTTTGCACTGTCGGCACTTGCAAAAACATCATCATTCAGCGCACCCTCAAGAAGGTACACATACTGCATTCTTCCCTCAGTTGAGGACTCAATCGCCGCAACGTCACCTGCCATGTCGAGGTAGTATGTGTAGATATTCCCCGCCGTAATTTCGGGAATATACCAGCCGCCGTCCGCAATGAGCTTTTTCAGACTCTCTGCAACGATGTATTTTCCGCTTTCAAATGTGTAGTATGTGTCGCTGTTTCTTTCCGACACCGTCTCAAGACGTTCGTCCTTTCCGCCGCCGTTCACATAGATATACATATACTTTTTGTCAGGGCTTTCAACAAGTGACAAAATGCAGTTGTTCGGAACATCGCGAAGTTCAGCACGGCTTCCGTCCTTGAAAATAACCACGTTTTCATAATCGTCAAAAACAAGAGTATCGCCGTATTTTCCGATTATAAATTCCTTATCCGCAGAAACCGCGTCAACAAACATGTTTTTAAACTCAGTCACCATGACAAGGTCATATTCACCATCGCTGTTGTTGTCAACAAGCGTTATTTCACCCATAACAGGCTTTATGCGGTCAACGCCGCAGTCATTACACAGCATGTTGTTATAGACAAAATCGGCATATTTGCTCACCTTGGCAGTTTGCCTTGACGTTCCCTTCCAATAGACAATGCCCGTCAGACTGTATGCGGAATCATCTGTTTCAAGCTCCCTGCTGCCGAGTGTCAGCGTTTTGTTTCTGTCGGGGTCTGTCCATGCCCAAAGCAAGGTGTCAATACCGTCAGACGAGCTGTAGAAAAACTTCAGCGACTGTCCGAGAAAGCCCGAATAATCCGCGCCGTCTGTTCTGTATGACTTATCCCCGATCACAACGGTGTTTTCCGAGGATTCTCTGCCCAAAAGCGACACTATACCGTTGTCCTTCATCACACCTTCACCGAAATATATGTCGCAGTAAACCGACAAAAGGTAGCGGTCTTCCGATGTCTCATATTTAACCGTTCCGTCACTGCCGTAAACTTTCCCTTCAACCACACAGGTTATACCGCAGTTATAAAGCAAAGCCGCAGCGTTTTCCGCATTCAGCGGTGCATTATAGTTTTCGGTCTTAATGCCCTTTGTCAGCTTAATCTGTCTTGCCAGATTTATGTGACCGACAGGAAATCCTCCGTATTTTCTGACAGCATAATCGTCATATCCGAGAATCCCCAAAGCAAGCTTGAGTGCCTCCGCACCGCTTATGGCACGGTCGGGCTCGAATCTTCCGCCGTCCGCACCGCTTATCACACCGATTCCGCAAAGATATGCAATTGCGTCCTTGTGCGGTGTTGCCGCATTCACATCAACAAACGGAATTGCAAACGAATTGTCGCTTTGCGTATGTCCCGCAAGCCTGTAGAGTGCGCCTGCAAACTGTGCACGCGTCACCTCGGTGTCCGCACTCATTGCAAGGAAGTCATCATTGAGCAGTCCCATTGCCGACAATGCCTGAAACTCCCATGTGTCAATCGGAGCTGCCGCGTCACTGCCTGTGTCAGCAAAAGCCGCAATGCCCTGACACAGCAAAATCACCGATAGTATTATTGAAAACAATCTGTTCTTCATTTTTCTTCTACGCCTCCCGAATATCCGTTTACTTGCCGGCACGCGTCTTAAGCATATAAATCAGCTTTGCGGTCTCGGCTCTCGTCAAACGCTCCTGCGGTCTGAAGCTTCCGTCCTCAAAACCGTTCAGAATCCCCATTGACTTCAGCGTCATAACACTTTCTGCCGCATAATCCTGAATTGCTCCGCTGTCCGCAAACCCGACCTCGTCCGCGCTCACGTTTTCAGCTTTTCCGAGAATGGTCAGGATTCTGCAAACAATGACCGCCGCGTCCTCGCGCGTGACCTCGCTTCCTGTTCCGAATCTGCCGTTTTCATCGCCCGTAATGATTCCGTTTTTGCTTGCAGCCGCAACATATCCGTAAAACCATTCGTCCTTCGGAACGTCCGAGAAATCACAGTCTGCCTCCGAATAAAGCCCCGACGCGAGAATTGCCAGCTTGACAAATTCTTCTTTTGCCGCAGTTTTTTCGGGACAGAAGCTTCCGTCGGAATAGCCCGAAATGACTCCGCTTTGCGCAAGCGTTTTCACATATTGATATGCCCAATGCTCTTCTCCGCAGTCTGAAAACAGCTCTGTCTTTGGCGGATTGTCTGCTGCCGTGCTGTCGGTCACAGGTGCGGAATATCCGCCTCCGATGCCGCCGGTTCCGCCGCCGCCTCCTCCGCCTCCCGTACCGGGATTGGGGTTCGGTGTCGGGTCAGGGTTTCCGAATTGCGCCACAGCGTCCGAAAATGCCTTTGCGGCAACAGTCACATTCGTAAAACCCTTCTTCAGCCACTGTCTTTGAACCTTCTGTCTGTCGGAATCCGAAAGTCCGCTGTATTTTCCATAGGTCTCCGCAGTGACTCCGACATCTCCGTAATACTTTGCGGCAACCGCCGCCATGCCTTCAATTTCCGTGCTGTTTATCACAGCAAGTGCTTTTGACTGACGGAAAGCAAGCTTAACGTCACTGCAATTCTTAACGCCCGAGCCGCCAAAGCTTCTTCCGACAACAATCAGCATTTTATATATGCTCTCCGTATATGCGGCATAATCCTCATCGGACATATCAATTCCGAGAGCCGCAGAGCATTCCGAAAGCTTGGTATTCAGAACAGCCGCATCGGAGCCGCCGCCTGCAATATAGTCAATGACGTCAGAACACTGCCAAGCGGTGCGCACATCCTCCATTGTTTTAAAACGGCTTCCGTAATCCGTGCTTCTGATGTTCACAAACGCGTTCAGTCTCGACGCGCGCTCTTCGTCCGAAACCGCAATCTGCAGCGATTCCGCTGCCTTTTTCATCAGAGGAGTCACCTCTGATGAGTTTGCGGCGTTAATCTGTGCAAGCAGTCCGCCCTCTCCCGAAATGTCCGATGGTCTGAGAATGCACACGGTTTCCTCTTTTCGGCTTTCAGCGGACATATATCCGCTGCCCTGAACCAACACCTTATACTCTCCGCCGTCTGCATTCAGAGAATCCGTGAGCCGAAATCTCACCTCTCCGCTCTCACCGGGATTCACCGTCACTTCTGCCGCGCGGCAATAATCCGACCGCACGGGTGACGCAATGCCGGCAGGATACATAACAACCGAAAACCGCTGTATATAGTTCACCGACGGTTTTATGCCGACAACAAGCTCCATTGATGAATAGTCGCCGCGCCAGCTGACCTCGGGTGTGCTGTCTGCCGCAAACACGCATCCGCCTGCCGCAACTGCCGCCGCTGCAATAAAGCTGAGAAAAATTTTAATATATCTTTTCATATATGCCTCATTCCTTTTTTTAATCCTTGTCTGCAAGCTCTGCATTTATGTTTGCAATGTAAACATTAGAACCTGCTCCGCTCACCTTTATGTCGGTTTCATATCTTCCTATGTTTTCAAAATTTCCGCTTTCAATGATAATCTCTGCATGTTTCCACGCACCCGACCCTTTGCGTTCAATCCGCTTTTCCGCGTCAAAAACGCGTCAGCGGTCATTGTCCGATTTCACGCCCGAGGTATATGTTATGATAATCGGCAAAGTTCCGTTGTCAAGATAATCAAAGCTGAGCTTAACCGCTCCGCAGTCTGAATCAATCAGTTCACGTCTCACGTCAAGATAAATAGCCTTTCCCGTTTTTGCACAAAAACCCTTTATGCTGTTTATGTTTGTCTCGGTGCTTTCGCAGTCAAGTCCCGCATAGCTCACGCGGTCAACATTTCCGCCGATTGAATAGTGTCCGCCCTTTGCCGTTTTTTTCGCAAGCTTGGAAAAATCAAACCAGCGAACACACAAAATCCCCGTGTCGTCTGCCGCGCCCCAGCTCACAATATATCTGTTCCTCGCAATGACAGGGTGAGCCTGATATGGGTGCGATTTTCCCATACTCCAAACAAAATGAGTAATCGGGAAATGCTCGTTTGTTTCCGTGCTGATGAGCACAACATAGTTTCCGTCCGCAACAATAAATTTGTTGTCGTCGGTTGCATATAAATGCTGATATGAATATGACGGGCACCTGTCATCGTAATAATACTGCCTGTGCGAGCCGTCAAGATTAAACCTCACCGCACTCGGCGTCAGTCCTATGTCGCGCGTGGAATCAACGCTGTAGTTTATGAAATACATATACTGACCGTCATTCGACCAGACCTCATGCGTTGCGCCCTGCAAAACGAGTCCGTCAATGTCGCTGACGCCTTGAGCATACATGCATTTTGCCTCTTTTGTGTTACAGTCATAAATCCACATTCTGTCAAGAATTTCATACGGAGACGAAAGCCCCGAACCCTCAATTTCATGGCAGAACGACAGCAAATCGGGAAACGCGGGATTAACCTGATTGTGCGTCAGAACATTTCCGTATGAGAAGTTGTGAACATATATCTCCCATTTTTTGTCCTTTATGCTGTAGCGTGCAAAGGTTCTGTCTCCGGGCTGTGAAAATTCATGTGCGTTGTCTGTGTAGTCAACACTGATATAGTTGCAGTCATTGGAAAGCTGCGGAACCGAAATCCACGCGTTTGTCGGCGCATTGGTGACAAGCTCGGGAACAATTCCCTCAGCGTTCGCGTCAGCACGCCATATGCTGTATTCTCCGTCTGCCTTTTTCAGATAGTATATGAAGTCGTCCGTTGCAGCCATTGCATGTGTGCGCTGACTCTCATTCACAACCGAATCAACATATTTGAGCGTCTGAGCCTCTGTGTCATAAATGAACATTGACCCCGAAACCAGAGCACAAATCAGCCTTTTTCCGTCAGCAAGCCAGCTTTGGGTTGTGACATACGGTCTCATTGTCGGCAAGCCGTAGATTGACATGCTGCAAATCTGCTGTCCCGTTTCATTGTCGAGAAATACTTCATACGGACAAGGCTGCGGCGTTCTGAACACTGCCGCAATCAGCTTTTCCTCTCCGCTCTGGCACACAGATTTTTCATTCAGCAAGCCTTTCTTCAGCAAATCCGTTGCAAGAGAGCTTTGATCCTCTCTTGTGAACAAAAGAGTGTTGTTTGCAAGCGCAAGCAAATTATAGTTTGTCGCTTCCGCGTCAGCACAGAAAAGCAAATCCTCATCAAAGGTCAGTCCAAGCTCCTTCGCGTGTTCGCATATCTCATCATTTTTCAGCTTAACTCCCACAGATGAGCCGAAAAGCTCCAGAAGCTCTCCCTGTGTCATTGTTTTGGATTCGCTGAAATCCTCCGGACCGCTGTCTCTCTTTCTTCCGCATATGATATTCAACAGCATATGCGCCGTTCGTTCATTGCAGCTCTCATTCAGGTTTTTGTCCAGAAATTCAGCGTCCGACCCGTCAAGTATGCTCATTTTGATGAGCGAATCACGCTTTGCACTCGCAAGCGTTGCCCGTGCCGCCGCCTTCTCGCGTTTCAGCTTTGAAATGTTCACAATTTCAAGCTTTTTGAACAGGTTCCATGCCCCCGTGATGAGTCTGACATTTGAACCGTCCTCAAACGACCTTTTCAGATCCATATCGTTTATGTAGAAGGTTTTGACAAACCAGTCCTGAACCGCTCCCGACTTAATCATTGTGACACGCTTTGATTCCTTGCTGTTCTCGGGAAAATATTCAAAATAAATTCTTCCCTCCGACGGTCCGTAGTCATAATATGCGACCGAAACCAGAAATTCGCGGTCGTCTTCCCCGTAAAAGCTTTCATCAATCTTCACGCTCGCCGGGTTGTCTTTATAGAACTTTCTGCCGTCCATGCCAAGCTCCGACGATTTTTCATTATACAGCGCGTTTTCCTTATCGGTTATTCCCTGTGCAATGCCGTCAAAAAATTCACAGTTATTTTGTTTTATCTCATCGCCGAACATGACATATGCATTCTCGTCAAATGTGTTGAGAATATAGTCATATTCTCCTCCTTCCGCAGCCGCCGCGCTTTGCGGTATGCTCTGCGGAAGCAAAAGCGAGATGACCGCAATGAGTGCGGCTGCCCGTTTTTTTATGCTGATTTTTTTCATGGAATTCAATCCTTTCAGAAAATAACTCGGAAATCATCAAGGGGTGCTGTTTGAGAAGTTCAATTGCTGTCCGACAATTTTCAAATAAGCACCCCTTGAATTTATTTATTTGTTTATCTCTCAGTATATCTTTGCAGCCGAAAGCGGTTTCAGTGTTCCGGCTCCGTCAAAAAGGAATATCTTCAGGCTGTATTTATCCGCCGAAAAATCTCGCGGAATTGCGAGCTGTCCGTTCAGAGTCACATTGTTTTCAATGTCCGACAATGTAACCGAGTTCACCTTGCAGTCCGACAAAACAAGCTCGTCTCCGACTTTTTCATAAAGGACCGCCGCAACGAATGCACTCTGAGAAAGGTTTCCCGAATAGTTTCCGATTATCACATTTGACACTGCCGCGCCTGCGCTGACTGTCTCTGCACCGTGTATTGCAAATTCCTCTGTCGGCTGTGCGAATGCCACCGTAAATCCGTTTGTTGTTCCTGCATTAAATTCTTTAACAGCTGCACTGTCCTTCGTGTAAATCTTAATATTGTCAATGTAACATGCTCCGCCGTTGTTTCGTCCGATTGTGAATGCAAGAGTGTCTACCGTTGCGTCGGTAGCTGTGACCGAATAATTAGTTGAATCAACACCCTTTGCCTTGCTGTCGGTTGTAATCGTTATGCTTGTTCCCCCATTGTTCTCCACATTTGTTGAAACCCACTCGGCAGCAGGTCCGTTTTCAGTCCATGTGTAGTATCCGCTTGACGGCATAATCTTTTTTGTCAGTGCGTCTTCTCTGGTTATTTCGTTAAATATAGCACCCTCTGAATATTGCAGACTCATATATTCGGTTCCTGCCGTAACCCCGATACTGGTATTTGAGGAATAACTTCCGAGAGATGCATACACCAAATCCCGCGGAGAATAATAATCTCCGTTTGCATTATACTTCCATGCTTTGCCGCCTAAATGCACATCATATTCCACACATACGTCCTCGCTTACCGTAATCGCTTTGGGAAGGCGCACATACCATGTTGCACTATTTGTCGCCCATGAACTACTGCTGCCATCAATTACTGCTTCCGGGTCAGGAGCTAATGTGCCGTCTTCGTTCAGTGTTCCGTAATGTGTTTTCCCGTCTGTCTTATCAGTTGAAGCAGAAATGAACTTTGCGTCTTTTCTTTCAATTAACAGCGCAGTGTGACCCTTATATTTTTCAACGCTTCCGTTCACAAGGCTGTTTCCGCTGTTTTGGGATCCGCTTCTGCTGAATTGCCAGTCTCCGATTCCGTTGTTAAAATCTTCTGCATAAATCAATTCCTTGAAGGAAGGATCTTTTTCTGCCATTACTTTGAAGAATTTAAAGGAAACCGAACCTGTTGAAGCAACATCTTTTGCAATACCCACTGCACTCGCTAACGTCAAAGCATAAGGCGATACAGCTTTCATGTTCGGTAAAGAAATCGGATTTGATGTTGCACTGCCTGCACTTTCTTTATATGCAACCGTATACATTTGTGCATTAAGATCAACCTTTATTGTAAATACAGTCCAAGTTTGACCCCTTACATCAAAAAGCTTTTCTCCATTACCATCGTAAATAGGTATATTGCCCCTCTCAACAGAGCTGTCTGTTTTTGTTCCTGCCTTAATCAGGTCAATGGTGTTTCCGTTCTCATCAACCAAAAACATTCTGAAGCCGCCGTCATATCTATTATTCCAGTGCGGAAAAAGCAGTTGTGTGCTTATTTCAAAGCTTTCACTTGTGCCGCCGTCCTTTATCATATGTCTAACACTCTGTCCGCCAATGGTATCAATATATCTCATAAATAAGTCTGAAGTACTCCCCTGAATGTCACAATAATAGTCACTTCCGGAATTTTTTGTACGATCGCTTGCGTACCAGTCATCACAATAAAAACCGTCAGGAGTACCCGAAGCAACATTTGTATTATTCGGCATTGCCGAAAAATCACTCTCAAACAGCACCTCTGTTTTGTCTGCCGTGTCCATATAATCCGACACGCTGACATTTTTCAGATATACAGTGCCGCCCTTGGAAACAACCGTCAGCTTTGCCGCGGTTTTGTCTGCACCGCCTGTAATCGCACCGCCGCTCACAAGCTTGCCCTCACTATACAGTTCAAATTTTCCGCTGTTCTTGTGAACAAGCAGCTTCATTGCCGCATAATTATCCGTTCCGACAGCCGCGCTGACAGGAACATTTGCAATTTCTGTGCCGTCCGCTGCCGTGACCTTCACCGAAACCTCGGCATTCACGTCACGCTTTGCGTCTGCCGCAATTAAAAGCGAGCCGCCCCATGCAGACGTTATTTCGCTGCTGACCGCATTGTTCGTCACAGTTATATCGGCACTTTCCTCCGCCATAACGCATGAAAAGCTTGACAAAATCATTGTCAATGCCAAAAGCCACGCAACTCTTTTGAACCTGTTCATTTTTCATTCCTCCCGAATTGATTATTTCATATTATAACTATACCAAATCTTTCATTTAAAAAGCGTAACATTGTTTTAACTTTTAGGGTATAGTCTTAACCATTCACGCCTTTGCAAGCTCTGCACACATCAGCAAAAATGCTCCCATACCGTGAAGATCGTTTGTGCACGTCGGTCTTGTCACATATGCCTCATAGTTGCTGACGTCTGTGCCGATACAGATTCCGCTGAGCTGAAGCTCGCCGCCGTTTCTTGTCAGGCTGTGCTTTTCAATTCCGCAGAATGCATTCCATGCCGCCTCACGGCAGCATTCCGGAAGAATCCCTGTGCGTGCCGCACGCGAAACCGCATACGCAAACAGTGCCGTGCATGAGGTTTCAAGCCAGTTGTCCGCGCGGTCTCCCTTGTCCATAACCTGATACCACATTCCGCTTTCCTTGTCCTGAACTCTGAGGACAGCCTGCAACGCTTCCTTTTCAAGCTCAATCATTTCATTGCGCCGCGGATGCTCCTTAGGCATGAACTCCAGAATGTCCAGAATCGCCACAACATACCACCCCATGGCTCTGCCCCAGAACTCAGTCGATAAACCTGTTTTTTTGTCAACCCACCAGCATTTTTTCTCCGTATCCCAGCCGTGATAAAGCAAACCCGAATTTTTATCCTGCATATGCTCCGCCATCAGAAAGGCTTGCTCAACCGCAATTTCAAGATATTCGGGACAGTCAAACTCCTTTGCATATTCCGCCTCAAGAGGTCCTGCCATATAAAGTCCGTCAAGCCACATCTGATTGGGGTGCCATTCCTTGTGCCAAAAGCCTCCGTATTCGTTTCTTTTCCAGTTTTTAAGTATCGGAAGAAGCGTGTCAAGAGCCTTTTTATATCTCAAATCTCCCGTTTCGCGATACAGCGGAAACAGAAGGATTCCGGGCTGAATGTCGTCCATCATTCCGCGGTCGAAATCGTGTATGCTTCCGTCCTCCCAAACAATGCTGTCAACCCATTCCTTCACATAATCATAGTATTTTTTCTTTCCGCTGACCTCCCATGTGTGAAGCATTCCCGAAAGGAACACCCCCTGGTGATAGTGAAACTTATGCTCAGGCGGCAGCGTTTCAACGGTGTATTTTCCAATCATTGTGTCACATGCCAGCATGGCATATTCAAGTGCTTTTTCCCTGTTCATTTATGTTCTCCTTTATGTATAAATTAGCTTTCTGTCATTAACCTGATAAGTCAAAACATTCCGGAATTGCGCCGATTAAGGGGGTTCGGATAACTAATATCAGGTTATTCATCACGGACATTCAGATTCCACATGACCCTGCAATAGTTTTTCGGAGTGTAGCCCGTGTACCCTTTGAACTGTCTTGAAAAATATTTACTGCTTTTATAGCCGACCATGCGGCTTATCTCATAAATCTTGTATGTATTCTTCTTCAGCAGAGTTATTGCATTTGTCATACGCACGCTGAACAGATAGTCCCTGAAGTTTTCACCAACCTGCTGCTTGAAAAACCGCGACAGATATACGGGGTGCAGATACACCCTTTCCGCAACCGATTCGAGGGAAATATCCTGTGCATAATTCGACTGCACATATTCCTTTATCTTCGTGATGAGCTTGTCCTCACATCTTGCTGTGCTGAAATACTTGTAGAAGCTGTCAAACACATCGCCGCATTTCTCGGTGCCGCTCCTCAGCCGCCTGATATAGCGGTCAGCGTCCATTTGCACACCAACCTTCGACGCATTGTCGCAAATCAGGCGCACAAGCTCGTCCTCCCTGCCTGCCGCAGCTTCGGCAAGCTCCGAAAAAAGCTCCTTTGCCTGCTCATACATACCAAGGTTGAGATATGTGCAAAGCAGGATTCGCCGTTCATTTTCAACCGTTTCTCCTGCCGCGTTCCCCTCAAAATTCAGGGTTTTATAGCTTTTCAGTCCCTCAAGTCCCTTGCAGGTGTAGATAATCCGCACCTCTGGAGCACTTCCGAACGATTCCTCTGCCCATTTTCGAAGCTCCTCTGCGTCTTGCTCCGCCGTATCACCCGACGATAAAATCAGAAACTGCTCCTCGTCTGTCACCATGCCGAACACATGATTTTCCCTGCACGAATAAAAGTTCAGCACCGCCGACTGGATTCTGTTCTTTCCATATTGCCATATATCCTCAACAAAGCTTTCATGCCAGTGGACATATATCACCGCCGCATATATTTCATCATAACGTATATCAAATCTGAGCGGTTCAAAAATATCACTGCCCTCACCCGCGGTTTTTGCCGCGCCGAGCATATAATCAACAAAAAACTGATTTCTGACCTGACTCAGCATTTCGTCATATCTGAAAACAACGTCCTTTATGTGTTTCTTTTCATCAAGGCACTCGCGGACACTGCCCAGAATTTCGGATATTTCCGCATTCTTCACAGGCTTCAGCAAATATCTCGTCACGCCGTATGAAATCGCCTGCTGCGCATACTCAAAATTTCTGTATCCGCTCAGAATTATCACCTCGGTGTCGGGCATATTCTGTCTGACAAACGCCGCAACCTCCAGCCCGTTTATCTCCGTCATGCAAATGTCCGTTATCACCAAATCTGTCTCATGGGCTTCGAGATATTCGATTGCTTCCTTCCCGTCCTCAAACACCGCCTCAACACAAAAACCGCAGTCAAGCTTTTGTATGTATTTTTTCAATCCCTCTCTGATAATCCGCTCATCATCAACAATAATCATGGAATAACTCATTTTTTCATCTCCGATATTCTTTATACTACATCATTTGTGCTATTTCATTATACTATTATCTCCGAAAAAAATACAGCAAATTTTTTTTACTTTTCAGGGATAATTTGCATTTTCATCAAGAGAGAAACCTTTGTTCCTTTCCCTTTTTCCGAGAAAACCGAGATTCCGTATTCATCACCGAACGCAAGACGGGTTCGCAGATTCACATTGCGCAAGCCGACATGCTTTCCTTCCATGCCGTGTCCGTCCTCCAGACTTTTGCGCAGTTCACCGAGTTTTTCGGCATCAATCCCCACACCATCGTCCTCAACCTCAACGCACAAGTCGCTTTTCATTTTCTTCACGGCAATGCGGATTTTTCCCTCTGCGCGTTTCGGCGCGATTCCATGTACCATTGCATTCTCAATCAGCGGCTGCATACAAAGCTTCAGAACCTTGACATTTTGCAGTCTCGGGTCAATTTCCCATTCAATGTGGAATCTGTCTTCATATCTTATTTTCAGAATGGAAATATATGTTTTTGTGTTTTCAATTTCCTCGTCGAGGCTGACAAGATAGCGTTCCGCGTCAAGGCTGTAGCTGATTACATCTGCAAGCATTTCAATCATGGACGATGCCTTGCAGTCCTCATTCTCCAGATCCATCACAACCCACTTGATTGTTTCAAGCGTATTATACATGAAATGCGGATTAATCTGATTCTGTAGCGCGCAAAGCTGCGCCTTGTTCAGCATGACAATACGTTGCTGCATTTCCGCGGTCAGATTCACATTTTCATCTGCAAGCGCGCTTATGCTTCGTATTATATATCCCAGCTCGTTGCTGTCATACGGCTGTTCTCCCTCGCCGTTTCCGAAATATTCCAGAATTTCCGCAAGCGGTCGGAAGGTCTGGCGCGAGATATACACCGCCGTCAGCAGCACCATAATGAGACTAAGGCATATTAGCAGTGCCACCATATGAGTCATTCGGCGGCTTGCTCCGCTGTAGTAGGTTTCGCTGTACATGTGGACATATTGCCATTTTTCAGTGCTGCTCGGCAGCTCATATATTTTTAAACCGTTTTCTTTTCCCGATTTCAGAACGCTCTCTGTTTCACGGTTTATGTCACTGACATAAGAGCTTATGAACACACGTCCGCGGTCATCGGTCAGCATGAGCCTGTCATTTTCATCGTTATATGAGATCCCAAGCTCTTCAAAGAGCCTGTTTATGTGAACTTCAATGCACACAGCACCGAGAGTTTCTGCTCCGATCTTCATTTTTCTCATAAACGTGACCGTTTTAATTCCCGCACCGTTTGAATCGGCAGCTGCAATATAGAGTCCGTCCCCTGCATTCCGATAGCATTCGAGAAGCCCTGTCGTGTCATTCTCCGCCGCGGTCACGGCAACCTGCGACACAACACAGCCGTTCAGCTCGGAATACACTTTAACGCCTCGGATATATCCGTAGGACAGAGTGAAAAGGTTCAGATCGTTCATTATATTTGTATAGCAGCCGCTGAGATTCACCGTTGATTCCTTCGTTGAAAACACCTGCCGCACATCATTTTGCTGAAGCATGACAATGCACAGCTTGTCCATTGACCTGATGAAGTTGTCAAGCGAGCCTGCCATCTTGTCCATTTTCTTCTGTTCAAGAATCTGAGCTTCATTTTTCATCGCGGACACAGCACGGCTGTATACCAAAAAACAGCTCGCCCCGAACGGAATTGTGCTTATAAGAATAATCATTATTAAATTCCGCAGAAAGACACTGTTCAGCCGATATTTTTTTATGTAGTGCCGAATATTCAGTTTGCTCATAACGCTGCTCCTTTGAAAAGTCGGATTTCGGCGGCGGAAAATCCGCCGCCGAAATTCTTGTCTGCTTCAGGCAATGCGCGTCCGCGCCCCGTATGCCTATTTCTTAAGCTCATTATACTGTTTGATTGCCGCTTCATTGACTTCTTTTCCGCCAACCTCAACAAATTCCTTCTGAAGCTCGTCATATACCTTATCAAACTCTGACGGAGCTGCCATAATGCTCTTTGTCAGAAGCTCCGAGAATTTTGTACTGATGTTCGCCTCATATTTAACAAGCGAATCGTTCGGAGGCAGAACAACAGGTGTCCAGCCGTCTCTCATGCTGTTTTCGTATGACTGCATATAAATCTCACGGTTTTCTCCCGTTGCCGCAGCATTAAACTCAACCGATTTTTCCTGATTGCCGAGATACATTCCGTTCACAACAATTGCTGTGTCAAAGCCGAGGTGATACCAGTGCTGTTTCTTTGACTCATCTGTGTCGATTGTTTTGGGGAATCCGTCCGTGTCAACCGTATATGTTTTGCCTTCCCAGCCAAACTGCATTGTGCGCAGAACATCGTCCTGAGACATCCAATCCAGATATTTAACCGCATTTTCAGCATTTTTTGAGCTTTTCGGCACTGCAATATAAAGTCCTACCGGTGTGTATATTTCCTTCGGGTGCTTGCCGTCTTTGTCATTAAAGGCATCAACCGCCGCAACCTTTGCTGTCGGAACATTCTGCTTCAGCGTTTCATAATATGAACCGCTCTGGAACGGCAGACCGAAGTTGTCGTTGATAAAGCCTGCGTCCTTGTCAAGCGCAAAGTCGGGGCTGATCAAACCTTCGCTGTAGAGCTTGTTCATATAACGCACGCCCTCTTTGAAGCCCGGTCTCATCGGCCACGGTGTGACAGCCTTTTCCGCCTCGTCCATTTTGTCCCACTCAGCAAAGGAATAGAGCAAATCGGTGTACATTGCCGTGTTTGTCGAGATTGCCCAAGGAGTGTTTTTCTCTCCCGCATTTCCCGGGTCTTTTTCCTTGAATGCTTTGAGAACATTATAAAGCTCATCTTTGTTTGTCGGAGCTTTCATTCCAACCTTGTCCAGCCAGTCCTGTCTGATTATCTGACCGGTTCTTGCCGTGATGATACGCCGTCCCGGAATCATAATCTGCTTTCCGTCAATTTCGCCGTATTTCAGCACGTCATCGCCCAAGAGTTTTTTCAGATTTTCCGACTTTGAAACATATTCGCTGAGGTCGGTCAGTCCGCCGTTTTTATAGAAATCATACATTGTCACATAGTTATATGCAAAAACAATGTCCGGAGCTTCTCCTGCCGCCATGAGAACATTCAGTTGCTGAAGCTCCTGATCGCGCGGCACGGAAACAAATTCAACATTGATGTTGTTCGGGTCTCCGAACTCCTTCTGAATCCATTTTGTGAGCGCGTTATCGGTTATTGTGCCTGCGCCTGCCGGAACGTTTCCGCGGTCAAAGATTTCAACACGCAAAGTCGATTTGCCCGCTGTCTTTCCTCCGTCCTTTCCGCCGCACGCCGCAAGACCCGCGCAGGTCATTGCAAACGTCACCGCCGCCGCTGTCAGCTTTACCCACTTTTTCACTTTAACAACCCCCTGATTTATAAATATTTTAATATTTTACTATTCCTTCACCGCGCCGAGTGTCATGCCGGTCACAAAGTATCTTTGCAGCCACGGATAAACCAAAATAATCGGCACTGTTGCAAAAATTATGCTTGCGCTTTTTATGTTCTCCGCCACAAGCTTGCTTAAATTTGCTCCCTCAAACTGTGACAGCTCGCTCGACTGTGTTATATTTATCAGCATATTAAGCTTCATCTGAAGAGTATAAAGGCTTGAATTTGTCACAAAATACAAAACGTCCTGAAACGTGTTCCACCGAAAAACCGCATAATACAGGCAAAGTGTCGCAAGTACGGGCTTTGAAAGCGGAACAACAATTTTAAACAGAATCCGAAAATCCGAAGCACCGTCCAGTGATGCCGATTCTTCAATGCTCGACGGCAGCCCCTTCAGAAATGTTTTGAGAATTATCATATTGTATACACTGAGCAGCCCCGGGATTATCAGAACCGTCATTGTGTTGATGATTTTCAGCTGTCTGAACAGTATGTATTCAGGAATGACTCCGCCGTTAAAATACATTGTGAACACAAAAAGCAGCGAGAAGAATCTTCTTCCGAAAAGCCTTTCCTTAGTCAGCGGATATGCCAGCAGAATTGTCAGAAGCATTGCCAGTATTGTGTATAAAAGTGTCAGTATGACGGTGTAGGCAAGTGCCCAAAGCATTGACATATCTGTGAAAACCGCCTTATATGCCTCAAAATTAATTCCGACAGGCCAAAGCCACACACGTCCCGAGTTTATGCTGTCGGGAGAGCTGAGCGACATTGCAATCACGTTCAAAAACGGAATGACCGTCAGCAAAACCGCAATACCGACAATCACCGTAAAAAGTGCCGAAAGCGCTCTGTCTCCGTTTGTTGTTCTTTTCATCTTTCTTCCTCCTTACCAGATTCCCTGCTGTCCGAGTCTCTTTGAAACTTGATTTGCCGAGGTTATCAGAATCAGTCCGACAACCGACTGGAAGAATCCCGCCGCGGTTGACAAGCTGAACTTTCCTCCCTGCAAACCTATCCGATATACAAAGGTGCTGAGAACGTCCGAAAAATCGGTAACAAGCGCATTGCCCATCACATAGGGGCGTTCAAAGCCGATTGTCATCATCTGACCGATTTGGATTATGAGCATCATCACAATCGTTGCACGGATTGACGGAAGCGTTATGTGAAAAATCTTTCTGAGCTTCCCGGCACCATCGACCTCAGCCGCCTCATAGAGGCTTGCGTCAATTCCGGTTATTGCAGCCATATAAATTATTGTGTTCCAGCCTGCTCCGCGCCACACTCCCGAAAACAAATATGTTATTGTCCAATACCATTTGTTTGTGAGAAACGGAATACGCTCACCGCCCATCGACTTGATTATCTGATTCACAACGCCCGTGTTTGTGCTGAAAATCTGATATACTATACCGCCGATGATTACCCACGACATGAAATACGGCAAATATAAAAGTGTTTGTGCCGCTTTTTTGAACCTGAGACTGCGAAGCTCATTCAAGCAAAGCGCAAGAAAAACAGGCACGGGAAATCCCACGATTAAATCCAGAAGATTCAGGGTCAGCGTGTTTCTGAATGCTCTTTTGAAATCATTCATTGTCCACAGCTGCCTGAACATTTCAAGCCCTGCCCATTCGCTTTTCATGATTCCTTCAAATATGTTGAAATTCTTGAAGGCAATCAAAACTCCGTACATCGGTATATATTTAAAAATAATTATGTATGCGACAGGAATCAGCAGCATTAAATACAGCTGTCTGTCTCTCACAAGCGCAGAACGCAGAGACGGTGCTTTTACCCTTTGCTTTGCTGTCCTTTCTTCTTTCACCGCAGTGTTCATTTTTGACCCTCCTATTCTTGTTTTTTAATCATAACATATTGTCGGGCTGAAAAAAAGTGTACTGTTTTAACTTTGGGGATAATTTTTAAACAAATTCTCTTTCTGCCATGCTGAATTAACGTGCATAACAGCCTCTCCTCTCCATTAATCTGACATTTTATTCACAAAGAACTTGCAAAGCGCGTGTTTTTGTTGTATAATGTAGGAGTATTTTTATAAACATGCAAATTTAAATTTGCATTGGGAGGGTATTTATGGAAAACTTATTAAAAATCGTACAAACCGTCAACATGTATCTCTCGGATTATATCCTAATTATACTGCTTGTTGGCGTTGGGCTTTTCTTCTCAATCCGCACAAGATTTGTGCAGGTTCGCTGTTTCGGTGAGGGTATGAAAGCTTTCTTCGGTGAGCTGAATCTGAACGGCAAGAAACACAAAAGCGGTCTCAGCTCATTTCAGGCACTGACAACCGCAATTGCGGCTCAGGTCGGGACGGGAAACATCGTCGGTGCCTGCGGCGCAATCTTAATCGGCGGACCGGGAGCAATTTTCTGGATGTGGGTTATTGCATTTTTCGGAATGGCAACCATATATGCCGAGGCGGTTCTCGCACAGAAAACAAGAATTGTTGCAGACGACGGCACGGTTCTCGGAGGACCTGTTTACTACATAAAGACCGCGTTCCGCGGCGACTTCGGGAAATTCCTCGCAGGCTTCTTCTCTGTTGCCTGCATTCTTGCACTCGGATTCATGGGTGCAATGGTTCAGTCAAACTCAATCGGTGAGGCGTGCAACACAGCTTTCGGCATTCCGACATGGGTGACAGGACTTGTGATTTCCGTTATTGCTGTATTCATTTTTGTCGGCGGTGTTCAGCGCATTGGCTCGGTTACAGAAAAAATTGTTCCGTTCATGGCTGTGTTATATCTCATCGGCGGTATTGCAGTTCTTGCTGTCAGGGTTAAATACATTCCCGAAACCTTCGGAATGATATTTAAATATGCATTTGTTCCGAACGCAATCATCGGCGGAAGCATCGGTGCGGCAATCAAGCAGGCAATCAGTCAGGGTGTGAAGCGCGGACTGTTTTCAAACGAAGCAGGTATGGGTTCGACTCCTCATGCTCACGCAATGGCAAACGTGAAAAGACCTCACGACCAGGGTGTTGTCGCAATGATCGGTGTTTTCATCGACACCTTTGTCGTTCTCACAATGACGGCACTCGTTGTCATCTCAACGCTCTATGCAGGTGACGGAGTCCTTGCGGGCGGAAGCGCGGACGGTGTTTCAAAAACAAATATGGCACAGCTTGCATTCTCCGGAATATTCGGTCAGGGCGCAGGAAACGGTTTTGTTGCGGTTTGCCTTCTGTTCTTTGCCTTTTCAACAATAATCGGCTGGAACCTGTTCGGCAGAATAAATGTGAACTATCTTTTCGGCAAGCGTTCAAACACCGTCTATTCAATCATTGCAATTGTGTTCATCTTCCTTGGCTCGCTTTTGTCAAACGACCTTGTGTGGGAGCTCACCGATATGTTCAATCAGCTCATGGTGCTCCCGAACGTAATCGCAATTGTTGCACTTTCGGGCATGGTTGTCTCTGAGTGCAGAAACAGCAAAAAATAAATATAAGAAAAGGGGTATGTTTTATGATTCCAACAAAACAGGAGGCTCTTGCTCTTCTCGGCGAATACAACAAGGGTGAATTTCATCTTAAACATGCACACATTGTCGGAGATGTTATGAAGTACTTTGCAAACACTCTCGGTTATGCCGACGATGCCGGCTTTTGGGAGGTTGTCGGGCTTCTTCATGACCTTGATTTTGAAATGTATCCCGACGAGCACTGCACAAAGGTTCAGGAAATTATGCGCAGCCGCGGCATTGACGAACGGCTGATTCATGCGGTTGCAAGCCACGGCTTCGGAATATGCGTTGACATTAAGCCGGAGCACCAAATGGAGAAGGTTTTATACGCAACAGATGAGCTGACAGGACTCATCGGAGCCGTTGCAGTCATGAGACCTTCAAAGAGTGTTGCGGATCTGGAGGTTAAATCCGTTAAAAAGAAATTTAAAGACAAAAAATTTGCCGCCGGCTGTTCGCGTGATGTCATATTGCGCGGAGCGGAAATGCTGGGTTGGGAGCTTGACGAGCTTATTGAAAAAACAATCCTTGCAATGCGCGAAAGCAGCTCTGCGGACTGATTTTCAAGGAGGATACGGACATGGAAAAATATATTGAAGAAACTCTTAAAAAGCTTGAGAACAACAATATGGAGAGCTTTTATGCCGAAACACGCTCCGAGGTCGTTCCTTTGCTGAAAAAGCTCATCAAAAGCGGTTCATCTGTCGGTGTCGGCGGATCTGTGACCCTTTCGGAAACCGGCGTTCTTGATATGCTCAGAGAAGGTGACTACCGTTTTCTCGACAGATTCCGCGAAGGACTGACGCGCGATGAAGTGACAGACATTTTCAAGGAAAGCTTCCGCGCAGATGTATACATTTCAAGCACAAATGCCGTGACGGAAGACGGCGAGCTTTATAATGTTGACGGAAATGCAAACAGGATTTCCGCAATTGCTTTCGGCCCCGAAACGGTTATCATCATCGCAGGAATTAACAAAATTGTCAAGGATATTGATGCTGCAGTCAAAAGAGTCAAAACAATTGCAGCACCTAAAAACTGTGTTCGTCTCGGAAAAAATACCTATTGCGGAAAAACGGGGCAGTGTGTTTGTCCGGATGGCGGCATGGGCAAGGGCTGTGACTCACCCGACAGAATATGCCGTCACTATCTCGTAACCTCAAAACAGGCTTCAAAAGACAGAATCAAGGTCATTCTTGTCGGCGAAAATCTCGGGTATTAATTAACATGACAGGAAGCAATTGCTTCCTGTCATGTTTTTTAAATCGGAAAAGGCGCACAGCAAAACAGAATTGTTTTGCTGTGCGCCTTTTATCAGAGAGTGTGAAAAAAAGTCTGTAAATTTGATTCCTTCTATGATAGAATATAAATAATATCATAGGAGGAATTTT